>CAYJCB010000030.1:9100-15582 GCA_964368615.1 uncultured Halomonadaceae bacterium | reverse complement strand
GAAAAGTTCGTATTACCTATGGCACCGCTAGAATCTTTGCCGAATTTGCCCGACGAACTAAATGGTAGTTTTGGTGAGAATCGACCCGCTGCTAGCCAATATTGCCAATTGGCAGCCAACACTGATTTAGAAGCCGTGCAATCTTGGCTGATGGAATACCAAGAGCAGCCGCAAACTTTTCGTGCCTATCGCAAAGAAGCAGAAAGGTTGTTGCTTTGGTGCTGGCTAGAATTAGGCAAACCTTTTTCCAGTCTTAATCGCCAAGACTTAGCCGCCTATCAACTTTTTTTAGCCAATCCACAACCGGCTTCGCGCTGGTGTGGTCATGGTCGGTCGCCACGTCACTCTTCAGAATGGCGACCTTTTCAAGGCGGATTAAGTAAAACCAGTCAACAGCACGCCCTTAGAATTTTAAAGGGTTTATTTCAATACCTACATTCAGCCAACTATTTAGCAGGCAACCCTTTAGCCTTGTTGCGCCAAAAAGACGCTCGACAAGATTCACGCAATGTACGCGAACGCCATTTAGACCAAGCCAGTTGGCAAGTTTTAGTAGATTATTTACAGCAACAAGAATCAGATGATGAACAGCGTCAAAAACAATTAGAGCGTTGGCGGCTATTATTAGCTTTTTTATACTTGTTAGCGCCGCGTGTACATGAAGTGGCACAGGCAAAAATGAATGATTTTTTTCAACGCCGTGGTAATTGGTGGTGGGCGGTGGAAGGCAAGGGTAAAAAATATGCTGAAATTCCAGTTAACGAAGCGTTAATAAATGCCTTAACACGTTACCGTGAATTTTTAGGTTTAACTGGGTTGCCAGATAACGACGATTTTAGCCCCGTTATTCGCAATTTAGCGGGTAATAAAGGCATTAGCCCGAATATGATTTATCGCACTATAAAAGATTTAACCGATGAAGCCAGCCAAGCTTGTGCTATTAGTGATCCTGACATTGCTGAGCGTTTAGCCAAAACTTCAACCCATTGGTTTCGGCACACGTCCATTACCCACCAAGCTGATGCTGGCGTAGAATTAAGGTTTTTAGCACGTAATGCGCGTCACTCAAGCTTGGCAACTACCCGTATTTATCTGCATGAAGAAGATGATGTATGGCAAGCGCAAAATAAAAAACAAGTTTGGCAAGCACCTTGGGCAAAAGAAAACTAAATCAATAATTTGCAATGCGCCTTATCTATGGCACTATTTGCCCCGTGATTTTCGCAATTCAACTGAAACAGAGGTATAAATGAGGTTCTTCAGTCATGTGTTTTTCTTTTTATTCTTGTTTTATGTGCCACAAATGCTGAATGCTGCTAATCAAGAACAAGCTGAAGAACTAACCAATGAAACAGGTTTTAAAAGCAGTATTAAAACAGGGCTGTTTAAGTTAATTGAACCTATTCCTACTGAACCTTATTGGTATATACAAACTAGTCTTTTAACGCGGCATTTTAATCCTAAGCCAGAACACAATAACCATCAAAAACTGATTGGTATTGAACGCAACCGAGACGATAGCTATATTTGGGGCGGCGCTACTTTTCTTAATTCTTTCGAGCAGCGCTCTTTTTATGCGTATGGTGGTAAGCGTTTTGATTTTAGTGGTACACCTTTTTACACCAAATTAACAGGTGGTTTTATTCATGGTTATAAAGGTGAGTATCGCGATAAAGTGCCTTTTAATAAATTTAAAATAGCACCAGTTATTTTACCTTCTATTGGTATAAAATTTAGTCGTATACAGGCCGATGCTATTTTACTGGGTGCTAATGCCCTAATCGTAACCGTTGGGCTAGGCATTTGAATCTATTAATAGGGAGTAAATATGCTAGGTAAGCTGCTAGTTACTTTAATTGTTGGTGGCGTAATTTATTTTTTATGGCGTAATCAACAAAATAATCATGCCATTACTGAACACATTACGGAACAAAAGGTAAACCAACAACAAAACCACTATTTGTCTGCGCCAACTAATAAGACAACCCCGCCCATTAAATTAATTTTTTTTGGTGTTCTAGCCATTATTGTTTTAGTAACAGCCGTTTGGACAGTTTATGATTGGCAAGATCAGCGTACCTTATTAGAAGTGCAAATTATTACTTCAACCAATGCCAGCAATCATTCTATCGGCACTTACCAAGTGTATAAAAAAGATTTGCAAGAAAGGGGGTTTATTACTAAAGATGGACAAATTGTACGCATTGCCAGCAACGAACGCATGGAAGTGCGTAAACTAGAGTCTAAATAAATAACCCCTGAATGATTATTAACTAAAGCGGAGATTTAAACCTTGTCAGCTCAACAAGCCCAACAAACTTTATTAGAAGAATTTGAATTTTTTGATAACTGGATGGATCGTTACCAATACATTATTGATTTAGGTAAAGCTTTGCCTGATTACCCAGAAGAATGGAAATCTGCTGAATATAAAATTGAAGGTTGTCAGTCGCAAGTTTGGATACGCCCTGAAGCCAATGGCGATATTATTTCTTTTGCGGCTATTAGCGATGCAGCAATTGTGTCGGGTTTAATTGCGTTGCTAATGCGTATTTATAATGGTCGCACTGCTGCAGAAATTCTTGCCACGCCGCCCGATTTTTTAGCGGCTTTAGGGTTAGATAAACACTTAAGCCCCACACGCAGCAATGGTTTACATGCCATGCTTGAACGTATTTTTGCCATTGCCAAGGCCGTTAAAGCTTAATGTTTGCAGTCTGGTTTAGAACACTTTTCAGGCACCATATCTACGCCACCCTCGTGTAAAGGGTGGCATTTTCCTAAGCGTTTAATGGCTAGCCACGAACCTTTTAACGGGCCGTGCATTTGAACTGCTTCTATCGCATAGCTAGAACAGGTTGGATAAAAGCGGCAGCTGGGTGGTTTTAATGGGCTAATAAATAATTGGTAAAAACGTAATAAACCAATTAATAGCTTTTTTAATAACCACGCCAAACCTTTAAATGGCATTAACAACCAGCGCCTTAGCATTACTAGCTACTTATACAAACTAGCTGGATCAATTTCGGGTGCATTCAGCACTTCTAATTGCTTGGCTGCTGCATCTAAATCATTTAAACCCAAATAAAAACAGCTTTTACGCCCAGTATGGCAAGCAGGGCCTTGTTGATCGACTTCAAGCAATACAGCATCGCCATCGCAATCAATTCGTAAGCCTTTTAACCACTGTACTTGGCCAGAACTTTCGCCTTTGCGCCATAACTTTTTGCGTGAACGCGACCAATAACAAGCGCGTTTTTCTTGCAAGGAAATCAGTAAAGATTCGCGGTTCATCCAAGCCAACATCAGCACTTCGCCAGTATCAAACTGCTGGGCAATGGCGGTAATTAAACCTTGTTCATTAAATACCAGCTTATCAATGGCGGTTAAAAGTTCGCACTGCGTTCCAACCGCTGCACTCTCTAAATTTAGCCAATAGTCTTTATTGGTTGTTACTGCATCTGTTGCCATTATTTAAACCTAATTTAACGATTAAAAGTAATGCGTTGCCCATGAATATTTTTGCCTAATTCGCCATCGTGCCAAGCAAAACCACCATTCACTAGCGTAGTCACAATGCGGCTATTAAAAGTATGCCCTTCAAACGGCGACCAACCACACTTATACAGCAAAGACTCTTTAGTCACGGTAGTGCTGGCTTGTAAATCAACCAATACCAAGTCAGCAAAATAGCCTTCACGCAAATAACCACGGTCTTTTACTTCAAAAGCATCGGCAGGGTTATGGCAGGCTTTTTGTACAAGGGTTTGCAGCGATAAACGCCCAGCGTGGTAATGGTCGAACAAGCTAGGCAAAGCGTGTTGCACTAAAGGCAAGCCAGCGGGTGCTTTAAAATAGCTGTTTTGCTTTTCTTCCCAAGTATGCGGCGCATGGTCAGTGGCAATGACATCAATGCGGCCTTCGTTAACGGCTTGCATAATGGCATCGCGGTCTTCTTGGCGTTTAACCGCTGGGTTGCACTTAATTTGTGCGCCCAAACGTGCATAATCTTCTTGGCTAAACCACAGGTGATGCACACAAGCTTCGGCAGTAATGCGCTTGCCTTTTAATGCACCTGGCTCGAACAATTCTAATTCTTTAGCAGTGGTAATGTGTAAAACGTGTAAACGGGTATTGTGTTTTTTAGCCAGCGCAACAGCATAAGATGAAGATTTCCAGCAGGCTTCTTCAGAACGAATGTTCGGGTGTTCAGAAAAAGGTACGTCTTCGCCGTATTCTTCACGCGCTGCTGCTTCGTTAGCAGTAATAGTTGGCGTATCTTCGCAGTGGGTAGCCACCAAAATAGGTGCATGTTCAAAAATAGCAGCCAACGAATCAAGGTTATCAACCAACATATCACCCGTTGAAGCACCCATAAACACTTTAATGCCACAGGCAGCTTGTGGGTCTAGGTTTTTAATTTCTTCGATATTAGTATTGCTAGCGCCTAGGTAAAAAGAAAAGTTGGCGTATGAACGCCCAGCAGCACGTTGGTACTTATCTTCTAGGGCAGCAACGTTAATCGTTAACGGGTCAACGTTGGGCATTTCCATATAGGTAGTAATACCGCCAGCCACTGCTGCAGCTGATTCTGTTGCAATATCGCCTTTATGGGTTAAACCTGGCTCACGAAAATGCACTTGGTCGTCAATCATGCCGGGTAATAAATGCAAGCCTGTTGCGTCCATCACCTGTTTGGCTGGGGCTGAAGATAAATCAGGCGCTATCGCTGCAATGCGCTGGTTAGCGATTGCCACATCAGCTTGAACTAGCTGGCCTTCATTCACCAAGGTTGCATTTAAAATGAGTAAGTCATACATGGGCTGGCTCCAAAAGGCGTGTATTTTGCTGGCAATCCTGACATCTGCCATGCACTTCAATGGTTTTTTTCTCGACGCTAAAGCCTTGTTTCGCAGCAGCAGCATCTAAGCGTTGGTCAATTAATTCTTCATGTAGTTCTTGCACATTGCCGCAAATTTCACAAATCAGCAGTTGGTAAGCTTGAACGTGTTCAGGGCAGGTGCAGCGAACATAGGCATTTAATGATTCTATACGATGAATTAAACCGTTGCTGAGTAAAAAGTCGATAGCGCGATAAACTGTAGGCGGTCGCGCTGCAGAATGTTCTTTAGCTAGCGTGTCCAAAAGGTCGTATGCCTTAGCGCCCCCCGGACTATGCACTATCATTTCTAAAACACGGCGGCGGGTAGGCGTTAACCTTAGTCCTTCGCGCTGACAAAGTGCATCAGCCTTAGCCATTAATTCTTCAGGTACCTGACTCATGGAATAGCTTCTATGCAGAAAGATGAATGCTGTTGTGATAGAAATAAATCTACACTTGATCTAGTCATTCTACGTTGGCAAGGCTTACAGAACAAACTTGCAGCCTAAATAGTTTTTAGAAAAACATTATCTTCTTAACTACTTGTTCTTAACCACTTGTTCTTAACTGCTTTTCATTGCAAATAGCTGTTGAGCCACCTGAACACGTTCCACACTGGCTTCAGCAGGGCCTCTTAACTGCGTGCGGTGCTTATCAATCGCTTGCAGTCTGGGTTTTAAGCCTGCGCCGTTGGCCATTTGAATAGCTAAACCTGGGCGAGCATTTAATTCCAATAACATTGGGCCTAGTTCAGCATCAACCACTAGATCGGCACCTAAATACCCTAAGCCAGTCATGTCATAACAACGGGCCGCTAGTTCTAACAAGTTTTGCCAATTTTGAATCTGTAGCTCGTGTAATGCCTTGCCAGTATCTGGGTGTAAATGAACCAAGCGGTCGTGCTGCACGGCTTGCACAGCCGTTCCTAGTTCTAAATCAATACCCACGCCAATCGCGCCTTGGTGCAAATTCGCTTTGCCGTCGGAAGCACGGGTAGAAAGCCGCATCATCGCCATTACCGGATAGCCTTGGTAAATAATCACCCGAATATCAGGTACGCCTTCAAAGGTAAAATCTGCAAAATCACGGCTGCTATGAATCAAGCTTTCAATCAGCGCCACATCTGGTTGGCCACCTAAGCTATACAGCCCAGAAATTAAGTTTGATAAATGGCGCTGCACCGTTTGCTGCGTAATCCATTCACCCGAAGCTTTTAAATAACGGCTTTTATCTGCATCAATTTTTTGAATAACCAAAATGCCTTTGCCGCCGCTGCCTTGTGCCGGTTTAATCACAAAGCCACCTTGCCTTGGTAAATAGCGTTCAAAATTACTAATTTCAGCTTGGTGACGAATCACCCCAAACAAAGCGGGGGTGGCTAGGTTGTAATCCTGCGCCAGCAGCTTGGTTTGCAATTTATCATCAACCAGTGGAAAGCCTTTGCGTGGATTATGGGCGCTAATACAGGCAATGTTGCGCTCGTTTAAACCTAATACGCCAATTTGGCGTAATTGTTTTGGACTAATAAAGTGTGTTTTTAACCAACTTAACATGGTGCTACTTCCTTGTTTGTGGATCAACACTTGGTTGCGAATCAACA
>CAYJCB010000030.1:2271-9000 GCA_964368615.1 uncultured Halomonadaceae bacterium | reverse complement strand
ATCAACACTTGGTTGCGAATCAACAAAAGGACTAAAACGCCACAACTCAAATAAACGGTAGCCGGTATAACTGCCCACCACCAAAATCAGCGCCAACACCACTAGCTGCAAGCCTAAAAAGTTAAACATCCAGTAGCGAACTTCGTAAATATCCATCAGCAAAAACGCAAAGGTTGCGGTTATTAAACTACCACCGCCCTGCTTAACCACTTCCATTGGGCCATCTTCTTCCCAAAGAATCGACATGCGTTCAATTGTCCAAGCCAAAATAATCATCGGGAAAAGCGTTACCTTCATGCCCGTTGTAATGCCTGTGTGAAAAGACACCACAGCAAACAGCGCAATCATGCCAATCACACACACAATCACCGCTGCCACTCTAGCCACCAGCAATAGGTTTAAATGGGCTAATAACTGGCGCAACACCAGCCCAGCACTCACTAATAGCAAAAAAGTAATTAAACCTGCCGACAGCGACATTTCCAAAAACGCTAAGGCAATCAATAAAGGCATAAAAGTGCCCGAAGTTTTCAAGCCCACAAACACCCGCAACACCACTACAACCAAAGCACCCAAAGGCAACAACAAGAGCGTTTTAAACAAGGCTTGTTCAGAAACCGGCAAGCTATGAATCGACAAGCTTAATAGCGCATCTTTTACCGCCAAAGCATTAACGCTGCTGCTGGCTGGCTCATGGGTTGAAAGCATCGAAAAAGTAACTTTAGACTCGTGTGCGCCTTCCACTTCCAAAATAGGCCCTGCCTGCTGTTGCCACAGTAAATAATTTTTACCCGTTACATCAATACTTAACGCCGAATTTGCATCAAACAACTGCCAGTTTTGCCCATTAAACACCTGTACTAGCTGCTGCAAACCTTGGCGACGGCGACCATCTTCTAATTTAATACCATACAAAATTCGGGCTGGCGTTTTTGCATCATTCAACAATTTGACCATTGCTTCAGCCGCAGTCATTTCACTTAACAACAAGCGGCTATTTTGATTTTTTTCATCGCTAATGTAATTGGCAAGGGCTTTGGCTAGGCTAAAAGAGTCGGCTGATTCCTGCCAAGAACGCTTTAAAATTTGTTCAGCAGCAGCTTTAAGTGGTAAAGACCAAGCACTAACCATCAACTCAGGCGCTTTATCAACTGAAGGTAGGTGCATTTGGGGGTCAAATTGAAATTGCGCACGGTAATACAGCCATTGCGTACCCGTTGCAGCGCGAATCGTCCATTCTGCATAACGTTGGTCGCCCTCGGTAAGCGCTACCCCAAAACCTGGCGAGGCTGTGTGTTCTGAACGCATTAAAAAACCAGGCTGGCTATTAGGAATGGCTAAGCGCACTTTAATAGGGTTGCCTTTAGCTTCCATTTCAACCCGCGCTTCTAAATCCCAATAGGTTTGCTGGCTACCGGGCAACAGCGGTACTTGGTGTACAAAATGCCGCCAAGCCGTGTGTAAACTACCTAGCATAATAAGAATGAGTGCTGTCCAAAGCAGTGTGGAGCGACCTTGTTTCATTGTTCAGTCTCCGCTGAAATGACTGCTGGAGTAGCTGCTGGAATAGCAACAACAACTTCTGGTTTACCTTGCACGTAAGTTTTACTCACATCAATCACTGCTATGTCCATAAAAAAGCGCCGTCCTAGCAAAACCGGAAAAGTTAAATTGCCACGGTCAGTTAACGTAAATTCAACATTTTGGGTTAAAGAACCTAGCTGAACCAACAAGGCAATTACAGGGCGAGTTTCTGAACCTGCTGCTTGGGTAACCGTCACTTTACGCACCAAGGGCGCTTCTATTTCTAGTTTTTTAAGCTCTAATTTTTTAAACGTTGACTGGTCTTTTTCTGCCTGATCGGTTGCAGGTTGGTAATGGGTTTCAAACCTTACCCAAGTTTTGCCATCGCGCTCAAACTGCTGCAAATTAACTGCGTGCAATGAAGACGTTTGCGCACCTGAATCAATGCGTGCCGGCAACACCAGCTGCTGGGCATGTAATAGCACCCATTCGTATTCACCCAACATTAACTTGCCATCGTTTTGAATAACCTCAGTGATTGGGTTATTAAT
Source organism: uncultured Halomonadaceae bacterium (assembly GCA_964368615.1). Taxonomy (GTDB): domain Bacteria; phylum Pseudomonadota; class Gammaproteobacteria; order Pseudomonadales; family Halomonadaceae; genus Marinospirillum. The sequence goes on along the minus strand of CAYJCB010000030.1, from coordinate 6,925 downwards.
AAAACCTGGCTCTAATAAATTGCCTAGCTGTTCAATTTGAAAGGTGTGCTGACGTTGAAAAAGTGCATTTTCTTGCTGGTGTTTTTCAAGTAACACTCTAAGGCGTCGAGTTTCTTGGGTTTGCTGCTTTTGATTCGCCAGCTGGCGTTTTTCTAAAGCGGCTAATTCGTCTTGAAAATGCTGGTGTAAAGCTTGATTTGCGGTCTGTAATTCTTCATTAGTAACAGGTGGCGGGCCACTTTCTTGGGCTTGCATTAACTGGCAGCCAGTAAAGAGCGTTACGGTTAAGCTCAGCACTAGAAGTTTAAGTGTTACTTTTTTTTTGCCAGTCATCATATTTAAAACCCTAGCCTTAATTAGAATTTAAGCGATTAATAGATAAATAAAAGACTTGGCAGTCTAAAGCTTTTTGTCATCACCAGTAATGTCTTTTGCTGGCGACAGCTTGTTTGTTGTTGCTGTATTGACAGCTTCTGGTTCTAAGCCTTGCAAAATACCTTTAAAATCAACCTTAAGGTCACGCCCAGCAATTAAAGCTTTTAGCGTTTTAGAGTGGAATTCACGCCGATAAAGTACCGCAACAACGGCAAAGGTTGAAAAAATTAATACAAGTGGGTGTAAAAACCAACCCAATAAAGCTAAACCAAAATAATAGGCCCTTAAACCGTAGTTAAATTGATTCGCCGCTAGGTCAATTACATTGGCGGCTTGCACTGCAAAAGCATTTCTTGCTTTGGTGCTAACGCTTTTTTCATTAGGCAGTGGAGCGCTGGCAATTAAAATGGCGCAAAAGTTGTATTGGCGCATCGACCAGCTAAACGTAAAAAAAGCATAGATAAAAATACCAATTAACAGCAACAGCTTAATTTCTATGCCTAATTCTGTAGGTGCTAACATGGCAAAGGGTAGCTCGGTCATTACCGCTAACGCTTTTTCTGTTGCACCTAACAAGCTAAACAAGGCCGCCAAAATTAACAGTGAACTGGACGCAAAAAATGCACCGTTGCGTTCTAGGTGGGTCATGATTGTGGCATCAGCAATGCGTACTTCACGGGCAATCATGCGTTTCATCCAATCATAACGGTAGCCGTGCATGGTTGCTGCCAAACAGCGGCGGGTTCTTAAACGCAAAAGGCAATAATAGTAATACCAAGCCCAGCACACAAAAAAACAGCTAATGGCGAACCAATCTAACCAGCTAAAAGCGTCTAACAAACTTGTAGGCAACACGAACTCCTTAAAATACAGTACAAATTCAGCACAAAAATAAAAATAAACTTGCACTTAATATGCGATTATGTACAGATTATGTGCAATAGGCTTATTTTGTTATACTCAGTCTAATTTCAAATCAACACCCTACCTTTAACGCCAGAGCGATAAACTTCAGTGAAAAGCATTAAACCTACAGAATCACTTGCTAAAGAACCAGCGGTTAAAAATGATAAGCGCCAAGCGATCATTGATGCTGCCTCAGAAGCTTTTTTAGAAAATGGCTACCAAAACACCAGTATGGAAACTATTTCTAGCAAAGCTGGTGTCGCTAAGCAAACCCTGTATAACTATTTTGGCAATAAAGATGCACTTTTTATCGCCGTAGTCGATCAAAAATGCGATTACCGTGATAATGCCACCATGCGTTCCACCGACATTAAAAGCGAAAATGTTGAAGAAGTTTTAAAGAAGTATGCCCAAAGCAAACTCGTTGACTTAGTTTCGTCAGAAAACACCGCCATGTATCGCATGATGATTTCTGAAGCAATTCGCTTTCCTAACTTGGGGCAGATGTTCTTCTTAGCAGGGCTAGAAAAAGACCGTTTACTGCTAGTCGATTTTCTAACCCTACAAAAAGAAGCAGGCAACCTAGCCGTTGACGACCCTGAACAAGCCGCATTATTCTTTCAAGGCGCTTTAAACGCCTACTTTCGTGCCAAGTTTATTATGACCGGCGAAATACCTAGTAAAGAAGCAATTCAGAAGTACATAGACTACTGCATCGAAAAATTCTTAATTCTCTACCGACCTACTTAAGCCAACCACTTAACACTTAAACAGGCTTGCCCCATAAGTCATGTTCGTCTGCATCGGTTACTTCCACCTTTAGGCGCTGACCAGGTTTTAGGTGCGAAGCACCGAGCAAGAAAATTTGGCCGTCAATTTCAGGTGCATCGGCTTGGGTTCGTGCCGCAGCACCGTCATCACCCACTTCATCAACCAACACTTCTAGCACTTTACCAATTTTTTGTTGCAGTTTAGCGGCGCTGATTTTGGCTTGTTTTTCCATAAAACGTGCCAAGCGTGCTTCTTTTACGTCTTCAGGCACTGGGTTAGCCAGTTGGTTGGCGCTGGCACCTTCAACGGCTGAATAGGTAAAACAGCCCACTCGGTCTAGCTGCGCTTCATCAAGAAAATCAAGCAGGTATTCAAACTGTGCTTCAGTTTCGCCCGGAAAGCCTACAATAAAGGTTGAACGCAGGGTTAAGTCGGGGCAAACTTCGCGCCAATTTTGAATGCGTTGCAGTGTTTTTTCACTAGCAGCAGGGCGTTTCATGGCACGCAGCACATCAGGGTGTGCGTGCTGAAAAGGAATATCCAAATAAGGCAAGATTCTGTTTTCAGCCATCAAGGGCATAATGTCATCAACGTGGGGGTAAGGGTAAACGTAGTGCATACGCACCCAGCTACCTAACTGCCCTAATTCTTCGCACAATTCTTTCATGCGCGTTTTAATCGGGCGGCCTTGCCAAAAACCCGTGCGGTATTTTAAATCTAAGCCATAGGCGCTGGTGTCTTGTGAAACAACCAGTAGTTCTTGCACACCAGCATTCACTAAACGCTCAGCTTCGCCCAACACATCGCCAATCGGGCGAGAAACTAAATCGCCACGCAACGAAGGAATAATGCAGAAGCTGCAACGGTGGTTACAGCCTTCAGATATTTTTAAATACGAATAATGGCGTGGAGTTAGCTTAATGCCTTGGGGCGGCAATAAGTCTAAGAAAGGGTCGTGGTCGATTTTGGGCGGCAAGTATTGATGCACAGCATTCACAACTTGTTCGTACTGCTGCGGGCCTGTTACCGCCAACACTTGTGGGTGTAAATCACGAATTAAGGCTTCATCAACCCCCATGCAGCCAGTTACAATCACACGGCCATTTTCACTAATCGCTTCACCAATGGCTTCTAAAGACTCCGCCTTAGCGGCATCAATAAAACCACAGGTATTTACAACAACCAAGTCAGCATCTTCGTAGCTGGCAACTAGGTCGTAACCTTCACCGCGCAATTGGGTAAGAATGCGTTCTGAATCAACCAATGCCTTGGGGCAACCTAGGCTAACAAAACCAACTTTATGAGTGGCAATGCTTGAGGGAGTGCTTGAAGCCATAAAAAAATATACTCTAAGATTAAAAGCGGCATTCTAACGGTTTGCAGCAGGCTAAAATAGACCTTTTTAAGGCCAAGGCTTATCTAGCTGCTTACAATCAACTTAACGTCTATTTCTGCTATTCTAGTGTTAGTTTATAACGCACTTTATTGCAGGCCTATTTTTAGAGGTAATTAACCGTGATTCGTGTATTAGTTGTCGATGACCACATTATCGTAAGAACAGGCATTGAGCGGATACTTGCTGACACAGACGGCATTGAAGTGGTGGGTGTTGCCGCTGACGGTGAAGAGGCAGTGTTAAAAGCCCGCGATTTAACTCCGCCGCCTAACATTGTAATGATGGACGTAAAAATGCCAGGTATTGGCGGCATTGAAGCCACGCGCAAAATCACCCGCCACAATTCAGCCATAGCGGTTATTGGCTTAACCGCCAGCGGCGATGAAACCTTTGTACAGCGCTTACTAGAAGCTGGCGCTAAAGGCTATTTAACCAAAAGTGCTAATTATGATGAAATGGTACTTGCCATACGCCGCGTAGCTTCTGGGCAATGTTATGTAGACCCGACTTTAACCAGCAGCCTAATTTTTAGAGATCCGCAAAACAACAACCCCTTTGCACAGCTGTCAGAACGTGAAATGCAAGTCACCATGATGCTAGTTACTTGCCAAAAAGTACAAGAAATCGCCGATAGCTTGTTTGTTAGCCCGCGTACTATTAATACTTACAGGTACCGTATTTTTGAAAAGCTTGCCGTGCGTAATGATGTTGAACTAACTCACCTAGCTATGCGCCATAAATTAGTTGATGTGACTGATTGATTATTAATAGGAACAAGGATTAATAGGAAAAACAAGTGTTTGATGCAGCCCTCACCGCGTTTGACCACGCGACTTTTTTAAAACAAACCACCCAAGCGCCGGGCGTTTACCAAATGTTCGCGCTAGATGGCAAAATTCTTTACGTTGGCAAGGCTAAAAATTTAAAAAAACGCCTTGCCAGTTATTTTCGCAGCAACGGGCTGGCACTTAAAACCCAAGCTTTGGTCAGCCGCATTTATAGCATTGAATTAACGGTGACGCATACCGAAATTGAAGCCCTGCTGTTGGAACAAAACTTTATTAAGGCGCTGAAACCACCGTTTAACATCTTGTTGCGCGATGATAAATCTTACCCTTTTTTGCACTTTTCCGACCATAAATGGCCAGCGTTAAGCATTAAACGCGCTCGCCACCAACGGGGTTCGGGGCAGTGGTTTGGGCCTTA
>CAYJCB010000030.1:0-2171 GCA_964368615.1 uncultured Halomonadaceae bacterium | reverse complement strand
GCAGCAGCAGAGTTAGCCTTTGAACAAGCCAGCCATTACCGCGACCAAATTCAGCAGCTGCGCCAATTACAAACCCAGCAAGACGTTGATACTGGCGTGGGCGAAGCCGATGTGTTTGGCCTAGTGTCTTCAGAAGGCAGCAGCAGTATTAGCCTGTTGCAAATTCGCCAAGGCAGGTTAATTAGCACGCGGCATTTTAATTTTAAAAACCCTTTAGAAGAAACCGACAGCGCCACCCTGACCGCTTTTATTGCCCAATATTATTTAACCCGCACTTCGTTGCCGCCTGCTGCTGAAGTGTTGTTAAGCCATGAGCTAGAAGAAACCGAAACCTTACAAGCGGCTTTGCAAGAACGCTTTGGCTTTCGTTCACGCCTTGCCCATAACCTACGCAGCCAAAGGTCGCGCTGGTTAGATTTAGCGATTACCAACGCACAACAACAGCTTGCAAGCCATTGTAATAAATCAAACCAACAGCAGCAGCGGATGCAGTCGTTGCAAGAAGCTTTAGGGTTTTCGCAACCGATTAAGCGCATGGAATGTTTTGATATTAGCCACAGCCACGGCGAAGCGACCGTTGCATCTTGTGTAGTATTTGATGCCGAAGGCGCACGTAAACAAGATTACCGCCGCTTTAATATCGAAGGCATTACGGGTGGCGACGATTATGCCGCCATGAGCCAAGCCCTAGAACGTCGCTATAAACGTGTAAAAGCCGGTGAATTTGTGATGCCCGATTTGTTATTGGTAGATGGCGGTAAAGGCCAGCTAAATGCGGCTAGGGCAATTTTAGAATCGCTGGGTTTAACCAATATTCATTTGTTGGGCGTTGCCAAAGGCACTACGCGCAAAGCAGGTTTGGAAACGCTGTTTCTTGAAACCACCGATAACCAACTTGCCTTGCCAAGTCATTCGCCAGCCTTACACTTAATTCAGCAAATTCGTGACGAAGCGCACCGCTTTGCAATTACCGGACACCGCCAGCGCCGCGATAAAACACGAACGACTTCTGGCCTAGAAAGCATTGCTGGCGTAGGGCCTAAACGCCGCCAAGCACTGCTGCGCCATTTTGGTGGACGCAATGCAATTGCTGAAGCCAGTATTGAAGCCCTGTGCCAAGTTGAGGGCATAAATCGTGGGTTGGCGGAAGATATTTATGCTACCCTGCACAAGCATTAAAGGCGTTTTTAAGCATATTTTTTTAAAGAGCATTTTTTAAGAGCATAAGTGCAATGAACTTCCCAACTTTTTTAACGCTGCTACGTATTTTAGTTATTCCGCTGTTAGTGGCTATTTATTACCTACCCTTAGAAAGCAAATACCTTATTTGTGCAGGAATTTTTGGTGTTGCCGCCCTTACCGATTGGCTAGATGGCTTTTTAGCCCGCCGCTGGAATCAAATGACCCCTTTTGGGGCTTTTTTAGACCCAGTGGCAGATAAATTAATGGTTGCTGTTTCGCTAGGTGTTTTGATTGAGGCTTATGCAAGCTGGTGGTTAACTTTGCCTGCGCTGATTATTATTGGGCGTGAAATTGTGATTTCTGCGCTTAGAGAATGGATGGCAGAAATCGGTAAAAGTGCCAGCGTGGCGGTTAGCTGGGTGGGTAAAGTTAAAACCACCTTTCAAATGTTATCTATTTTCTTACTGCTGCTGGCGCCACCGGGCGAACTAATTTCATGGGCAGGCATTGCTATCCTTTACCTTGCGGCATTGCTAACTTTATGGTCTATGTACAGTTATTTAATGGTCGCTAAACCTTACTTTTTTGCTAATAAAAAATAAGGTATTTTGGCAAGCCTTTGCCTTAATAGAAGTTTTTTTGAAAATAGTTTGAAAAAGGTGTTGACAGAGAAAAATAACTGCCTATAATGTGCAACCAGATCAGCGGGAATAGCTCAGTGGTAGAGCACAACCTTGCCAAGGTTGGGGTCGAGAGTTCGAATCTCTTTTCCCGCTCCAAAGTTTCAAAGCTGGAATTTAGAATTTGGAAAATGGCTGGATGGCAGAGTGGTCATGCAGCGGATTGCAAATCCGTCAACGCCGGTTCGATTCCGACTCCAGCCTCCAAGTTTCAGTAGTAGTAAATGCAGTAGAATGAGTGTAGTAAATTAGTTTAGTAAATGCCCGGATGGTGGAATCGGTAGACACAAGGGATTTAAAATCCCTCGC
>CAYJCB010000029.1:12103-19580 GCA_964368615.1 uncultured Halomonadaceae bacterium | reverse complement strand
TCCAGCCAAATTCTGTTTCGATGCGCATAGCTTTACTTCCAATTGATTGCAATATTATTTGTACTTTTTCTGGTACGAAATCTTCGGGCAAGTGTATCTGTCCAGCTACGTTCTGAAAGAAACGAAACCTAAACCTTACGCTCAACTCATCAACTTCAGGCGAAACATCTTTTAACGGTAAAGTGACATTCAGCGTCTGTCCGCGCGTGCCTACCAAGCTAACTAAAGCACGACCTTCAACAAATGAATTGTTGTCAGTCACTTGAGTAATAACTAGCTGATAGTCAAAAACTTTAGGATTGTCAGTTGGCTTAATGTCAAAGCGATCAATTCTTAAGCCTTGATCTGCTTTTTCAGGTGCCATAACACGCTGATAAAAATACAACTCATTTTCTAACTTACCAATACGCGCATTTAAGTCTAAAACTGTTTGGTGCACTTCTTGGTGAGTTTGTTTATCAATTGCATTACTGCTTTCTGTTACTAGCACTCTACGTCTTAAATCAATCAGTTCTTTTTCTTGTAGCTTGTTTTTTGACCTAAGCTCATCGCGCTCAATTTGTGCAGAACCACGCTCGTGCCAAACCGACCACTGGCCATAAAAATAGCCACCTGCTACTAACGCAACAATTAAACCCAAAACAATAACTCGATTAATAAAACGCCGGACCGGATTGTAAGTAACGATCTGTAGGCGCTCTCCCTGTCCTTTATTCATTTTTCACTTCCACCAACAGTTCAGTCAAAACCACTAAGGTCAGGGCATTAAGGCTGCAAACCGCAAACCTGCCAACTCATCTTGACCAAACATAATATTCATATTTTGCACTGCCTGTCCGCTGGCACCCTTAACCAAGTTATCAATAACAGCAAGAACAATGACTAAATCACTGCCTTGTGGTCGATGCAGCCCAATTCTACATACATTCGCTCCGCGCACACTACGTGTTTCTGGGCAAGCATTCCAAGGCATAACATCAACACAAGGTTCATTTTTATAACGCGCTTCAAAAAGCTGCTGCAATTCAACATCGGTTAGCTTTTGATTGGCACTGGTTAAACGAACATAAAGTGTTGCATGAATACCACGAATCATCGGCACCAAATGCGGTACAAAAGTTAATTCAACTGTTTGAGTCGCGCCAGCCTGTTTAGCAGCCGCAGTTAAACCTTGGGTTATTTCTGGGTGATGCCTATGTTTACCAACTGCATAAGCTTTCATGCTTTCGCCTGCTTCACAAAATAGCGAAGGCACACTAGCGCCGCGCCCTGCACCAGAAACACCTGATTTACAGTCAGCAATAATACCCTGAGTTTCTACTAAGCCGCTTTCTAACAAAGGAATTAAAGCTAGCTGTACCGCTGTTGGATAACAACCTGGTACAGCTATTAAACGCGCCGTTTTAATTTTTTCTCTAGCAACTTCGGGCAACCCATAAACCGCTTCACCTAATAATTCAGGCGCACCGTGTGGCTGACCGTACCACTTAGCCCATTCTTGTGCATCTTGTAGCCTAAAATCAGCAGAAAGGTCAATAACTCTTGTACCTGCATCAAGCAATTCACCTGCCAAAGCATGAGCCACACCATGTGGCGTAGCAAAAAACACCACATCACAAGCAGCTAACTTGGCAACATCGGGTTCACTAAAAAACAAATCTGAATAATGACCGCGCAGGTTGGGATACATGTCAGCAACACACAGCCCTGCCTCAGAACGCGAAGTAATCACTTCAACGCTAGCATTTGGGTGGGAAGCCAATAACCTTAACAACTCCACGCCTGTGTAGCCTGTTCCACCAACAATACCTACTTTTATCACTTAACTCTCCTAGCCCCTAGTTGAACAGGCCTTTATGTTAAATATTTAAAACAATAATACACAAAAAAACCTATCAAGTATGCCTTCTCACTGAGTCTTATTACCTTTACAACAAGTGTTAAGGTATCCTTTATGTTTTAATTTGGCAGACGGAAAATAAATGACTTATCTCTGGTTGAAAGCTTTTCACATTATGGCTATTGTCACTTGGTTTGCAGCTATTTTTTACCTTCCTAGGCTATTTATCTATCACACCCAAGCAATTAAAGAGGGCGATACTAAAGGTATTGAACGCTTTAAGATAATGGAACGTAAGTTGTATCGTGGCATTATGAACCCTTCGATGATAGTCGTCGTATTGCTAGGCACTGGCTTACTTAGCCTAAATTTTGAAGGCTACCTTTCACAAACTTGGATGCAAATTAAGTTAGGTTTGGTATCTCTGCTAATAATCTATCATTTTTGGTGTGGTATGCTGCAACGTCATCTAGCAGTAGACAAAAACGATCACAGTGAAACTTGGTATCGGTATTTTAATGAGCTGCCGGTATTTATACTTATTTTTGTGGTGCTTCTTGCGATCATTAAGCCTTGGTAATGCGTCGGATGTTTGAACTATGATCAAGCTTGGGGTTCACCCTAACTTTCAAAAAAAATACCCACCAGTCCTAGCCATTGGTGGGCATGACCCTTCTGGTGGTGCTGGCATTCTTGCTGATGCCCAAACCCTCTTAGCTTTGGGTGCTTGGCCGTTAACACTTATTACCTGCCTAACTGCACAAAATACGCAGTTTATAAAGCAAGTGAGTTATCAGCCTATTCAAGCGTTTCAACAACAGCTAGAAACACTCTTGGCCGATTTTCAACCTGCCGCCATTAAACTAGGCGTGTTGGGCGATATGGCAATTCAAGAAACCGTTGCCAGCCTACTAAAACGCAACAGCGACCTACCAGTAATACTTGACCCAGTGCTGGCTAGCACCAGCGGTACAGATTTTAGCAGCACAGAATTACTGGCACATTTAAAAGAACATATTCTGCCTTTTTGTACCATTGTTACGCCTAACCTGCCTGAATTAGAACGCCTTGTTCCGGGTGATGGCAGCATAGAAACCAAAGCCGCGCAGCTACTTAAATTAGGCTGTAAAGCCGTGCTAGTAACAGGTACACACAGCCAAACTCACACTGTAAAAAACTTACTTTTCACCTCAAACAGCGAACCTACTGTTAATCGCTGGCAACGCCTAGAGGGTGAATTTCATGGTTCTGGCTGTACGCTAGCTTCTGCTTTAGCCGCTTTGTTAGCGCGTGGCGAGGCGTTAACAATAGCCTCAGTAAAAGCGCAGGACTATACTTGGCGGAGCTTAGAAAAAGCTCTTAAGCTAACTGACGGGCAGCTGTTACCCCTTCGTATGCAGGACATAAACCATGCGTAACCAACAATTTTTGCGTGGTATTTATGCCATTACTGATGCCCATCTACTGCCTGATGACACCCATTTGCAAGAAGCTGCTGAAGCAGCCATGCGCGGTGGCTTAAAGTTTTTGCAGTACAGAGACAAAACCGCCGATGCCAGCAAAGCGTTGCGCCAAACCCGCTTGCTAGCCGATTTATGCCTTAGCTATGAATGCCAGCTGATTATTAACGATGACCCAGAATTAGCCAAAGCCTGTGAAGCTGCGGGTGTACATTTAGGGCAAGGCGACGGCAACCTACGCCACGCTCGCGAGTTATTAGGTAAAGAAGCGATTATTGGCAGCACTTGCCACAACAGCTTGCAGCTAGCCATAACCGCAGCAGAAGCCGGTGCTAGTTACCTTGCTTTTGGGCGTTTTTTTCAGTCAACTACTAAGCCAAATGCGCCAGCCGCCAGCTTAGGTATTTTTAAACAGGCAGAACACCTTAACCTTCCTATGGTTGCGATTGGTGGCATTAGCCTAGAACAAGTTCCTATTTTAGCCAAAGCAGGTGCCTGCATGATTGCTTCTGTTGCAGGTATTTTTGCTCAACCCTGCCCAGAAGAAGCTGTTCGCGCCTTGCGTAAAGCTTTTGAACCCACACTTCCTTTTAAATCTTATGAGGCTACTTATGACACGCTCAGCAGACCTATTTGAACGCGCCCAACAATTCATTCCTGGTGGCGTTAACTCACCTGTTCGTGCCTTTAAAAGCGTCGGCGGTAATCCTATTTTTATTAAAAAAGCTGAAGGTGCTTATTTAATTGATGAAGACGACCAACGCTACGTTGATTATGTTGGCTCTTGGGGGCCAATGATTACTGGTCACGCCGACAAAGACATTTTAGATGCCGTGCGCAGCCGTTTAGATTTTGGGCTTTCTTACGGTGCACCAACCGAATTAGAAACCCAAATGGCCGAGCTAATTTGTGAGCTAGTGCCTTCGATTGAACGCGTACGCATGGTTAGTTCTGGCACTGAAGCCACCATGAGCGCGATTCGTTTAGCGCGTGGTTACACAGGCCGCGATAAAATTGTTAAGTTTGAAGGCTGTTACCACGGTCACAGTGATTCTTTGCTGGTTAAAGCAGGTTCTGGCGCATTAACCTTTGGCGTACCTACTTCACCGGGCGTACCAGCTGATTTAGCGCAACACACGCTAACGCTAACCTTTAACGATATTAAAGGCGTGCGAGAATGCTTTAAAGAGCTAGGCGACCAAATTGCCTGCATTATCGTTGAACCCGTGGCTGGCAATATGAACTGCATTCCACCCCAAGCGGGCTTTTTAGAAGCGCTGCGTGAAGTGTGTACTGAATCAGGCGCTTTGTTAATTTTTGACGAAGTAATGACTGGCTTCCGCGTTGCACTCGGTGGTGCGCAACAGCATTACAATGTTAAGCCAGATATAACCACGCTGGGCAAAATTGTTGGCGGCGGCTTGCCTGTAGGTGCTTTTGGCGGTAAAGCCAAGTTTATGGATCAAATGTCACCGCTTGGCCCAATTTACCAAGCAGGTACGCTTTCTGGCAACCCGATTGCTATGGCAGCAGGTTTAGCGTTGCTAACTAAAATTCGCGCCCCAGACTTTCATAAGCATTTAAGCAGCTATGCTGAACGCCTATGCCGCGGCCTAGAAGAAAAAGCCAAAGCAGCTGGCATTCCATTTATGACGCAACAGGTTGGCGGCATGTTTGGTATGTTCTTCACCGAACAACAGGCTGTGCATAACTTTGCTGAAGCAACGGCCTGTAACCTAGACCGCTTTAATGCTTTCTTCCATGCCATGTTAAAAGAAGGCGTTTATTTAGCACCTTCGGCCTATGAAGCGGGTTTTGTTTCTGCTGCACACCAAGAAGCAGAGCTTGAAGCCACGTTAGCTGCCGCAGAAGCTGCTTTTGCTAGCTTGAAATAGCACTAATAAAACACTGATAAAAAACTTAATAAAAGAAAAAAAGGAGCCGCTCGTGAACGAGGCATTGGTCCAAGCACTAAAAAACCCAGCAAGCTACCCTCACCCCGTTGATGAGGTGCTAGTGCGTGAAACCCACATCTCTTGGGTTTTTTTGGCCGGTGAATTTGCTTACAAGCTTAAAAAGCCGGTTAATTTTGGCTTTCTGGATTACTCCACGTTAGAACAGCGCAAGCATTTTTGTGAACTAGAACTAACGCTTAATCAGCGCATGGCACCTGAGTTTTACTTAAATGTGCTGCCGCTTTCTGGTAGTGCACAAGCGCCTAGCTTTGATGACGCGAGCGCTCCTTTTGAATACCTGTTAAAAATGCGCCGCTTCGATGATTCTAAATTATTGAATGCACTACAGCAGCGCGGCGAATTAAAAGAACAACACCTAGTACAACTGGCAGAACAGCTGGCTGATTTTCACACTAAGCTAGCGCCCGGCTTGCCGCCTGATGATTTAGGAACGCCTGAATCCATTTGGTTTCCAGCCCAGCAAAACTTTGACCAAATTCGTGAATTATTAGTTGATGATGCAGAAAGCCTAAAACAGGTTCAACTTTTAGAAGACTGGTCTAAAGACACTTTTTCACGCCACGAAGCAACCTTTGCCAAGCGCCTAGCCGATGGTTTTGTACGCGAATGCCACGGTGACTTGCACTTGGGCAACACCACCCTTTGGAAGGGCAAGGTAGTCGCGTTTGACTGCATTGAATTTAACGATGCGTTTCGCTGGTGTGATGTAATAAGCGACCTAGCTTTCTTAATTATGGATTTAGAAGACCGTGATCTAAAAGAAATGGCGCAGGTAACCCTAAACCATTACCTAGAACAAACTGGCGATTACGAAGGCTTAGAGCTGCTGTGCTTTTATAAAGTATATCGCGCTTTAGTTCGCGCCAAGGTGAACTTATTCCGCCTAGCACAACCTGGCCTAGACGAAGAAGACAAAGCCAGCGTAATGCGCCAGTACCGCAGCTATACTGACCTTGCCGAAAGCTACATTGAATTTCATTCGCCTTATTTACTGATTACCCACGGTTTTTCGGGCAGCGGTAAAAGCACTTTAACCACAGGCGTAGTTAAAGAGTTAGGCGGTATTCGCATTCGTTCCGACGTTGAACGCAAGCGTTTGTTTGGCCTAAAGCCTGAAGAAAGCGGCAATTCAGCTAAATTAACCAGCGGCATTTACACCCAAGAAGCCAGCGAACAAACTTATAACCGCCTTGCTAGCCTAGCTAGTAGCGTGTTGCGTTCTTGCTTCCCTGTTACGCTAGATGCCACCAATTTAAGAAAAGCACAGCGCGACCAACTGCACGCTGTTGCTGAAAACCTTGGCTTAACGTCTTTGATTATTTCGTTAACCGCCGATGAAGCAACGCTGCGCCGCCGTTTAACTAAACGCATTCAAGATGGCGAAAAAGTGGCTGAAGCAGATTTGCTAGTGTTAGAACATCAATTAGCTAACCATGATCCTTTAACCACAGAAGAGCTAACCCGTGCTGTTACCGTAGATACAGATGCGCCCAATGCCAGCCAAATGCTGGTTAAGCTAATTCGGGATCACCTGCGTTTAGAGGAATAAGTAATAAGAGAAATAGCTAGCAATACTAAAGTTTTAGATATAATTCTTGTATTTACTTTAAAATTGCTTTAAATAACCTAGTCTTTTTCGCTCGGTAGCTACCGAATACAGGACAACGACCAAGCCACAAGGCAGGGCTATGTCATTAAAGAGTAAGCAAGATATGAACGAAAACCAAGTTTTTGTGCCTTATCAGGAAACTGAAGGCGAAGAGTACATGGGCAGTCAGCAGCTTGATCATTTCCGTAAAATTTTACTGAACTGGAAACAAGAACTGCTTGATGAAGTAGATCGCACCGTTAAAAACCTTAAAGAAGAGGCTTCTAACTTTGCAGACCCTGCTGACCGTGCTACGCAGGAAGAAGAGTTTAGCTTAGAGTTAAGAACCCGTGACCGCGAGCGCAAGTTAATCAAAAAAATTAACGAAACGCTGGTTGATATTGAAGAAGGTGATTACGGCTACTGCGAAGCTTGCGGTATCGAAATTGGTATTCGCCGCCTTGAAGCGCGTCCAACCGCAACCATGTGCGTTGATTGTAAAAGTCTAGCCGAAATTAAAGAAAAGCAAATTGGTGGCTAAGCCTTATTAACAACTAAAAACGTGCTCTTGCTAAACCCAATTCAAGCGATTGGTATAACGCAAGAGCACTTA
>CAYJCB010000029.1:0-12003 GCA_964368615.1 uncultured Halomonadaceae bacterium | reverse complement strand
GGTGGAACGACATCTATGTATGCCTACCGACTCGTCCTTCTGCTGGTTACTCTGGGTTATTTCTTTTCGCCTTGGCTGCTGCAACCTTGGGGCAGTAGCGACTGGTATAAACCTTTCCTTTTTTGGGCTGGACTAATTGCTGCAACGCTTTGGCTGGAACAAAAACGCCGACTTGAGCTATTAGAATAATATGAGCTTTACGCTAACCCAAATTTTCGCGCTAGGTGTTGGCTACCTTTCCATCCTTTTTGCTTGTGCTTGGATTGTTGAAAAAGGCTGGCTGCCACAAAAATTAGTTAAACACCCTTTAGTTTATGTGTTGGCGCTGGGCGTTTATGCCAGTGCTTGGGCGTTTTATGGCTCGTTTGGTTTGGCGCATCAATACGGTTATGGCTATTTAACTTATTACCTAGGCATTGCTGGTATTTTTGTTCTAGCACCGCTGCTGCTGTCGCCGCTGTTACGCCTTGCCCGTACTTATCAACTTTCTTCTTTAGCCGATTTATTAGCCTTTCGCTACCGCAGCCGCTGGGTAGGAATGCTGGTAACGCTGGGGCTGTTGTTTGGCAGTATGCCGCTGTTGGCGCTGCAAATTCAGGCGATTGGCGATGTTATTCATCTACTGACTAACGAATCTTCGCCCTACCACCTAGCCTTTGTGTTTTGTGCGGTAATTACCCTGTTCGCAATTTTGTTTGGCGCTCGGCACATTTCGTTAAGGGAACGCCACGAAAGCCTATTGTTTGCGATTGCTTTTGAATCGCTAGTTAAGCTGGTGGCTTTTTTAGCCCTAGGCGGCTTTACTTTATACAGTGTGTTTGGTGGTTTTGAAGGCTTAGAAAACTGGCTAGCGGCACACAACGATACGCTGACGACTGCCATGCAGCCTTTAGAAAACAACCAATGGCGCACACTGCTGTTAATATTTTTTGCTACAGCACTGACCATGCCACACATTTTCCACATTATATTTACTGAAAACCCTTCTGAAGAAGCCATGATGCAGTCTAGCTGGATGCTGCCAATCTTCTTGCTGCTGCTTGCCTTACCTGTGCCAATTATTTATTGGGGGCATCAAGCATTGGGTAGCAGTTTACCGATTGAATACGCCACGCTTTCGTTAGGCGGCTATTGGGGCTTGGTTTCATTTGTTATGGGGTTAGCTGCAGCCAGCGGCACTATTATTGTGATGACCTTAGCACTAGCACCCATGGTACTTAACCACTTGGTGTTGGCGGTTTATCAACCACCCGCTGATTTTGATATTTATTTTTGGCTGGTGCGTATGCGCCGTTTGCTGATTGGTTCGTTAATTTTTATCGCTTATCTAGTCTACTTAGTTGTCAGTATTGAACACGACCTAGCCACGTTAGGCTTATCTGCTTTTATTGCTACGCTGCAATTTTTGCCTGGCACTTTGGCACTTTTATACTGGCCGATTGCTAACCGTAAAGGCTTGCTTGCTGGTTTAGCAGCAGGCTTTATCGTGTTAGGCGTTGGCTTAGGCTTTCCTTTGCTGTTAGATATTGATCAAATTACTATTTTAAATACTAGCCTAGAATTGCGCGGTATTAACGACTGGCACAGCATCACCCTAGCCGCAACGTCTTCCAATATAGTGCTGTTTATTCTTGTATCGCTGCTTACCAAAATTAGTGAAGAAGAAAAAGCGGGGGCTTTGGCCTGTTCACAAGATGCTTTGTTCTTTCCTAAACGCTTAGAATTGCAAGCCAAAAAAAGTGATGATTTAATCCGCTTACTCAGCATTCCTTTGGGGCAAGAAACAGCACAACGGGAAGTTAATCGCGCACTGACTGAATTAAACATTAACCCTACCGACACGCGCCCTTATACCCTGCGCCGCCTTAGAGGGCATATTCAAGCTAACTTATCGGGCTTAATGGGCTCTGCTGTTGCACAAGAACTGGTCGATCGTCACCTGCCTTGGCAGCACCAAGATCAGCCAACAGAAAACGATATTCACTACGTTGAGCGCCATTTAGAAGATTACCGTTCGCGCCTTACTGGTATGGCAAGGGAACTGGACAAGCTGCGCCGCCACCATCGCCAAACGCTGATGTATTTACCTGTTGGCATTTGTACGCTAGGCAGCGACCAAGAAGTGTTAATGTGGAACCGAGCCATGGAAAGCCTAACCAAAATAACCAGTGATGAAGTGATTGGCTCTAGGGTTCGCCACTTACCAGCACCTTGGAATGATTTATTAAATAACTTTTTGGAAGGCGCTGTTTCACAAGTTCACCGCCAAGCCTTGCTCAACAACGATGGCAGTACCGCTTGGTTAAGCCTGCATAAAGCGCAGCAAGATGACCCAGCAGCACTGATGGGCGGCACAATTTTGCTGGTTGAAGACCAAAGCAGCTTAAAGCTATTAGAAGACGAGCTATTGCATAACGAGCGTTTAGCTTCCATTGGCCGCCTAGCTGCTGGTGTTGCACATGAAATTGGCAACCCTGTTACTGGCATATCGTCTTTAGCACAAAATTTACATTACGACGCTGAAGAACCTGAAGTCGTTAAAGAAACCAGCCAACAAATTTTACAACTAACCAAGCGCATTACCAGCATAGTGCAATCTTTGGTGAATTTTGCCCATGCAGGGCGACACAGCGACAGCCTTAAATTTGAATTAGTTAACCTACACGGTGCGGTGCAAGAAGCCATTAGCCTTATATCGCTTAGCCATAAAGGCCGTAATCGAATTTATGAAAATGCCTGCCCAGAAAACCTTTATGTAACAGGCGATACCCAGCGCCTTGTACAAATTTTTGTAAACCTTGTTGCTAACGCGCGTGATGCAACGGTCGATGGTGGCAAAATTTTGTGCACGGCTCGCCAAGAAGGGCAAGAAGTGATTCTTGAAGTTCATGATGATGGTGAAGGTATTTCACCACAACACCTAGAGCATCTGTTTGAGCCTTTTTATACCACCAAGCAGGCTGGCGAAGGCACAGGTTTGGGGCTGGCACTGGTTTATAGTATTGTCGAAGAACATGACGGACAAATTCAAGCCCTTAGCCCCAGCCCAATATTAAAAAGCGGCAGCTGCTTTCGTTGTCGCTTTCCACTGCCTAGCAGTGACTTAACTTATCAGGAGTCAGCAAGCGACAATGAGCAAAATACTGATCGTTGAAGATGAAGGAATCATTCGTTCTGCACTAAGACGACTACTGGAACGCAATGGCTTTCAAATTACTGAAGCAGGTACAGTTCCTGAAGCACGCCAAGCACTAGCAACCAACAGTTTTGATTTAATTATTAGTGATTTACGCCTACCCGGTGAAGCCGGTACTGAACTCATCAGCCAAGCTATTCCTGTGCTAATTATGACCAGCTACGCTAGTCTGCGTTCGGCTGTTGATGCTATGAAGCAAGGCGCAGTAGATTACATTGCCAAGCCCTTTGACCATGATGAAATGCTTTCTGCGGTTAACCACATTCTTAATCAGCATCGCCGCCAACAAGAAGAGCAAGCCAAATCAACTCAGTCAGCAACGCCAACAACCCCTAGCAGCGCATCTTCTGATGATGCATCTTCTGAACCCAGCACTGGTTTAGAGGGCATGATTGGTGAAAGCCCTGCTATGCAAGCGGTGTTCCAGCAAATTAAAAAGATTGCGCCTTTTAATACACGGGTACTTATTTTAGGTGAATCAGGTACAGGCAAAGAGCTGGTTGCACGGGCGCTGCACAACCTTAGCCCTCGTAAAAAAGCACCTATTATTAGTGTGAACTGCGCTGCTATTCCTGAAACGCTGATAGAGTCTGAACTATTTGGGCATGAAAAAGGTGCTTTTACTGGTGCTAATACCAGTCGCAATGGCTTAGTTGAAGCAGCCGATGGCGGCAGTTTATTTTTAGATGAAATAGGCGAATTGCCCCTTGAAGCCCAAGCGCGTTTGTTAAGGGTGCTGCAAGAAGGTGAAATTCGCCGCTTAGGTTCGGTTGAATCCAGAAAAGTTGATATTCGCCTGATTGCGGCAACGCATCGCAACATTAAAGACTTGGTTGACCAAGGTAAATTCCGCCTTGATTTGTATTACCGCTTGAACGTGATTGAACTAGAACTGCCCTGCTTAGCCGAGCGCGAAGACGATATTTTACTGATTGCCAACAGCCTACTTAAAGCCAGTTGTGAACGCATGGGCAAGCCTTTAGCACGTTTTTCTAAATCAGCCCGTAATGCATTACTAGGTTATTCATGGCCTGGCAACGTGCGCGAACTAGAAAACCGTGTTGAAAGGGCAGTTATTTTATCGGAAGACACCCTGCTGCACGCCGAAGATTTAGAGTTACCCCAAGCCATTCAAGCACCCCCAAAAGCCAACTTCGTTAGTACAACGCATTACCCTATAACGGAAGCATCACTTAAACAGCCAACGTCTAAACAGTCGGTAGCAGAACCTTCTGCGAATGAGTTAGACCCAGCGCATTTACCAACTGATGACTTGTCTTTAGAAGATTACTTTGTGCGCTTTGTGCAAGAAAATGAAGACCAAATGAGCGAAACAGAACTGGCTAAAAAGCTGGGAATTTCCAGAAAATGCTTATGGGAAAGACGGCAGCGACTAGGCATTCCTAAGCGTAAAGCAGGCACTGTACGCTGAACAAACTACTTCAAAGCTTCAAAACTCAGGTGTTACCGTTACACCCACACTTGAGGTTAAACAGTAAAAATGCAGGTAACACTTTTAATATAAAGCTCTAAAAAACCTTAACCTTAAACTTAACCGCCTGATTTTAAAGGTTTTTTAAAAACTTGGCACGTATCCAGCATTAACTTAAGTAAGAAAAATAAAAACACCGGCGTCAGCCACTCAGAAAAAATAAAAACAATACTGAACCTGACCGAACCAAGCCTCCCAACAATAAAAACAATTAGGAAGCTTGGTGAACGACCAGCGCACTAGCCACCATAAAAATAAAAAATGGCATAGGGGCTTAAAGCACTAACAATAACAACAATAGCTAAGGTCTCCGGTCTTCAGCGAAAACTGATACAAAATAGCGATAATAAAAACAATGCTAAAAGTATCCAAAGGGTGAACAAAAACAATAAACACCCTAGAAAAAGTCCAAGCTGTGGCTAAATTGTTTTGAATACGAGATGGTCTAGGTTCACAATTAAAAATAAAAACAATCATAAGTTGGTGATCTGGTGACTGTGGTACGTGTTCAGGGCGATCTAGAATTTTCACTCTAAAAAATGAATGGATTCGTAAAAGATCAATCGATTAAAAGGGGAAGGCTTATGCCTTCCCCTTTTTGTTTTGCTAAATAAACCTATTCATACTTTGCCCTACCGCGCAGGTCAGTTAAACTGCTGCATCTTTCTTTTGCGCCATGGGTCAAAATGATTAAAGGAATTACCAGCTACATCAAAACCCGCATGAACAAACAGACGCTAGTCAATAAACCTAAACTACAAATTCTGCCACGTTCAGAGCACCCTATTTCACGTAGCGAAATACATGAAGGGGCACTTAAAGTCCTCTATCGCCTAAACAAAGGTGGCTTTCAAGCCTACCTAGTGGGCGGCAGTATTCGTGATCGTCTATTAGGCAAAACCCCTAAAGACTTCGACATAGCCACCGATGCCACGCCAGAAGAGGTCACGGAACTCTTTCGCAACGCTCGAATGATTGGGCGGCGCTTTCGCATTGTGCATGTGCGTTTTGGACGTGAGATTATTGAAGTCACTACTTTTAGAGGCAAAAGTGACGAAGTTGCAGACAAGCGCATTCGGCAAAGTGACGAAGGTATGCTGCTGCGCGATAATGTATGGGGCAGTATTGAAGAAGATGCCGTCAGGCGCGACTTCAGCATTAACGCCCTTTATTACAATATCGCTGACCGCTGCGTTTACGATTACACAGGGGGCTTAACCGATTTAAGAAATAAAACCCTACGTTTAATTGGCGACCCAGCCACTCGCTACCGTGAAGATCCGGTGCGTATGCTTAGGGCGATACGCTTTGCTGCCAAGCTTGATTTCAAGCTAGAAGCCGCCACAGAAGCACCAATTTATGAGCAAGCCAACCTTTTATTACAGGTTGCACCAGCGCGTATGTTTGACGAAGTGCTTAAATTGTTTTTATCAGGCAACGCCCTAGCCACTTTGCACCTGTTAAGAGAATACGGTTTATTTGCGTTTCTTTTCCCAGCCAGCCATGAAGCCTTTAAAACTAACCCCATCAGCTTAGTTATGGTTGAACAAGCCATGGCAAACACTGACTTGCGAATTAGTGAAGGTCGCCCTGTTACACCTGCCTTTTTATATGCGGCTTTATTATGGCCAGGTTTAGAGCATATTTTTAACGACCTACAAAAAAATGGCGTACCGGCTGTGCCAGCTATGCAACAAGCAGGCAATAGGCTGCTGCAAAGACAAAACCAGCACATTACTATTCCAAAACGTTTTTCTTTTCCCATGCGTGAAATTTGGGATTTACAGTTAAAACTACCGCAACGCCACGGTAAAAAAGCTTGGATACTGCTGCAAAACCCACGCTTTCGTGCCGCTTACGACTTTTTTCTGTTGCGTGAAATGGCCGGTGAAGCAACCGATGGCGCTGCCGCTTGGTGGACAGCTTTTCAAGAAGCCAATGAAGACGAGCAGCACCAGTTAATTGCTTCTTTAGGGCGCAGTCCTATTAAAAAATCGAGTGGCAAAAAACGCACACGCCGCCGTAAACCGACAGCAATTAGCTAAGGAATTAATTTTATGGCTACCGCTTGGATAGGGCTTGGCAGTAATCTTGAAAACCCCAGCCAACAAGTGACTGATGCTTTTGCAGAGCTAAATGCACTGCCAACGACACAGCTAGTAAGCCGCTCTAGCTTGTGGCAAAGCAAGCCTTTTGGCCCGCAAGATCAGCCTGACTTTATTAATGCGGTGGCTGAAATTACTACCGACTTAGCGCCTTTAGAATTATTAGCGCAACTGCAAACCATAGAAAACTTGCACCAACGTAAAAGAGAAAGGCATTGGGGGCCACGTACCCTAGACCTAGATTTACTTGCTTATGAGCAGGTGGTGTTAAACACTAAAACGCTTACCTTGCCACACCCAGGCATTGCTGAACGTGCTTTTGTACTTTGCCCACTTGCCGAGTTAAATGAAGATTTAGTACTGCCAAACTTAGGTAAGGTTAAGCAATTAATTCAACAACTTGGCAAACAAGCTTGTAACGAGGTGTTACCGCTAGAAGTAAAAGTTACGACAAGGTTTTGACTTTTAAGTTACTAGGGGTAACAATCGTTTTTTTGTGCTCGGAATGCGCGTTACAATGGGGTATTCCATTCTACTAATCACTTAAAAGGGAGCAGTCGATGAAAGCTGTGACCATCAACACTTTGAGAGAGTTGAAAGAAGCAGGCAAGAAATTCAGCGTGCTTACCTGTTACGACTCCACCTTTTCTACCCGAATCAATGAAGCGGGCGTTGAGGTCATGCTGGTCGGTGATTCGCTAGGCATGGTTTTACAGGGCCATGATTCAACGCTGCCCGTTACAGTGGCAGACATTGTTTATCATACCCAAGCAGTAAAACGCGGTAATCAACATGCCTTAATCATGGCTGACCTGCCTTTTATGTCAGATTCTAGCATTGCTACCTTGTTAGAAAATTCGGCACAGCTTATGCGTGCTGGTGCACACATGGTTAAAATTGAAGGCGATGCTTGGCTAGCTGAAGGCATTACCAAGCTAGTTGAACGGGGTATTCCAGTCTGCGCGCACCTAGGTTTAACCCCACAAATGGTTAACCAAATGGGTGGTTATAAAGTGCAAGGCCGAGGTGAAGCCGGTAAAATACTGGTTGAAACTGCCCTTGCGTTAGAAGCCGCTGGCGCTGCAATTATTTTATTAGAATGCGTGCCCAACGAAATTGGTGAAGCAGTCACCCAAGCCGTTAAATGCCCAGTCATTGGCATAGGCGCTGGACCAAAAACCGATGGTCAAGTGCTGGTATTGCATGACATGCTAGGTATAACTGTGGGCAAAACAGCTAAGTTTGTGAAAAACTTTATGCAAGAAGCTGA
This sequence comes from uncultured Halomonadaceae bacterium, assembly GCA_964368615.1. Classification (GTDB taxonomy): domain Bacteria; phylum Pseudomonadota; class Gammaproteobacteria; order Pseudomonadales; family Halomonadaceae; genus Marinospirillum. Next base: position 3,940 of record CAYJCB010000029.1, on the reverse strand, counting down.
TTCTATTCCTGCAGCACTGGCTGCTTATCATCAAGCGGTCAAATCAGGTGCTTTCCCAGCAAAGGAACATTGTTTTAAATGAGCACAACTCTAAAAACTATCAGTCAAGCGGACGAATTACGTCAACAACTAGCTAGCTTACGCCGTGAAGGTAAAACGATAGCACTGGTTCCTACTATGGGTAATTTACACCAAGGTCACTTGCGCTTAGTTGAAGAAGCTAAGCGTCGTGCTGATGTGGTGGTCGCTACTATTTTTGTTAACCCTTTGCAGTTTACGCCGGGCGAAGATTACGACAGTTACCCACGCACTTTAGAAGTAGACCAAACCATGCTGGCTGAAGCAGGTTGTGATTTACTTTTCGCACCCAGTGTTGAAACCGTTTACCCTAATGGCCAAGAACACCAAACGCGCGTTGTAGTTCCTGTGGTTAGTGAAGGCTTGTGTGGCCAAAAACGCCCAGGGCATTTTGATGGCGTTGCTACCGTAGTCACCAAATTATTTAACTTTGTACAGCCTGACATAGCTTGCTTTGGGCAAAAAGATTACCAACAGGTTACGGTAATTCGCAAACTGGTTGAAGACTTGTCATTTGCAGTTAAAATTATTGAAGTGCCCACGCATAGAACACCTGAAGGCTTAGCCCTTTCTTCACGCAATGGCTATTTAACGCCTGAACAGCTAAAAAAAGCGCCTGCACTGTATGCAACACTTAAAAACATGGCGCAAGGCTTAGCAACAGGCAGTACCCATTTTCATGAGCTTACTCATACCGCACGCGCTCGCTTAGCTGAGCAAGGTTTTGCACCTGAGTATGTTGAAATACGTAACCTAGACTTAAGCCCTGCAAGCCTAAATGCTAAAAGTTGGGTTATCCTTATCGCTGCAAGGCTGGGCAAAGCCCGCCTTATTGACAACCTTATTGTTCAGCGGGACAGTAATTAAATTAACGAGGTAATCGTAAGCAATGCAAACCATTCTACTTAAAGCCAAACTCCATCAAGCTCGGGTTACTCATGCGGTGCTTGAATATGAGGGTTCTTGCGCCATAGATGGTGATCTACTCGACATGGCTGGCATGCATGAATACGAGCAAATTCAAATTTATAACCTAGATAATGGCAAGCGTTTCACCACCTACATTATTCGTGGCGAAGAAGGCAGCGGTATTATCTCGGTGAACGGTGCAGCGGCGTACATGGCAAGCGTAGGTGATCGCGTGATTATTTGTGCTTATGCTAACTATTCTGAAGAAGAGCGCCTAAAGCATAAACCAGCTTTAATTTACATGACTGATGGCAACGCAGTTAGCCATACCAGTAACGCGATTCCTGTTCAGGTTTCTTAAACTGAACAACCAAGGCAGCCAAGGCTGCCTTTTTTTATCGTTAATTAAGACAATTTACATACAAGCTGTAGGCAAATAGCTTAGCTTCTGGTACATTTTTAAACTTAGCCACGGATAATAATTTAGTACTTTTGCCTCATTTGGGGCTAATTAGGAGATTTAAAATGCAAGATGTCGTTATTGTAGCTGCAGGCCGTACAGCAATTGGTAGCTTTGGTGGTTCACTTGCCAATGTTCCTGCTCACGAGTTAGGCGCAACAGTGATTAAAGGGTTATTAGAACAATCAGGCCTTAAAGCTGACCAAATCGACGAAGTAATTTTAGGTCAAGTGCTAGCAGCAGGTTGCGGCCAAAACCCAGCGCGTCAAGCTTTGATTGCTGCTGGTTTGTCTGAAACAACACCTGCCATGACAATTAACAAGGTATGTGGCTCGGGTTTAAAAGCACTGCACCTAGCTACTCAAGCCATTCGCTGTGGCGACGCTGACATTATTATTGCTGGTGGTCAGGAAAACATGAGTGCTTCACCGCACATTCTTCCTAATTCACGCAACGGTCAGCGCATGGGCCCTTGGACTGCACAAGACACCATGGTTGTTGATGGCTTGTGGGATGCTTTCAATGATTACCACATGGGTATTACCACTGAAAACATCGTTGAGCAGTTCAAAATTAGCCGTGAAGACCAAGATGCGTTTGCTGCTGCATCTCAGGCTAAAGCGTCTAAAGCTGTTGCTGCTGGCCGTTTTAAAGAAGAAATCTTCCCTGTGTCTATTCCACAGCGCAAAGGCGATCCTGTTGTATTTGACACAGACGAAGGCCCACGCAGCGTAACAGCTGAAAAGCTTGGCGAAATGCGTCCTGCGTTCAAAAAAGACGGTTCAGTAACTGCCGGTAACTCTTCATCAATTAATGATGGTGCTGCTGCGGTTATTCTTTGTTCAGCTAAAAAAGCTGAAGAACTAGGCTTAAAAGTATTAGCGCGTATTAAGGCTTATGCTTCTGCAGGTGTAGATCCAAAAATCATGGGTACTGGCCCAATTCCTTCTACCCGTTTGTGCTTAGAAAAAGCGGGCTGGGATATTAACGAGCTAGACCTAATCGAAGCTAACGAAGCCTTTGCTGCACAAGCTTTGTGTGTTAACCGTGAACTAGGCTGGGATACCACCAAAGTAAACGTTAACGGCGGCGCGATTGCTTTAGGCCACCCGATTGGTGCTTCCGGTTGCCGTGTATTGGTTTCTTTAGTACACGAAATGGTTAAGCAAGACGCGAAGAAAGGCCTAGCCACACTGTGTATTGGTGGTGGTCAGGGTGTTGCTTTAGCGATTGAGCGTTAATCTTTAAGTAATCTCTAAGCATTAAAAAAACCCCGCAGCATTTATGCTAGCGGGGTTTTTATTTGGGCAGTAAAAAATTTAAGGCTTTAAGCTTTAAGGCTTTAAATTTTCAAAAAAACTTTTCACACCATCAAAAAAATTATTACGCTTGGGTGAATGTTTTTCTGCCTGAGTGTCTTCATGGAAATGACGCAAAATATCTTTTTGTGCATCACTTAAATTCACTGGCGTTTCTAATACCACGCGGCATAACAAGTCGCCCTGTGCGCCACCACGTACCTGCTTAACACCCTTGCCACGTAAACGGAATAACTTACCCGTTTGTGTTTCGGCAGGAATTTTAAGCTTAACACGGCCTTCTAAGGTTGGAACTTCAAGCTCGCCACCCAAGGTTGCATCAACAAAACTAACCGGCACTTCGCAATGCAAGTCGGCACCATCGCGCTGAAAAATCGGGTGCGGACGCACGTTAATCTGTACATAAAGATCACCCGTTGGGCCACCTTTACGCCCTGCTTCACCTTCGCCTGAAAGACGAATACGGTCGTCGGTATCAACACCTGCCGGAATTTTAACTTCCAATGTTTTGGTATTTTGCACACGGCCTTCGCCATGACACTTACCGCAAGGATTGCTGATAGATTGACCTGCGCCACGGCACGTAGGACACGTTTGCTGGAAGGCGATAAAGCCCTGCTGCATTCTAACTTGTCCTGCACCACCACACGTAGAGCAAGTTTTAACCTGACCATCGGCCGAACCTGTGCCGTTACAAGGGTCACACTCAGCCAAAGTCGGTACTTTAATTTTAACGCTAGTACCTTTAACGGCTTCTTCTAAATCTAGGTCTAGCTGATAGCGTAGGTCTGAACCCCGCTGCGCACCGCTGCGACCGCCACGACTAGATGCACCCGAAAAGATATCGCCAAACACATCGCCCATATTGCCGAACATATCGCCAAAAGGACTGCTACCGCCATAACCACCGCCCATTTGCTGGTCAACACCGGCATGGCCATGATGGTCGTAAGCAGCGCGTTTTTGTTCGTCAGCTAAAACTTCATAAGCTTCTGTGGCTTCTTTAAACTTATCTTCTGCTGCTGGGTCATCAGAGTTGCGATCCGGATGGTATTTCATGGCCAGACGACGGTAGGCCTTCTTAATTTCTTTTTCGTCAGCCTCGCGCTCTACACCTAGGATTTCGTAATAATCACGTTTTGCCATGGTTTTTTGTCACCGCCTGTTTCAACCA
>CAYJCB010000028.1:14063-19635 GCA_964368615.1 uncultured Halomonadaceae bacterium | reverse complement strand
GCTTTAGTTGAACGTAAAGAAATCCCTCAGTGGTTCTTAAAAATTACTGATTACGCTGAAGAACTTTTGGCTGATTTAGACAAGGTTGAATGGCCTGACCAAGTTAAAACCATGCAGCGTAACTGGGTGGGTAAATCGCGCGGCGTAGAAATGACCTTTGCGCTAAAAGACGCTGCTGCTGCGGTATTGCCAGACGGCCTAGAAGTTTATACCACGCGCCCAGACACTTTATTTGGTGTGACCTACGTTGCGGTTGCAGCAGCGCACCCTTTAGCTAAAGCTGCGGCGGTTAATAATTCAGACCTAGCTGATTTCTTAGTGGAATGCAGCAAAGGCGGTACGTCTGAAGCTGATATGGCGGTTATGGAAAAGAAAGGCATGGCAACGGGCTTTACAGCCACTCACCCTTTAACGGGTCGCCAAGTGCCAATTTGGGTAGCTAACTTTGTACTGATGGAATACGGCACAGGCGCGGTTATGTCTGTACCAGCACACGACCAGCGCGACTGGGAATTTGCGACCAAATACGGCTTAACTATTGAACAGGTTATCGAGCCTTTAGCGGGTGAAGATTGCGATACCAGCCAAGCTGCTTTTGAAGAAAAAGGCCGCCTGATTAATTCTTCTCAATACGGTGGTTTAGAATTTGAAGCGGCGTTTAATGCCATTGCTGGTGAATTAGAAAAGCAGGGCAAAGGCCGCGTTAAAGTAAATTACCGTTTGCGCGATTGGGGTGTTTCTCGTCAGCGTTATTGGGGTTCACCGATTCCTATCGAAAATGGCCCGAATGGCGAAACTCGCCCTGTTACCGATGCAGACTTGCCAGTTGAATTGCCCATAGAAGTTGAGTTTGATGCATCTGGCGGTTCGCCAATTAAGAAAATGCCGGCTTTTTATGAGTTAGACGATGGTTGGCAGCGTGAAACCGATACCTTTGATACCTTTATGGAATCTAGCTGGTATTACGCGCGTTTTTGCAGCAGCGACAACAACGAAGCCATGTTAGACGAACGCGCTAACTACTGGCTGCCCGTTGATATTTACATTGGTGGTATTGAACACGCGATTTTGCACCTTCTATATGCGCGTTTTTTCCATAAGTTAATGCGTGATTTAGGTTTGGTTGATTCCGACGAACCCTTTAAGCGTTTATTAACCCAAGGCATGGTGATTGCTGAAACCTTCTACCGCGATTTACCCAATGGCGGTAAAGAATGGTTTAACCCTGCTGATGTTGAAGTCGAAAAAGACAGCAAAGGTCGCCCTGTTAGCGCAATTCTAACCACCGACGGTAAGCCTGTTGAAGTTGGCGGCATGGAAAAAATGGCCAAGTCGAAGAACAACGGTGTTGACCCACAATCCATGATTGATTTGTACGGTGCTGACACGGTGCGCTTGTTTATTATGTTTGCTGCGCCACCCGACCAATCGTTGGAATGGTCGGATACAGGTGTGGAAGGTGCTAGCCGTTACCTAAAACGCCTATGGCGCTTAATGCATCAGCACGTTTTAGCGGGTACACCTAGCGAATTAGACCTAAGCCAGCTAACCGCTGAACACAAAGCGATTCGCCGCAAAACCCATGAAACCATTAACAAGGTTACGGACGATATGGGTCGCCGCATTACCTTTAACACCGCCATTGCTGCGATTATGGAACTGACCAACGAGCTATCACGCTTCAACGAGTTAGACCCACTCAGCCTAGCCGTAGCGCGTGAAGGTTATCAAGCGCTGATCATTTTGCTATCGCCGATTACTCCACACATTTGCCATAAACTTTGGCAAGACTTGGGTAACGAAAGCAGCGTAATTGATGCGCCTTGGCCAGTTGCTGATGAATCGGCGCTAACCCGTGACACTATTAATATGGCTGTTTCTATTAATGGTAAGCCGCGTGTGCAGTTGGAATTGCCAGCCGATGCCGACAAAGAAACCATTGAAAAAATTGCCCTAGCCGATGCCAAAGTGCAGAAATACCTTGATGGTAAAACGCTACGCAAAGTTATCGTAGTACCCGGTAAATTAATTAACCTAGTGGTTGGTTAAAATGCCTAGCTCAATAAAGTCGCGCTTAGGTTTTAGCTTGGTGTTGCTGCTGGCATTGCTTAGCAGCGCCTGTGGTTTTCGCCTTAGTGGCTTTATTGAGCTACCCCAAGATTTACAGCCGCTCTACATTAACAGCGAAGCCAGCGCCAGCAACCTTGCCGACACCTTGGCAAGGCAGCTGCAACAGTCGGGCGTAATGCTTAGCCCAATCATAAGCACCAGTCGCTTACGCTTAGAACTAAAAGAATTTAAATCGGGTCAGCGCCAAGTCGTGTTTGGCAGCACCGAAGAATTTGAACTTAGCCTACAAATTACCGCCAGCGCCAGCGATAGCGAGGGTGAAGCACTGTTTGCTAACCAAGTATTTCAAACCTATCGCCATTATTCTTATAAGCGCGACAGCAGTTTGTTAGCGCGTGACAGCCTACGCAGCGAACTATTACGCAGCATGGAAAATGATTTAATTCGCCAACTTACCTTGCGTATGCAGACTTTATAACTACAGACCTTACAACCATGAAAATAGCCCTAAATAAACTTGCGCCCAGCTTAAAAAAACAGCTGCCAAAAATTATTTGGCTAATGGGTGACGAGCCGTTGCAAATGCAAGAAGCTGCCGACCTAGTGCGTTCAGCCGTTAAAAAGCAAGGCATTGCAGAGCGTGAAGTGTTTGATGTGGGTGCTAATTTTGCGTGGCGCAGCCTATTAGAAGCTTCGGCAAGTATGTCTTTATTTGGTGATAGCAAGCTGATTGAAGTGCGTTTAGGTGCTAGCAAAACCGGTAAAGAAGGCGGTGAAGTGGTTAGAAAAGTGTGTGAACAACTCGCCAACAGCCCTGATATTTTCTTATTTAGCAGCAACAAATTAGACGCAGCACAAACTAAAAGTGCTTGGTACAAAGCCGTTGACCAAGCAGGTTTAATGGTACAAATTTGGCCAATTACTAGCCAACAGCTGCCCCAGTGGATTAACGAGCGTTGCCAGTCGGTTGGGCTAGCACTTGAACCCGCTGCTGCTGCGTTATTGGCTGAAAAAGTAGAAGGCAACTTACTAGCTGCTTCCCAAGAAATTGAAAAGCTGCGTTTATTTGTTAACAGCGGCGAAGTGTTAACGGCTGAAAATTTGCTGTTATTAATCGAAGATGCCAGCCGTTACAGCCTGTTTGATTTAGCCGATGCTTGTTTAGAAGGCAAGGGCAACCGCGCAACGCGCATTTTACGTGGTTTACAAGCCGAAGGTACCGAAGCGCCTTTATTGTTATGGGCATTAACCCGAGAAATTCGCCAAGTATGCCAACTAGCTTTTAAAGCCAACGACGGGCTACCTTTTGATACCCTTTGCCAACAACTACGTATTTGGGATACCCGTAAGCCCTTGTATTTTAAAGCAATACAGCGATTAAGCCTGCGCCAAGCACAACAACTGCTGCAACTAGCCAGCCGCTGCGACCAAGCCATTAAAGGTTCGGGCGAACCGCTTAACGACTTGTTGTTACAGCTTATTCTACAATTTAGTGGAGACGCTGCTTAGCAGTGCTTAACGCCGTGGCTGCTTGATTCCAATCACGCGCCCTTTCGCCCGGCCAAGCCAAGGTGTACCAAAGCCCGACTTGAGGTGGCACAGCAATTAACAAGCTTAACAAACGCTGGCTAAAGGTTTCTAACAGCTCGTCACGCTGGTCAGATTCATTCATAAAGAAGTTATAACCGGCAAGCAATGCCCGCGCAAAATCGTCCCAGCCATAATATTCTTCAATAATTAAGCCACGTACTTTGGCTAGCCAATCGTGCAATTGGGCATCGTTCAACCAATCTAACTGATAACCGGCAACGGCTAAATCGACCAGTTGCACCATATCCCAAGCGGTTAAATCTACGTCATTAATACCCAAGGTATTCTGCTTAACCCTTAATAGGCGCTGGTAATAAGCTTCTTGTTCTTCATCGCGGTCTTCGTCTTGCGCGTGGGTGTCAATTTCTGCGTCTAACCTTTCTGCATTTAAAGTAAAGGGCGAAAAAGCGATTAGGTATTCTTGCCTATCACCGGCATGGTAAAGGTGGTCAAGGTAGCCCAATAAATCGTCAGCGGTTTGAAATAAATGCGTATCTTGCAGCAGGTTTTTTAGTTCATCACGTGGCCAAGCGGGTAGCTTTTCAGGCCAAGACCAATGAATCCCTGTTAACGGGCCAACCAAGTTCAGCGTAGCTAAATCGGCTTCGCTAACGGGTTTGCCTGGTTCAGTAAAACTAACTTGCGGACGCTTCCAAGGTATAAATCTAAACAAACTACCCGGGTCTTTTAAATGCCAATCCAATTCCGACAGCAACGGTTTTTCATCATCAACCTGCGACAACAACTCGTCCCAAGCTTGCCAAGCTAACAGCATTTCTTGGGCGGAAGAATAATGCCAACTTAAATAGTCTTTTAATGCCAGTGTTAGCTGCTGCCTTTCTATCGCAGGATAGTGCTGAGTTTCTTCTGCCTTCACTAGATAAAAGGCATATTTTTCAGCCATAACAATACCAGCAGGGCGCTTCACCAAAGCAGCAACGTGGGGCGTTTGTTGCCGCCATTTACTCCAAACTTCAGGAATAGCGGCTAAGTTATTAGCAAGGCGTGGGGCTTTGTTAACACGGCAATTTAACGCTAACTGGTCGTAATGGTGCACCCTGCCGGGCTGCCAAAAACGCGCCAAGGTTGAAGTTAGCTGTTCATCAGGGTGAATGTCTAAGCCAGCAAACAAATAATCACGCGCTTCTTCGCGGCGTTCTTCGGGCAATTCATCAGGCGCTAAACCTGTTAACAAACTGGCATCATCACGCAAGCTTGCCACTAAACAGGTCAATAAAAATGGATCATCTAAGCCAGCAGAAAAATTGGTTCTGGCATCACGAAAATCTGGGTGGTCTAACGACAAAGCCTGCCAATCTAACTGATTAAAAGGTGAAAAAGGTGAAGCTAACAAAACTTCCCAAGTCGACTCTAATTCAGGGCTTAAAGTAAATTCTGTTTGGGTTTGCCACAGCTTATAACCTAACAAATAACTTTCTGACAAAGCTTGCCAAGATGAGTATTGGCTGCGTAATAACCAAAGCGCCATTAAGGCAAAAGTGCGCCATTCTGCTTGGGTTAAATAGCCAGCCAAATAACCCGCAAAGGCTAAATCGGCCATGCGTACCCAATCCCAAGCAGCCACATCTAACTGGCTGCTAGGTTCTAAATCAGCCAATAAATTAGCATAATCTTCGTAACCATCGGGCAGTTCGCTGCGCCAAATATCGCGGTCTGTTTCACTGGCTTGATGCAACCAAATAACGTCTAATTGCCAAGCATAACGCTGGCCTTGCCCTGCCATCCAATACAGCAGCTGCTTACAGTCTTTAGCCGAATGCACCTGCCAATATTCATTCAGCGTGGCTTGCACATCGGGCCAAAACTTTTGCCTTAAAGAATCAGCTTCGTTTAATGGCTGTTGATACACCACAAAGCTAGACGACCTAACCGCCAAGGCATAGCCAATCGG
>CAYJCB010000028.1:0-13963 GCA_964368615.1 uncultured Halomonadaceae bacterium | reverse complement strand
CTTTAGGTAGCTTAGGCGCTGTTGCGGTTACATTAATTAAAGGGCATTCAACTGGAAATTTATGTTGCCAAGCTGAAAAATCAGCACTTGCTAAACGCTGAAGTTTTGCAGCACCATAATCTTCTTGTTGCAAAGCGTAGATTAGTTGCTCAGATTCAGGGTAAGCTTGCTGCAAACGCTGTGCAAACAGCTCTAACCAAGCGTGGCTTTCTGTCGGTTCAATCCAATGCAAATGCTGCATGGCTGCCAGCACCTGTACACTATTAACCCATTCACTTGCAGAAAACTGCTGCCAAGCGCGGTGTAAAAATGCATAGGCATCGGCTAGATGAGGTAGGTGGCATTCAGCTAAAATTTCACCTGTTTCACGGTCGTCAACAGAATTTAATAGTAATGGGCGCAGCCAGTCAGATAAAGTTACAGACAAAAGAACCCCCAAGGGAAAGTGGTTAGGTAGACTATTCTAACTGAGTGAAGCGTTAGCGTCAGACCAATTGAACAGAGAAGGCGTTATGAAACACAAAATAGCCATTAAATGGGTGTATGCCCCTAAAGACGAACAAGACGGTACACGTGTTTTAGTTGACCGAATTTTACCGCATGGACGTGATTTAACCGACCTAGGTATTAATACTTGGTACCAACAAGCCGCACCCAGTACCAGTTTAAAACGAAAAATGCTGAAAGGGCTGCTGGATTGGAAAGGTTTTACCCATGCTTACCGTGACGAGCTTCACCAACAGCCTGAAAAACTTTTACCCTTAATAGAAGCAACCAAGCGTGGCAAATTAACCCTGTTAACCGCAGAGCGCGAGCCAGAACAAACTTGGTTACCACTATTAAAAGACTTGCTTGAAGCACGCATTAAAAATGTAGTGACTAGCCGCAGCAGCCATTAGCTTTTTTAAAAACAGCAAATCTAGTTAAAAAAGCCTACCAACGCCGGTGCTCTAACGCCGGTAGTTGTGAACGCACTTCTTGCAGCCGCGCTGCTTGCAGTTCACCCATCACCACGCCCTCGCCTTCGGGCAAGCAATCTAGCACTTCGCCCCAAGGGTCGATAAACATGGAATGGCCAAAAGTCTTTCTGCCATTTTCATGCAAGCCAGTTTGCGCAGGCGCTAACATATAGCATAAGTTTTCTACTGCTCTGGCACGTAATAATAATTCCCAATGCGCCTTACCCGTAGGCACTGTAAAAGCGGCGGGCAGCACTAATAAATCAACAGTGTCTAGCTTACGAAATAATTCCGGAAAACGTAAATCATAACAAATACCTAAGCCCACTCGCCCAAAAGGTGTATCAAAACTAACTGGCTGATTACCGGCTATTTGTGTGGCCGATTCATCATAGCGTTCTTCACCTTTTTGAAAACTAAATAAATGCACCTTGTCGTAACGGGCAACTCGTTCACCATTTGGGCCATAAACTAAGCAAGTATTGGTTAACTTATCTTCTACGTACGTTTTTAATGGCAAACTACCGCCCACTAACCAAATGCCATGTTTTTGCGCTTGTTCGGCCAAAAATTCTTGCATAGGGCCTTGGCCATCTTCTTCAGCTAAAGCAAAACGGGCTTGCCCATCGCTAGTAATCATTGGAAAGTATTCAGGCAAAGCAACAAGCTCTGCACCTTGGTCAACCGCTTGCGCAATTAACCTTGCTGCTGTATCACGATTCTTCAGCCATTCAGCAGCTGAATTCATTTGTAGTGCAGCGACTTTAGCAACCGCATTTAGGTGAGAAAAACTACGTGGGTGCAACATAACTGACTCCAACACTGAAATGAAAAACAACAATGAGGTAGAATAAGGCATCAGTTTACTTGCCTTACCCACTCATCAACAAGATGGAAAAATTTTTATATGGCTCCTAGTATTTTTTTCTTACATTTTATTGGCGTGGTAATTGTGTTAATTGGCTTAACACTGAAAGAAAAACGTAAAAGATTAGGTTTAAGTTTGGCTGTTGCTGGTTTTTTAATTGGCACAGCCCCTGTTTGGTACGGTCATTTTGTTGGGCCTAGCCCCAGCGAAATGCGCGAAATAGAAAGAATGGAAATACAGCAGTACATGACACCTGCTAACTAAAAGCATAAAAAATTAAAACGAACACTCAATTAACGCTAAATGAAAAACAGAGGTTTCTTAACCCATGCAAAATGCGCTAAAAAACAACTCATTGCTGTCACAGCTTAAATCTCAGCTACGACAAACCACCCCTAGGGTTGAAGGCCGTATTAAAGGTACGGATCGTGGTTTTGGTTTTTTAGAAACTGAAGACGGTAAAAGCTATTTCGTACCACCACCCTACATGAAAAAAGTGCTGCATGGTGACCTAGTTAAAGCCGTGTTGCACGAAGAACGCGATAACAAAGGTGAACTGCGCGAAAACGCCGAGCCTGAAGAATTAATTGAAATGGGCTTAACGCGCTTTATTGGCCGTGTTCAAAAAGTACAAGGCAAGTTAGCCGTTGTACCCGACCACCCCAGTATTAAACAGGCATTAAAAGGTAAAACCGCTAGTGGCTTAGAAGAAGAATCACTAGCTGAAGGCGATTGGGTTGTTGCACATTTACAGCGCCACCCACTAAAAGCTAATAGCAACGGTTTTTTTGTTGAAGTCACGCAACTAATTGCCAAAACTGACGACCACTATGCCCCTTGGGCCGTTATTTTAGCGCGTCATGACCTACCCAATGAACAACCTGTTATTGACGAAAAGTGGACGTTAACCGACCCTGAAGGCTTGGTGCGCCAAGACTTTACAGCAGAGCACTTTTTTACCCTAGACAGCGGTTCAACCGTTGATATGGACGATGCACTAGCGATTCAACCCCGTGCCGAAGGTGGCTGGGAATTGAAGGTTGCGATTGCCGACCCAACGGCTTACGTTGACGAAGGAACCGCAGCAGACATTGAAGCTAAATCACGGGCTTTCACGCTTTATTTGCCAGCACGCACCGTTACCATGCTGCCAAAAGAGCTTTCTGATGATTTATGTTCGCTAATTGAAAATCAGCGCCGCCCTGTTTTGGTTGCTACCATTAACCTTGATGCCACAGGCGCTCAGGTTGGCGCGGCTGAATTTACTGCTGGCTGGGCTGAATCTAAAGCTAAACTAGATTACCTAAAGGTTTCTGACTGGTTAGAAGGCAAAGGTGACTGGCAACCAGCCGATGCAAAAACCGCTGAAGCCTTGAAGCTATTTGAAGCCCTAGCCGCTGCGCGCTTGGCTTGGCGACATGAGAATGCCCTAGTATTCAAAGACTTTCCTGACTACAACTTTATGTTAGATGCTGACGGTAAGGTTGTGGATATTATTACTGAAGAACGCCGCATTGGTCATAAAATGGTTGAAGAAGCCATGTTATTAGCCAACGTTTGCGCTGCTGATTTCCTAGCTGAAAAAACTGGCCAAGGTTTTTATAGCGTTCACCAAGGCTTTGATCCTGAAAAAGTTGAGGGCGCTTTAGAACTGATTGCCGAGCAAGGGCTGACTTACCACGACGAAGCTTTTACCGCACAAAGCTTAGACACGCTGCTAGGCTTTCGCCACCTACGCCTTGCTTTAGACAAGCTAGAATCTGGCTGGTTAGATGCGCGTCTACGCAGATTCCAAGGTTTTTCTTTACTGTCAGTTATACCTGGCCCGCACTTTGGCTTAGGTTTCAAACAGTACGCCACTTGGACTTCACCCATTCGTCGTTACGGCGATATGCTTAATCACCGTTTAATTAAAGCTGTTTTAGTGGGGGCAACGCCCAAGGCACTGGACGAAAATTTAACTGAACAATTGAGTTTGGCGCGTAAAATTAACCGCCAAGCTGAACGTGAAGTGAAAGACTGGTTGTACGCCCGCTTCTTAGAAGAAAAAGTAGGTGAACGTTTTGAAGCTGAAATTTTTAATATTAACCGAGGTGGAATACGCGCCAGATTACTAGCCAATGGCGCTGCTGTGTTTATTCCAGGTTCAGCCATTCATGCAACCAAAGATGAAATTGTGTGCGACGCTGAAAATAGCTGGATAAAAATTAAAGACGAAGTGCGATACCGTGTGACCGATAAAATCCAAGTTGAGCTAACCGAAGTAAAAGTTGACCAGCGTAGCTTAATCGCTCGTCCTTCAGCCTAAACTAATCAATAGCTAGCAACAAAAAAAGCCACTCAGTTCACTTGAACTAGGTGGCTTTTTTATAGGTTTAGCTTTAAAACAGTTAGCGTAAGCCGCGCATAAAAGCATCAACACTAGACAAGTCCACTTTGATGTTCACACGTAAGGCTTCAAAACCCCAAAGCTGTGAAGGATCAATTTTAACTCGCTCTGAAGGATCGCACACATAACGAATACCATAGCCAGCTTCCGTAGCATTACGGCGGCGAGGTGTGGTGTACATATTACCGTCAGATTTTCTAATGCTTGCCACTACAGGCGCTTTAAAATCAGTGGTACGACCCACTACCACTGCCAGCTCGCCATTGTCTAAGCGCACATAAATGCCCGGCGGGTATAAACCTAACTCGTTAATAAACAAACGGGTTAATTTGTCATCAAACTTACTGCCGCGCTGGGTAAATAAATCACGCAAAGATTCAGTTAACTTAATTGGGCCACGGTAAACCCTAGGGGTAATCATTGCTGAATACACATCAGCCAAGGCTAAAATTAACGCTTCACGACGAATATACATGCCAGATAACTGCGATGGATAACCACTGCCATCAAGTTTTTCGTGGTGCTGCTGCACTAGCTCAATCCAAAGCTCATCTTCAACGCCTGCTTCTTCTAACTGCTGTGCACTTAATAAAGGGTGGTTATTCACCAACTTACGCTGCTGTTCATTCAAAGGTGTTTTTTGTTGATTTAAAGCTTTTTGATAAGGATTCATCGCTAAATTGCTAGTTAAAGCAGCTGCTAAAGTGCTTAACCGAACATCTTGAGCGACTTTTAATCGTTCTAAAATAAGCTCGGTTAAAATAGCAATTTGCATAGGGTGATGAACGTGGTATTCAAAACGATCTGACAGGTGCACAGCACCCATTAGCGCATCAGCATCGTACTTAACCAAACCTTGAATTTGTGTAGCAATGTCATAAATCTTGCGCGTTACACTGCCCGCTGGCTGAGTTTTAGAAAGCTCTAGTTGATTAAAAAAAGCTTCTAACTGCACACTTAAATCGTCAAATTCAGCAAAAGGGTTAATTTTACCCTTAACAATGTCAGGTTGCTTAACCGGTCCTTGGGGAGGTGTGTGTTTTCTACGTGCAAAAAAACCTACTTGCAAGAGTAGCTTTTTATAACTTTCTGACTGAACAAGCCCACCTTTTTCAAGCAGCTCTTGACCATCAGCATCACAAATAGGAAAAGGCGTTGGCTGCCCAACCTGCAACTTTTCTGCTTCAATTTTTAACAGATCAAAATGTTTTGTTGACATTATGTTTCTCAAAAATACAAACCAATTTAACACATTAGGCTGCGCGACTAGAAGGTGTCAATAGTCTACCTGATTATTTGCTATAAACTTTACTAATAGTAAAACTGTGATTTTTTTGATTGCTAAACGTATTAATCAAATAATTACTTAATATTTGATTAAATTTATGCTGTGATTTTTTGAGGCAAAAAAACACCAGACTTACGTCTAGTGTTTAATGGGATTAGGCTAAAAGATTTCTATGCCTATGCTTAGAAACCTACATACCTAAATAGGCTTCACGAACCTTTTCGTTACTAAGCAACTCCCTGCCAGTACCTTGTAACACTACGGCACCCGTTTCTAACACATAACCTCGATCAGCTAACGCCAGTGCCTGAGAAGCATTTTGCTCAACTAGAAAGATTGTCATACCCTCATCTTTCAACTCACGCACAATTTCAAAAATTTCTTCAATAATTAAAGGCGCTAACCCCATACTGGGTTCATCAAGTAACAGCAAACGCGGCCTAGCCATTAAAGCACGACCCATTGCTAACATCTGCTGCTGCCCACCTGAAAGCTCACCAGCCAGATTATAGCGTTTTTGTCGTAGAATAGGGAATTTACTATAAATATTTTCTATATCATCTTGAATTTCAGGGTCTTTACTGCGCGTATAAGCACCTAATAATAGGTTATCATAAACCGTCATATCCTTAAACACTTGACGGCCTTCTGGAACCTGAACGATGCCTTTACCCACGCGCCTATCGGCTGAAACTTTAGATAAGTCTTCACCATCAAAGAATATTTGACCTTTGTTAGTGGGCTGCAACCCTGAAATTGTCATCAAGAGCGTTGACTTGCCCGCACCATTAGCACCAACCAAAGAAACTATTTCACCTGCGTTAATAACAACATCAACCTCGTGTAAAACCTCAATCTGACCATAAGAAGTTACCAGCCCTTTGATTGAAAGTAACTCTTGCCCTTCTTTATGTGCAGTTACACGTCTGGTATGAACTAAACCTAACCCACCCAATCGCTCTGGTGTTAGACTAATAATTTTATGGCGTAGGTCACGAAACTCTTCTTTTACCCTATCACCAAACAATGGATCGTCTTGTTGATCACGGGCCGTGACAATATTATCCCAATCTTCATCGGTTAATAAATCACGCGCACGCGGCAATATAACGCCTTCTTCTTTTTTAATGTGCTTACGTAACGCAGCACTAAAGCGGCTTAAACCATGACCAAAAGCTTCACGCCCATTAGGCCAATTTACCATGCACTCTTTTAATAGCTGACGTAGCTCTAAAAGTTTTTCATGGCCTATCACATAACCTTTTTCGAGCTTGTCTAATAAAGGTGCCGTTTCAGGTGATTTTTCTTTTAAAATTTTATAAAGCCGTATTTCTGTTGGCTGGCTATGTACACGATTAGAAAAGTGTTGGATATAATCAAAAACAGCATGAAATAAAAGCTCGTCGGGCAAAGAAGCATTAATATTCATATCCTGTTCAAGCAAATCCATTAAGTCAATAATGCGCCACAAACCCTGATGCTCACGCACAATAGTACGTATCACTTGCTCACCGCGTGAGCGAGTTAGCGTAGGCTGATTTTGTTCTTGTGTCATGTTATTTGCCTCCACGCTTAGCTACCCAAATAGGCAGCGATGACATCTGGATTATTACGAATCTCTTCCGGTGTGCCTTCTGCTAACTTACGACCATAATTAAGCACCAGCAAACGGTCAGAAATCCCCATTACCAATTTCATATCATGCTCGACTAAAACCACCGTAATGCCCTGAGCTGCTATTTTTTTAATAAGCTCTTCAAGCTCAGCTGTTTCAGTACCATTCAAACCAGCAGCCGGCTCATCTAACAATACAATTTTGGGGTTAGATGCCAAAGCACGCGCTATTTCTAAACGCTTTAAAGCCCCATAAGACATAGCTGATGCTTCGGTTTCAATATACTCACCACAGCCTACAAACTTCATCAGCTCAACAGAATGATCACGGCAATTTTTTTCATCTTTAAGCAGCGAAGGTAAACGCAACATAGTGGTCAAGAAACTACTTTTCAACTGTAAATGACGTCCCAACATTACATTTTCTAGTGCAGTCATATTCATACAAATTTGCATCTGCTGAAAAGTACGACACATACCACGTTCAGCTAACTGGTTAGGCTCTAAACCAACAATCATTTCACCATTAAGTTTAATTTCACCTTTGGTCGGTGTATAAATGCCAGTAATCAAATTAAATAGCGTAGTTTTACCCGCGCCATTGGGGCCAATAACCGAATAAACTTGCCCAGCATCGACACTAAAGCTCAAGCCTTCGACTGCATGAACACCACCAAAAGTTTTCTCTAATCCAGTCACTTCAATCAGAGCACTCATGTTTGCTTCTCCGATTTTTTACGCTTTATCTCAGCAATTTTATTTTGAATAGTTGGCAACAGACCTTTAGGCATAAAAATCATCGTTAGCATAAGAATCAAACCAAACATCATCATTTCTAGTTCTTGAAAATCAGCCAAAACCTGCGGTAAAAGTTTTAATACCACAGCACCTAAAATCACTCCAAAAGTTGATGCCATGCCACCTAATACCACCATAGTAATAAGGACAATAGACTGCTCAAAACTGGCTAGACTGGGTGTAATAAAGCCCGAAAAGTGGGCATAAAGGCTACCCATAATACTGGCATAAACAGCTGAAACGACAAACACTAAACTCTTATAGCGCGCTGTATCAACACCCACGACGCGCGCAGCAATTTCAGAGCCATGCACTGAACGCAAAGCACGCCCAATTGGAGAGTCGATAATATTCTGAGCAATCCATACTGCAACCAGCAGCACCAAACTAGCAAAGAAATACCAAGCAACATCGCCACCAAAATCAATACCAAACAGTGAATACTGATTAAAAGAACTGAGTTCCCAACCAAACACACTTAAAGGAGGTACAGACATACCATCGGGACCGCCGGTTAACCAACCTTCGTTGTTAATAACAATAGCAATAATAAAACCCATCGCCAAAGTTGCCATCGACAAGTAATGGCCTTTCAGTTTTAGAATAGGGCGACCTACTAACCAAGCCATTGCACCAACCGCAATAGCAGCCACAAACATTGTGGGTAGCGGCGACCAACCATAAGTGCCTGTCATTACCGCGCTAAAGTAAGCACCTGCACCAAAAAAACCAGCGTGCCCCAAACTTATTTGCCCAGCAAAACCTACCAACAGGTTTAAACCAACGACGGTGGCAGCAAAAATAGCGATTTGCGTTGCCATATCGTAATGGAAAGGATTATTCATAAATATTGGCAACAACAGAATGATAGCAGCCAAAATTACTAAGCCCTTTAAGCGCATCTGTAAAAACTTATTCAACATTACACACGCTCCACTACGCGACTACCAAAGAGCCCACGAGGCATAAAGAACAACACTACAAGAATCATCGAAAAGGCTACTGCATCTTTATAGTCCGAAGAAATATAGCCCGCTGTCATCGCCTCAACAATACCCAATAATAAACCACCAACAATCGCACCAACACCACTACCCAAACCACCTAATGCGGCAGCAACAAAGCCTTTTAAACCCAACATGATACCTATGTCATAAGAAGTAAAAGTAATAGGAGCAACAATAACTCCAGCAACCGAACCTAAAAGAGCCGACAACATAAAGGCCAGCATCAGCACCACCTCAGTACGAATCCCCACTAAACGTGCCGCACTTTTATTCATCGAAGTCGCTAAAATTGCCTTACCCGTCATAGTGCGACTAAAGAACAACACCAAAGCCACCACCAAAACAGCACCAATACCCACCACCCAAAAGCTTTGGCTATTAATCACTGCGCCCAACACTAAAACAGGTTCGTTGGTCGAAAAGTTTTCCATCATGTGATACTGCTTACCCCACACTAGCTGGGCAACGCCACGAATAAAAATTGAAGCACCAATAGTGATAATAATTAACGTAACTACGTCTGCTTTTTTTGCAGGTGCAATAGCAAAACGTTGCAAAGCAATCCCGATTACACCAGCAAGTAAGACGGCAAGCACTATGGCAAGCAGCATAGGTAAACCCATTCCTACAAAAGAAACGGTCGCCATGCCACCAATCATTAAAAACTCACCCTGTGCAAAGTTAATAACATGGCTAGAGTTATAAATTAGCGTAAAACCCAAAGCGACTAGGGCATAGGTTGCACCGATAGTAATACCGGTAAAAAGGTACTGAATAAATTCTGCGAACATAGTTTAAATCCCGTCTACCGCCATGCAGCCCGCCAGTGTTCTAGCACCGACGGACTGAAAGCAAGCAGGTTTAGAGTTGTATCAGTTAATCAGCTTCCACTTGCCATTTTTTACTTCCAATACACGGAAGGAATCAGCACGTAGACCGTTGTGATCTTTAGGAGACATATTGAATACGCCAGTAACACCTACATAACCTTGAATACTTTCTAGCGCTTTACGCACCGCTTCACGATCGGTAGTACCCGCTTTTTCAATCGCTTCAACCGCTAGCATTAGACCGTCATGCGCATAACCACCAAAAGTAGAAACCTGCATATTCCAACGTTCTTCGTAGAGCTTTTTATAAGATTGAACAACTGCTTTTTGTGGATCACTATTCGGTAGTGAATCAGGCACTAGCAATGGCGAAGCAGGAAGGCGTAAACCTTCACCCGCATCACCTAGCAAGTCTAGAAAGCGGTCAGAAGCAACACCATGAGATTGATAAAAGGGTAGGTCTATACCTAGCTGGTGGTAGTTACGCGTAACAATGGCTGGCGATTGACCAAAACCAAAGTTAAACACCGCTTGCACACCTTGCGTATTGCGAACACGAGTTAACTGAGCGGTCATATCGGTATCGGTTGGGCTGTAAGTTACATCGGCCACAATTTCAACACCTAAAGATGCTGCAATGGCTAGCGTTTGCTCACGACCCGAACGACCAAAACCATCAGTTCCAGAAATCAACCCAACCTTAGTTAAACCACGGCTTTTAATGTCTTTTAAAACACGTTCAGCAGCAGCGCGGTCAGATTGTGGTATTTTAAATACCCATTTTTTAACCGGATCAGTAATAACCACTGCGCCTGCCAATGAAATAAACGGTATCCGCGCCTGCTCAATCAGAGGAACTGCTGCCATGGTTGCACCCGTGGTACTACCACCAACAATGATGTCTACGCGGTCGGAACGGACTAAACGGCTAGCAAAGTTACGTGCAGCAGAAGCATCACCTGCATCGTCATAATGAATTAACTGTAGAGGACGGCCAATAACACCACCTGCAGCATTAATTCGTTCAACATACATTTCTAAGGTTTTAAGCTCAGGATCACCAAGAAAAGATGCTGGACCCGTTACAGAAAGGAAAGAACCAATTTTGATAGGCTCAGCAGCCTGAGCACCTGCAAAAATACTTGCAGCTAGGGTTACAGCTAAAAAACCTGCACGTCGTAAGATTTTCTTACTCATTATTTTTATTCTCCAAGATTGGGGTAGTGTTTACCCTCATTTATTTTTGTTTCAGACTTCGGCTTAAATTTCACTAGTTAATTTTGTATCACTTAAAATTGCCTCTAAACGCAGCCAACTTATTTAGCCATCTAAAGCACCACCAAAAGCGATACATTTGACAAGCAAAGTTAAAAACTATTGTATCAGGATCTTTATGTCAACTTGTTTTATAGCTAAAACACGTTAACCTCAACCAAATCTAAGTCACCCTCCTAAGCTGAGGCTTGATATATAAAGGTTTACCTCTGGTTAAAGCTCGGCATAATAGTCAGCCAATAAAACTTACTTCCCTGCATAGAAAACTTTCAGTGTATGACTGCAAAAAACAAATTGGACTTGCTGGTCCATAATTTTCAGCAAAAACGCCCACTACGTGCTGGCTCATTAATTATCACGCTTTATGGTGATGCGATTGTTCCCCGTGGCGGTACTATCTGGCTTGGCAGTTTAATGAAGCTGCTAGAACCTATGGGCATTAGTGAACGCCTAGTACGCACCTCTATTTTTCGTCTAACTAAAGAGTCTTGGGTACAAGCAGACAAGGTTGGGCGGCGCAGCTATTACAGCTTAACTGGCCCTGGTTTAAGGCGCTTTGAACAAGCATTTAAACAAGTTTACAACGCCAATAATCAGCAATGGATAGGCAACTGGTGCCTAGTTATTTTGTCACAGCTTGAAAACAGCAAACGGCGTGCTATTAAAGAAGAGTTAGAGTGGATGGGCTTTGGCTGCCTTGCACCCAACGTAATGGCACACCCAAGATTGGAGCGGGCTGAAGTTTTGCCCTTATTACAAGAGCATGAGGCTTTAGAAGATACCATAGTGATGCAAACCGAACCGCAAGAGCTATTAACCTCACGCGCTTTACGTTTGCAAGTTAAAGAAAGCTGGAATTTAGAACACCTCGCTAGTAGTTACGCTAAATTCATCAATCAGTTTCGCCCACTCTGGCAAGAACTCACTAGTGACAACACCTTAACACCAGAAGAATGCTTAATTGCTAGAACCCTATTAATTCACGAATACCGTAAGGTTTTACTACGTGATCCACAGCTACCCGACGAGCTATTACCCGGTGACTGGGAAGGCCGTAGTGCTAGGCAGTTGTGCCGTAATATCTACCGTTTAATTTATGAGGGTGCAGAAAAGTGGCTAGATGACAACTTAGAAAATGCTTCAGGGCCTTTACCTTCGCCCAATGCAAAATTCTTTCAACGTTTTGGTGGTCTTAAATAAAACCACGGAAAAGCGATACATAAAAAATATTAAAAGTTAAAGAAAGCTATCGCTTAGCGCCAACCTTCTTTAACTTTAGTCTAACACTAAATTAAGTATTGCTTATGGAAGCGAAGGTGATCTTCTACAAAGCTAGCAATAAAATAATAGCTATGGTCGTAGCCTTCTTGCATTCTTAGCTCTATTGGATAGCCCACCTCTTTTGCCGCAGACACTAAGCTTTCTGGCTTTAACTGCTCAGCTAAAAAGTTATCGCCTGTGCCTTGGTCAATTAAAATTGGTAAATGTACTTGGGCCTGACGAATTAATTCGCAGCTATCGTAAGCTTTCCATGCTTCACGATTATCACCCAAATAAGCTGTAAAAGCTTTTTCGCCCCAAGGCACATTGACTGGGTTTACTATTGGGCTAAAAGCCGACACTGAAGTAAACATTTCTGGATTCTTTAGTGCCAAAGTTAAAGCACCATGCCCACCCATTGAATGCCCTGCAACCGCACGCTTATTGGTTACCGGAAAAACTGACTCAATCAGCTCAGGTAATTCCTTTAAAATATAATCTTCCATCTGGTAATGCTTAGCCCAAGGCTGTTGTGTGGCATTTAAATAAAAACCTGCGCCCTGCCCTAAGTCATAAGCATCATCATTAGCCACACCTTCACCGCGTGGGCTGGTATCCGGTGCAACAATAGCAATACCTAACTCCGCAGCCATACGATGTGCGCCAGCCTTCTGCATAAAGTTTTCATCGGTACAGGTTAAGCCCGATAACCAATAAACCACAGGTACAGCCTCTGTCGCCGCTTGAGGTGGTAGATAAATAGCAAAACGCATTTCACAACCCAGCACCGCTGAAGTATGCGTGTACTGTTTATGCCAACCGCCAAAACTACGATTTTGGCTAGTATTTGTTAAACGATCCATGAAGCACCTCTTAAAATAGAAACCGCCTAAAAATGAATCACACTACGAATCGACTTACCTTCATGCATTAAATCAAAGGCTTCGTTAATTTTTTCTAGCGGCAGGGTGTAGCTAATAAAATCATTCAGCGCGAATTTACCGGCCATATAATCTTCAACAATGCCTGGCAATTCAGAACGACCCTTCACACCACCAAAAGCTGAACCACGCCAAACTCTGCCAGTGACTAACTGAAAAGGACGGGTAGAAATCTCTTGTCCAGCGCCAGCTACACCAATAATAACTGATTCACCCCAACCCTTATGGCAACACTCAAGCGCAGAACGCATAACATCTACATTACCAATGCACTCAAACGAATAATCCACACCGCCATTGGTTAATTCAACAATCACTTCCTGAATCGGCTTGTCGTAATCTTTAGGATTAATGCAGTCAGTCGCACCCAGCTTTTTAGCCAACTCAAACTTAGACTCGTTAATATCAATAGCAATAATCCGGCTAGCCTTAGCCATCACCGCGCCAATAATGGCTGACAAGCCAATGCCACCAATACCAAAAATAGCAACGGTTGCGCCTTCTTCTACCTTGGCAGTATTTAACACCGCACCCATGCCAGTAGTTACGCCACAACCTAATAAACAAATTTCTTCTAAAGGCGCTTCTTTGTTCACCTTAGCTAACGAAATTTCTGGTAAAACCGTGTATTCAGAAAAAGTAGAACAACCCATATAGTGATAAATTGGCTGGCCATCTTTAAAGAAACGCGTAGTTCCATCAGGCATTAAACCCTTACCTTGAGTTTCACGAAT
>CAYJCB010000027.1:12041-20055 GCA_964368615.1 uncultured Halomonadaceae bacterium | reverse complement strand
CTGGCTTGGCCACTAAAGACCCAGGTCAGTTTACCGGTCGTACCGAAAACAACCGTATTGTAAACGTTAGCTGCGACAACCCTACCGATTATATAGGGCAGTTTGTTGATGTGGTTATCAACGATGTGAATACCAATTCGTTGCGTGGCTGCTTGGCTGATTAAGTCAAACTAAACTCAATCCAGACAGACCTTAAACAACAACAAAAGCGATCTTTTAAACATGAACACCCAACCACCTGCCTTATGGCTTGATGTACAGCTAGCAACAGAGCTACCAGAACTTTGCCCTTCTGAAGAGCAGCTATTTACTTGGTGTCGTTTAGCTTTGCAAACTTCATCACCAGAAATAGCCAATCAAGAACCGCCCGAAGTCACAGTACGGATTGTTGATAATGCTGAAAGCCAGCAGCTGAATAATGATTATCGCGGTAAGAACCAACCAACTAACGTCTTATCCTTTCCTTTTGAAACCCCCATTGATTTACCTGCCGAAGCTGGGTTAAGTTTACTGGGTGATTTGGTTATTTGTTTGCCTAAGGTAATAGAAGAAGCTGCTGAGCAACAAAAACCTGTGCTAGATCATTGGGCGCACCTTGTTATTCACGGCATGTTACACCTGCAAGGTTATGACCATGAAACAGATGAAGAAGCCGAGCAGATGGAAAACTTAGAAATTGCATTACTGGCTAAGTTAAGCATCAACAACCCTTACATCAGCAATAACAGTGCAGGTTAATTAACAAACACCATGAACGAAGATCGATCGAGCTGGGGGCAACCCTCAAAGAATTGGTTTGATAAACTTTTAGGCGCTTTTTCGGCTGAACCACGCAACCGTTTAGAACTTCTCGACTTCCTAAAAGATGCTTCAGAAAGGCAATTAATTGCTACCGAAGCCTTAACCATTATTGAAGGCGCGTTGCAGTTAAGTGATATGCAGGTGGGCGATATCATGATTCCACGCTCCCACATGATAGTCGTGAAAATAGACCAACACCCCCGCGAATTTTTATCTAAGCTTATCGAATCTGCGCATTCCCGCTTTCCAGTGATTGGCGAAACTTCTGACGAAGTGCTAGGCATTTTGCTGGCTAAAGACTTGTTACCATTAATTATTGACCATGAAGCGATGGAAAACTTTGATATTCGCCAAGTGCTGCGCCCAGTAGCGTTTGTGCCAGAATATAAAGGTTTATATTCCATGCTGCGTGAGTTTCGTGAAACCCATAACCACATGGCAATCGTGGTCGATGAATACGGTGGCACAGCAGGTTTAGTCACCATTGAAGACGTATTAGAAGAAATTGTTGGCGATATTGAAGACGAACATGACGTGGAAGAAGAAGCCGATATTCGCCCTATTGATGCGGGTAATTATTTAGTTAGGGCTTTAACACCCATTGAAGATTTTAACGATTATTTTCATTGTGATTTTAGCGATGAAGAGTTCGATACACTAAGCGGTATTTTAATGCAAAAATTCGGACACCTACCAAGGCGCGGCGAAGCTGTTGTTATTGCTGGTTTTGAATTTACCGTTATTAACGCTGATAACCGCCGCATTCGGCTATTACAAGTACGCCGTTTAAGCCGAGATGAAATTGCCGAACTTCCAGAGCAGGATTAACCTATTGCTCAACTTTGTTAATAAACCGCTTATCGGCCACCTGTTAGCTTTACTAGCAGGCGGCTTAATAACGCTTTCTTTTGCACCTTTCAACCTTTGGCCGCTAAGCTTTTTAGCGCCCTTAGCTTTTTGGTTGTTGCTTAAAAACCTAACTAATAAACAAGCACTGATTAGAGGCTGGTTTTTTGGGGTAGGGGTATTTGGTTCCGGCGCTTCTTGGGTGTATGTCAGCATTCATGACCACAGTGGCACACCCGCTTTTATAGCCGTCAGCATGACTTGGGCATTTGTTGCCAGCCTAGCTTGCTTATTTGCGCTACAAGCTTTTATTTGGCAACGCTGGTTAAGCAAAACTCATGCCTTAATTAGCTGGCCTTCTTTATGGGTTATAGCAGAGGCAGTACGCAGTTCGCTGTTAACGGGGTTTCCTTGGTTATTATTAGGAACCAGCCATTTAAGCACGCCTTACAGCGGCTGGGTTCCAGTGCTGGGGGTTTATGGTTTATCGGCTATCAGCGTTTTAAGTGGTTTACTTATTTATTACAGCCTACGCCCCAATAGTATTTTATGGCAACGCGGCCTAGCGATTGGCTTGCTTATCGCCTTGCCACTCGCTGGTGTATATTTACAGCAAAAACAATGGACGCAACCTTATGGGCAACCCATTACGCTAGGTTTAGTGCAAGGCAATATTCAACAAGCTGATAAGTGGAACCCTTCTAAACAACGAGAAATTATTAATACCTACCTAAGCCTAAGCCAAGCATTGGGTGAAGTTGATGTTATTATTTGGCCAGAAACTGCTTTGCCATTACTGCCTGAAAAAGCCCAACCTTTTTTTGATAAAGCGTTAGAAAAAGCCGGTGCAACAGCAGGGCTAATGGCGGGGTCAATCGCATTAGCAGACAACCAAAAAAACTACCACAACAGCCTATACACAGCTGGCACTGCTGTAGGTAATTACCACAAAATAAAGCTGGTTCCCTTTGGTGAATACCTACCTTTTGAACCCCAGCTGCGCGGTTTAATCGACTTTTTTGATTTACCTATGTCTAGTTTTTTACCTGGGCAAGAGCACCCAGCCAGCCTAACCGTTGCCAATACTCGCGTTGCGCCCTTAATTTGCTATGAAGTGGCTTACCCTAACTTTGCAGCCAAGCAAGCCTTCAACAGCCATTGGCTGGTTACTGTGTCTAACGATGCTTGGTTTGGTGCTTCTATAGGCCCGTTGCAGCATTTTGAAATGGCGCGTTTTCGTGCCTTAGAAACAGGCCGTCCTATGGCGCGCGCTACCAACAATGGTGTAACAGCACTGATTGATAATAAAGGACAGATTATTGATTTGCTTCCACAATTTATTAGCAGTAATTTAAAAGGTAGCATTCAACCCCATGAAGGTAATACACCTTTTATGCTAACCGGCAGCCTACCCTTGTGGATTTTTTGCTTATTATTATTAGAGTGGCAAAGGTATTTAACGCGCCGTAAAAACCAGCGTATCAAAAATCAACGTATCAAAAACCAACAAGATAAAACTTAACTTTAAGTAAAGCACACTTAAGAGTGATTGACTTTTTTTTGACTCACATCATAATACGCCGCATTAATTAGCGTTCTTTAATGTACTCTTAAATTTGTTAGGATACATTAAAAAAACTGCCAACCGATGCTTTTAATGCGAGATTTTGATGAAAAAATCACCACCTGTCACACAGAAAGAATGCATCTTTAATGCTGAATTGCGCCTAGTTTCTACAACCGATTTAAAGGGTGTTATTACCTATGCCAACCCAGATTTTTGTAAGGTAAGTGGTTATAATCTTGAAGAATTAGTAGGGCAAAATCATAGCACTGTGCGTCACCCAGATATGCCATCGCTAGCCTTTAAAGAAATGTGGATTGCCATAAAAAAGGGCGAACCTTGGTATGGCGTAGTTAAAAATCGCTGTAAAAATGGTGATTTTTATTGGGTTGATGCCTATGCAACACCCATTTATCAAGATAACAAAGTTGTTGGCTATCAATCTGTACGCACTCGACCATCAGAAGCCAGAAAGAATTACGCTGAAAAAACTTATAAAACAATTCATGATGGAAAAAAACCTGCGCTAAATTCTCGCCCAATTATTCATACCCAACTACTTACCTTGGCTTTACTTGCACCTTTATTTAGCGGCGCAGCCAATTATTTAATGCCACAATTTAGCCTACTTTGGTTAAGTGTTATTCCCTTATTAGCCATAATTCTTACTTGGTTTAGCTTGTCGCCAGTGCGTAAACTTAACCAACTAAGCTTAAAAGTTATCAACAACCCCACTGCACAAAAAATATTCACTCAACGCCGTGATGAAACCGCTGCGCCTGAATTGGCTTTTTATGCCTACCGCGCCCAAACACGCACCATATTAGGCCGCATGAGCGATACATTAAATGTTATTAATGGCGTTATGGACAAGCTAGCCAATCAAACCTCTAACAACACTCAAGCACTTAACCAGCAAGAACAAGACCTAGAACTTATCGCCACCGCCATTCACGAAATGTCGGCCAGTATTCGCGAAATAGATCACAACATTACCGCCAATAGCGATCACCTAGATAGCTCGTGTGTGGTTTGTACAACGGCTTATGGCAATATTGAAAACACTGCAAAATCCATTGAAAAAATTTGCTTTGAACTGAACGAAACGTCCCAAGAAGTTAATAAATTAAGCCTTGCTAGCGAAGAGGTTGATCGGGTTATGGATCAAATTGCCGGCATTTCTGAGCAAACTAATCTATTAGCACTTAACGCCGCGATTGAAGCCGCACGGGCAGGCGAAGCAGGGCGTGGCTTTGCAGTCGTTGCCGATGAAGTTAGGGGACTAGCTGCCAGCGCACGTACTTCAACAGAAGATATTCACAAAACCCTAGAACATATTCGCATGACAATTAAGCGGGTTGTGGAGCGCATGGATCACAATGAATCCAGTGTCGATAACAGCCGTAGTCAAATTTTAGATGCGATGACTCGCTTCACCGATATTAGAGAAGCTTTTAATGAAATTGCTGACCGTGAAATGCAAGTAGCCGCCGCAGTCAGCCAGCAGCGCAATGTTGCCGATGAAATAGATAAACGCATTACATCTATTAATCATCAAGCCAGCACCAGCCTAGAAGGTTCAAAATTAGCCACTGTTGCTTTAGAAGAGCTAAACAACCAAAGCCGTGAGCTAGAATCAACCATTCGTGCTTTTAATCGTCACTAATAAAATAGACTAAGCAATAACAGCAGCAGCAAAAGACCCGCCAACCCCTTCCAAAAATTTAGGGGCTTGGTTGCGTTTATGGTTTGGTTTAACGCATTCACACTGGGCTTTTTTAAGTCATAAATAAATTCAGATAAACGGCGATAACGTAATTCTGGATTAAGCTGTAATGCCTTATGCAGCGGTAAATCCATCGATATAGGCAAGCTTGGGTTAACCTGAAAAGCAGGCAGGTAATCTAAGCGTGAGAAATCTACTTTAGAATTAAGCCCCTCTAACTGCCCAGCATAAGGCAACTGACCAGTGAGTATTTCAAAGGCTAACACAGCAACCGAAAACTGATCGGCTCGCTCGTTGGGTTCATTTCCTAAACGGTATTCTGGCGCTGAATAAGGCGTTAAGCCAACGCGCCTTGCAAGGGTTAGAAGCGGTGGCAAGTCGGTCATTTTTGCCACACCACAAGCAGCAAAATCAACTAACTTTATAACGCCTAACCTATCAACCATAATATTTTGTGGGTTTAAGTTTTGGTGCAAAATTTCACGGCGATGTAGCGCCCTAACGGCTTTGGTTATTTGCTCGATTAAATCAACCCTAACTTTAATATCAGCATTTGGATTGTCTTTTAGCCACTGCTCTAAGGTGCGGCCTTCAACGTATTCCATTAGATAATAAAGCTGTTTACGAGGCCGTGATAAATCGACCACCCTTGCCACATAAGGTGAAGAAACCCGTTCTACCACCCACTGCTGCATAATAAAATGGGCAATAAACTCCCTTTTACGGGCAATTTGCGGTGAAGGTGCTTTTAGCACTAGGTCACGATCGGTTGCTGCATCAAAAACCTTGTAAATACGACTGGTTGCACTGCGCGATAAAACCTTAACCACTTGATAACCATCAATTTCATCACCTGGCTGCAACTCTGGCGGTACAGGTAAATTAGAATAAACCTCACCTAAACCTTCTTCGGTGGCTTGTGGTAATTGATCGACTCTTAATAACTGAAAGCAAAAGTTATAGCTGGAATACCCACGGCGACTGGCTTTTTCTATAGCACGTTTTAAAATCTCATCGCACGTTAAATTTAAATCTTCTGAAAACTGCCCAATTAATTGCACAAAATCAGAAGGTACTAGCGTTCCTTTTACCGCTTGAGTAGTGAATAAAAACAAATCACCCTGCTTAATTGTAAAGTTTAAATAGTCGATATCTAAACTTGGATTCATACCCATAGCACGCGAAGGATAACGGTAACCACCCAAAAAAGTCGTGTGTTCACTATTTAATAGCTGACAGTCAGCGCCACGTAAGCGGTACACCAAAGTGTCGCCCATATGAAATAAGTGCGCTTGCTGGCCGCGCAATAATAAAGCACTCATCGAACTAATGTAGCTGCCATTCTCAAGGTTGCGATTTTGTGCAAAAAGCCAGCTATTTAATGCTGACAACACTCTTTTTGCGGACGTTTTAATATCCCAGTTATCGGGTGTTGAATAATAATCGGCAATAAACCCCCTTACGCTAGTCTCGCCCGCTTGCTTAGCCATGACATTGCGCCAAGTGGAATCAGCGATCACCGCTGCCACACCTTTAACAACCAACTGGGAGTCTTTAGGGCTTGCAACCGCCATTGATGCTCGCGCACTCTGTTGATTCTGAGCCAAATAAGATTGACCATAACTGACTTTTAGTTCATTCAACTGCATGCGCCAATGCCTTAAACAACGTTGATACTTTATTAATAGTGCTTAATTAGTAATCCTGAGTGTGAGTAGTATCACCCTTGTAGAACCTGCTTCTCAAGCTTATTGCTGTTATCCCTTGGTCTGAAAGACAAGCAACTAAATGGAGTTTAGCGCCAAGGGATTGGAGTTATAGCGCCAAGGTAAGTATAATTGCAGGGTTTAAAAATCCTTATTTCTTACCTTTTACTTCACTTTTTACTAGGATCTAAAGCTAATGAGCTACAACAAGATTCCTGCTGGCAAGTCACTTCCTGAAGATATTAACGTGGTGATTGAAATTCCAGCCCACCATTCACCCGTTAAATATGAAATTTGCGAAGAAATGGACGCACTCGTTGTTGACCGTTTTATGGCAACGCCTATGTTCTATCCAGCTAACTATGGTTATATTCCAAAAACTTTAGGTGAAGACGGTGATGCACTTGACGTTTTAGTGATTACGCCTCACCCAGTAGAGCCAGGCAGTGTGATTCGTTGCCGCGCTGTTGGTGTGTTAAATATGGTTGATGAATCAGGTCCTGACGCTAAACTGATTGCTGTACCCCACCAGTCTTTAACCACTATCTACAACGACATTCACGATGTTAATGATGTGCCTGAATTGTTGCGTCGACAAATTGCACACTTCTTTGAAAACTACAAAGACCTTGAAGAAGGCAAGTGGGTAAAAGTAGAAAACTGGGGCACTAAAGCCGATGCACACGCGGCTATTATGAAGTCTGAAGCGGCTTACAAAGCTTAATTCAAGAACCTTAATAAAAGATCCTAATGCTTAAAACCCCTTTAGTAATTCATTACTATTAGGGGTTTTTAGGTCGTTCTGAATTAATGCGCTGCTGTGCCTTGTCGCCAATTCAAATAATCGTCTAATAACTGCACATAACGTTCAGGTAAATTCTTTTCTTTTAAACTAACGCTATAAATTGGCCAAGTAATTTCAGTGGGCAAACGCCATTCACGAATCTGCTGTTGCCAAGTGGAAGCTTCCCACACGCTGCGTGGCACTACGCTAAAGCCTAAACCTCGCGCTACGGCATCTAAAGCCAAATGCACACGGTTAACATAGCTGCGCTGCACCAATTGCCTTGAAGTACGATACTCCTCTGGAAAGTTAGCTTTCAAAAGCTCACCAGCCTGCTGTTGACCTTGCTGATGATTAATAAAACCTAAGCCTAATAAATCTTGTAAATTACTGCCTTGAAACTCGGCTGGTACTACAACGATTAAGGGTTCTTGGAAGTATTCAACGTAGTTCAAATCAGAATGCCGCTGCATTTCGCTAACTAAAGCTAGGTCAACTTTACGACTTAACACATCTTGAATTGCTTCTTCATTGTCAGCAAAACGTAAATGTAGGCGTAAACGTGGGTGGTTTTTCATAAAGCCTAA
>CAYJCB010000027.1:0-11941 GCA_964368615.1 uncultured Halomonadaceae bacterium | reverse complement strand
GAGGGCCTTGTAGTTTAAGCGAATACGCTAAATAAAGCAGTCTCGTTATTCTTTTGGCGGTATGTCTTCTTCTACCGCCATATTATCCACAATCTTTATTGGCTCATCGGCATTGGTTGCATCTTTTTTACCAAAACCTTGGAATTCAATAATGATGTAAAGCACTGTTCCAACACCTAAACCCCAAGCAGCACCGTGGGTGGCTAAAACAACACCCATAATACCGGCGATACCCATAGAGGTAGCATTGTCAATTTGCTCGACAGCTACGGCAATACATAGGTAGCCAGTAATCAACAGTGTGATGGATAAAGCAATGGGTAACACTGGCTTAAATAGCGTGACTAAAGGCAGCATAAATAAGGCAATAAAACCGACTATCCAGAACACCGAAGCACCTGAATAGATGGTATCCATTGCACTACGGCCATAGCGGTAACGCTCAGCAATGGTTGCCATAGCACCAGTAAATAGCGGGCCAGCTAAACCTGGGTAGGGTGCAAATAAAGAGTGAATCAAGTTACGAATACCGGTAATTAAATGCACACGGTCTACGTTAACTTCAATTTTTTCATCGGGACGTAGGTGGTCTACACGCTTAATTAAACTTTGACCAACGATGATATCTCCAAAGGCAATAATGTAAGCAATAATTGCGGTTGGAATAGCAGCCAGCATTAATTTAACGTCAGGGAAACCAATTGAAAAAGGTAGGTAATCCCAAATTTTACCAAAGGCAGGCACGTTAATACCCCACTCAATATCGGGCAGTGGGTATTCTTTAATTGCCCAACCAATACCCATGGTAATTAACATACCCGGTACCATGCCGTAGCTAGCAATAAATTTTGCCCAAGCGTATTTTTCTGTCCAATCACGGAAGGAAAGAGAGAAAAGTACATAAACAGTCACTAAACCACCAATACCTAAAGAAATAGGCGTATTAAATAAGCGGCCGCCGGGGGAAATTTCACCCGAAATAGCAGCAATACCCGCACCTAACAAGATACCGGCAGTTAACGACTTAGGTATATTTTCAACTAACTTACTACCCAAGCGGGTAATGCCCATAAAGAAGAAAATAAAGGTCACCATCAGCTGCAACGCAACCAAAGATTTAATGGCTTCAGGGCCTGGTTCAAAATCACCAATAAATAGCAACACCACTGGAATGGCTGGCGTAATCCAACCAGGCACAAAAGGCACACCCAGCAGGGTGGGCAACATAAAACCAATACCACCCACCACAACGTAAGCTAAGGCTACGTCATAGGGCAAGCCTAGGTATTTTTCTAGCAGTGGAATCATACCCATCGCAATAACAAACATTACCAAAGCTTGAATGGTTTCAGCAAGTTCCCAACGGTAATGAATAAAAGGTAAGCGAATCTTAAAAGGGCCAGCAGGCCAATAGGGTTGTTCTTCCCCGTATTTACGTTTTTGGAGCATAGTGTCTAGTTCCTTAACTAAATTTATCGTTATAACTAAGGTCGATTACCGACGTTTAGTATTTTGGGAACTGACGCCACTTTACTGTTTTTGTAGGTGTGATCGTTCAGGAGTATGCTTTTTACCCTGCTTAGGCTTTTTAGCCAATTCGACCATATAACTAGCAGTTGCTAGGTTGACTTACTAAAACTAACAAAACATTAAATTTAACAGGGTTAACTAGCCGCAAAAATTAGATAAATGTCTTATGATACTGCTTGTAAAAGTTATCGCTAGGAGCAACACACTTAATGCAAGTCACTTATAAAGCCACCATTAATGCCTTGGTGTCACCTGAAGGTAGTTTAGAAACGCTTTCTCAACATGAAGTTAACCGCCTTAGAAACACCTCTATTAATGGCCATCATGAAATTTTACGCCATTGTGCTTTAGCGGTACTTTCTTGTGGCAGCCCTATTGATGACACCACTGCAATGCTTCAGGCATACCCTAATTTTGAAATTGAGGTGCTGCAACGCGACCGTGGCATTCAATTAAAACTAAGCCAAGCGCCAGCCGATGCCTTTGTTGATGGCGTTATGATTCGTGGTATGCGTGAGCACCTGTTTGCGGTGCTACGTGATTTAGTTTACGTCAGCAATGAAATTAAGCGCAGCCTTAACCACGACCTAACCACCAGTGAAGGCATCACCGATGCGGTTTTTCACATTTTACGCAATGCTAGCGTGCTACAAACCAACCTACCGCCTAACTTAATTGTGTGCTGGGGTGGGCATTCGATTCCACGTGAAGAATATGAGTACACAAAAGACGTTGGCTACCATTTAGGTTTACGCGGCCTAGATATTTGTACTGGCTGTGGACCAGGCGCGATGAAAGGCCCCATGAAAGGCGCAAACGTTGCACACGCTAAGCAACGTACCAAGCTAAGGCGTTATATAGGCATTTCAGAACCGGGCATTATTGCCGCTGAAGCACCTAACCCCATTGTTAACCAGCTAGTGATTATGCCCGACATAGAAAAGCGCCTAGAAGCCTTTGTGCGCTTAGGGCATGGCATTATTGTTTTTCCAGGTGGCGTGGGTACGGCTGAAGAAATTCTTTATTTGCTAGGAGTGCTTAGTCACCCAGACAATAAAAACCACCCTTTTCCAGTTATTTTTTCTGGCCCTGAGAGTTCACGTAATTATTTTGAACAAATTGATGCCTTTATAGTGACTGCTTTGGGTGAAAAAATGCGTGATTACTACCAAATCATCATAAATAGCCCCATTGAAGTAGCGCGTAGCATGAAACACAGCATGCAAGCTGTTAAACTACATCGCTTAGAACACCAAGATGCTTTTTATTTTAACTGGCGTTTAAAGATAGGTTCGTTGTTTCAACAACCTTTTCACCCTACGCATCAAGCAATGGCAGAACTTCAGTTACACCGCAATCAGCCGACACACCTGCTAGCCGCTAATTTAAGGCGTGCCTTTTCAGGTATAGTAGCAGGCAATGTTAAAGATTCCGGCATACAGGCAATAAAAGAACACGGGCCGTTCAAACTAGATGGCGATAAAGAGTTACTACAACTGCTTGATAAATTGCTCACAGCCTTTGCCCAGCAAGGCCGTATGAAGTTAGCAGGCGATACTTACAACCCTTGCTATCAGTTTATAAATTAGCTTCCTGCATTTTGTATTAAAAGTGATTTTTAAGTTAACGTTAAATTCGCTACTAGAAAAACTTCTTTAGTCAGTTTTATTTTGGAGATTGTTGACATGGTTGATATGGCAAAGCTGAAGGAGGACGCTCTACAGCGCAAACGCCAGCATGAAGAAAAGGAATTAAGAAAGCAGGTTTCAGGCGGTAAAAAACCTGCCCGACGTGCCTCAGCTACCAAATCACGTGGCAGTAAAGCGCGCGGTGCTGCACCACAAGGCAGTGCAGCTGAACGACCTAAAGCAAAAAAAGCTAAGCGCTCGGTCAGCCGCTGGGTGTTAGATATCTTACTTTTTCTGGGCGCTTTAATTGTGGTTATCTTGATGTTTAATCCCTTTTAGCTGCTATTTAGTGCTTTTGTTAGCAGTGCTTTTTTTCAACAACACTGCCAGCCAGTTGTCTAGCCAGTCTGAAACACCTTCAGCTGGCTGGAAATGCTCTAGGGCATCAATTTTTAACAAGGGCACTAAAGCTTTGGCACCTAAGTCAGCAAACTGCTCATCTAACAGCAAACCCGCTGCACAATAACTTTCGCCGTAAGATGAATCACCTAAGGCAACAACGGCGTAATCACGGCCGCTTAACGCAACGGGCTGTTGCTGCAACTCTTCATACAAGGGCTGAATATTGTCGGGTAACTCACCACTGCCAGTCGTTGAAGTAACTAATAGCAGCACTGAATTGCCCTTTAAATGATCGCTGCTGGGGGTTTCTGTCACTTCAACACTTAAACCTACCTTTTCAACCGCTTCAGCAATGCATTCAGCAACCTCAACAGAGCCGCCATAAACACTGCCTACCAATATTACTAAATCTGTCATAATTCAATCCTTACTTTTGTTACACACTTTATTAAAAATAAGCCAACCTTACTAGGCAAAAACTTTTATTCCTAGTAAATTAGTAGGACATACTAGCACAAGGAAAAAAAGATGAATTATATGCAACTAGAAGCCATTGCAATGCCAATTTTAATCAGTGGTCTGGTGTTATTTATGGGCTACATTGTTTGGGATTTAGCCAAAAAATCTAATGCGGGTGGTTTTGGAACTAGCATACTCTTCTTTGCTTTAGGCTTAGGTGTACTTGGCTTTGTTATAAAAACAGTAGTGGTGGCTTTTGTCGAGTAAACACTCATTTTTAACAACAAGCGTTTAAAAATAAGCGTTTAAAAACAGCGATAACTTAAATCTATTGGCTGCCACTCTTTTGGAAAGCTTGGCCACTCACCTTCAGTGGTTGCTGCTAACCATTGAGTAACCTGCTCAACTTTTGCTGGCCTAGCCAACCAATAACCTTGGCACACAGAACAACCTAAACTGTGCAGCAGCGTTGCTTGGGCGCTGGTTTCTACACCCTCAGCAACCATCTTCATACCCAAAGCAGATGCCATACCAATAATGGCCTTAACCAGCTGGGTATCTTCACGGTTAGCAGGTAATTCGGCAATAAAACTGGCATCAATTTTAATGGTTGATAAAGGTAGCTTACGCAAATAAGACAAGGACGAATAACCCGTACCAAAATCATCAATCGAAATTTGAATACCGCCTGCCTCAAACTGCTTAAGCAATCGGTATTGGTCATTTTCATCACCAATAATCAAACAGCTTTCGGTTAACTCTAGCTCAATTAAATGCGCTGGAACGTGATAAGTGGCAAGCAGTTTAAAAACACGATCCCCAAAATAAGGATCAAGTAACTGCCGAGCCGAAACGTTCACCGAAACAGTAGGCGGTTGAAGACCTGCTGCTAGCCAAATTTGTAATTGCTTACAAACTTGCTCAATCACCCTATCGCCTAATTCTTCAATTAAGCCCAGCTTTTCAGCCAAGGGAATAAAATCAGCCGGCGAAACACTGCCTAAAATGGCATCGTCCCAACGCAATAAAGCTTCCATACCCACCCATTGGCGATTACTAACATCAATTTTAGGTTGGTACACTAAATACAGGCTACGGTTATCTAAAGAAGTGCGTAAACGGTGTTCTAACGTTAAATCGGCAAAGCTGCGCTCACCCATTTGCGAGTTATAAAAGCAGTAGCTATTACGGCCAGCTTCTTTGGCTCGGTACATGGCAGTATCTGCTGTTTTAAGCAAAATTTCTGGCGTATCACCATCATTAGGAAACACGCTAATACCAATGCTGGTTGAAATAACCAAATGGTTTTGCTGAATATTCATCGGCTTAGTTAACACACTAATCAAACGTGCTGCCAAAGCTTCCAACAAATGCAAAGACTCAACTTCAGGCACTAGCACTAAAAATTCATCGCCCCCTAAACGTGCAACAGAATCACCTTCTCTCACACTGGCTTCAAGACGACGCGCAATTTTTTGCAGCACTTCATCACCAGCCTGATGACCAAGGCTATCATTAATGCGTTTAAACAAATCTAAATCTAAAAACAACAAGCCCATCTTATGCTTGTGGTAATGCGCATTAGCCAAACCCTGTTTAAGGCGGTCTAGTAATAAGCGGCGATTCGCCAAACCCGTTAGCTCATCGTAATAAGCCATGCTGTGAATTTGTTCTTCTTTAAGCTTACGGTCGGTAATATCACTAAAAATAGCCGCAAATTGACGAATAACGCCTTTATTATTGCGTATGCCAGTAATGGTTAGCCATTCAGCATAAATTTCACCATTTTTACGGCGATTCCAGACTTCGCCTTGCCAGTAACCCTGCGCCAGCATACTTTTCCACATGGCTTGGTAAAACTCTTTATCATGCCGACCCGAACTAAGCATAGCAGGCGTTTTACCGATGACTTCTTCGGCACTGTAACCCGTTAAGGTTGTAAAACTAGGGTTAACTGCATGAATAATACCTTTACAGTCAGTAATAATAATACCGTCTAACGAAGCTTCAATGACCTTTTGAGCAAGCACTAGATGTTCAGTGGAGGTTTTTAAGGCGATATCACGCGCTTCAAGTGCGGCACGTAATTGGTTAACGTATTCATATTCAATACTAGCAAGAATGTCTGTAAAGGAAAGCAAGCCACACAAGTTAGTCGTTGGTTTACCTTCTGCATCAGATTCAACAACACCTAAATGGCGAAAGCCTTTTTCTCTTAATAAATCAATAGCATGCAGCAAACTCATATCGCTAGGCACACAAAATAGTTCATGCGCTGAAAGCTCTTGTAAGGTAACTGCGCTCACCTCTTCGGCTAGCAAAGCAATTAAGTCACGTTCAGTAATAATACCAGCAGGTTTACCTTGACCGTGTTCTACAACGGCGGCTTCTACGCCTGCTTCACGTAAACGTATCACTGCTTCGCTAATCGTTAAACTGGCATATAAACGTAAAGGCGCACGACGAATACTAGAACCAACACTGCGCATTAAGAGGTAATTTTCTACACCCTGATACCTAACTAAATCTGACTGGGTAAGCATACCCAGCGGTTCACCTTGCTGACTTAATACCAGCAAACGGCGTAACTGCTGTTCTTTCATAAAAGCAGCAGTTTCGCTGAGCTTGGCATCATAATTCACGCTAACAACTGGCGAACTCATTAAGCTGCTAATAGGAGTTGACTGTAAGTCGTGTTTTGAAAAGTCTAGTTTGCGTGCATCGCCTTCAGTCCAAATGCCTAACAACTGGTCTTCTTGCATAACCAAAATGCAACTAACCTTGGCACGACTCATACGCTTGGCAACTTCTTTAAGTGGCAAGTTAGGTAAACAGGTTAATAAACCACCATTAACTAAAGCACCCACTTCAGGATTGTTGCCTAGCTGCATAGCGGCTACTTCAGGACCTAAAATTTTAAGATCTTTCAAAATTACTTCCTAAGAGGCACAGGTAAAGTTTTATTTAGTCTTCCAATAATGACATCAAAAGCTGGCGTACTTGATTCACTTCAAAAGGCTTATCACAAATTGCTGATACACCCGCTTGGCGCACACCCGCTAGGCGTGATTCGTCTTCAGATGTCACCATCATAATAGGAATGTGCGAATAATCAGCCGACTGACGAATGTGATTAATCATCGCCTCACCGTCCATGACAGGCATATTGTAGTCAGTCACCACTAGGTCATAAGCAGCTTCACCTAAACGCTCAATACCTTGTTGACCATCTTCAGCAAAATCAATGTTTTCAATGCCAATTTGCTGCAACACCCGACCCAAATGGTTTCTAGCCATACGTGAGTCATCAACAACTAACACTCTAAGCGTAGTAACATCATAAAGCTCTAATTCTATTTCTTCAGTAGAAAGGTATTCAAGGGTTAAATTTAAAGCACGTTCTAAGTCTTTACGATCAAATGGCTTGGGCAATAAAGCTAACACACCTGCCTGACGAACTGCCTCTAAATTTTCACGCTTCTGCTCACTTGAAACCACCATTTTAGCAACATCTTCCAATTTTGGATTTTTTTGCATAATGGCAAATAATTCGTGCGCTTCAGCATCGGGTAAATACAAGCTAGTAATAATCACATCAGGTACAAAACTACGCATTCTATTTAAAGCATCGCGGGCATTGCCTACGGCCTCAACAGTGCTGATACCTTGTTCGTTTAATAGCTCGCAAATAACCTTGCGCTGCATAGCTGAAGGCTCGACTAGTAGAATACCTAAATCGTCAAGTGATAAAGCGGTAGTTTCCATTTGTTTGAACTCCAATCAAAATTAGCTTAAAAACTAGTGTTTACGTGTTTTACTGGGTAGCCCTGGGTGATAAATATCATCACGATAAATTAAACGACGTGCTTCAGTAGTCGCTTGCTGCGGCACTAGGTTAAAAACGGCTTCACGTAACTTAAATAGGCGTGCACCTTGACTGCGTGCTAGTTGTACTTCTACAGTTCTAGGCAAAGGCGGCAAACGTAGCGCCTTGCGATCTTCGGTCCAAAAGGTTGCTTTATCTAATATAAGGCTTAACAAGTTGCGCTGATTAGTCTTAAGCTCTGCCAATAAAGTTAAAGCAATAAGCTGTTTAGCGCGGCGGACTTTTGCCGAATTAATGCGAGTCATTTTAAGCAATACCTCATTAATTTCTGTATAACCATGATAAACATTCAAAAAATTACAGCCAGTTGTAAATTAGCATTCTTACAGCTGCAACAAAGATTCACAAAACCTTTTTTATCAAGCATAGGAGAAGTACCTTAAGCAGGTTAGTATATCCTTAACGACTAGCAGTAAAAACTTATTATAAAAATACTGAAACTACAAAATACTGAAATACCAGTACAGCAAGCAAAACAGGAAAAATCATGGATTCCTTATCAGACGAAGAGTTGATGTTATCAACACCAACACCAGAAGAACTTGGGCTTACCTTTAGAGAAGAATCCAATAGTGATTTTTGGGTTACCTACCAACCTTCTGGTCTAGCACTCCCTTTGGAAGCAGACCAGTTTCCTCAAGTCATGTTACTTGCTGGTTACTCAATTAACCAACACCCAGTAGACCCAGCCAGTTTAGCCATGTTGATAGACGCTATTCGCCGTGGCCAAGGTGTTGATATGCGCCTTGGTGGGCCTATTGATGCGCGTGTTGAAGTTTACACCAGTGCTAATCAAATGCTAGCAGGGGTCATTGTTTATCCTGCACAAGGCAAAGGTAAAGACTTAAACCGTGAAATGCTTAATACAGCACTTAAACAAGCAAAAATTGTTCGTGGCTTGCTTGATGAAAGCTTAGATGAACTCACCAGCCCTGCCACCCAAACAACGCTACGCAAAACCACTCAACCCATTTGCATGGTGGTTGCCTATGGTGAATCTGCCTATAACGGCAAAGATGCTTGGCTAGAAACTTTACTTGATGAAATTGCTGACCGTCGACCTGTTATGGACGATGCGGGGCATATCGACTTTTTAGAGCTAGGTGATTTTCCGCATGTGAATGCAGACCAAGCTTTAGTGCGCCGCCACCCGCCCACTGAAGGTAAATCTGGCTGGACAGTAACAGGAAAAACCGTTAAAGGCCGCAACGGTAAAGACTTCAGCCTTAAAGCTAGCGACCCTTCAGTTAAAGTTGCGCCCGGTGATAACAACCTACTACTTTCAGCCGTAGCAGGTATGCCTGTTGTGCTGGAAAAAGGTGCTCATATAGAGCAAATCCTTAAAGTTGAAGAAGTGGGTTTAAAAACGGGGCACATACGTTTTGATGGCAGCGTTCATGTTAAAGGCAACGTTAATCCGGGCATGAGAATTGAAGTTTCAGGCGACGTTAAAGTAGGTGGAATTGTTGAGGCTGCCTACATTAAAGCCGGTGGTATGGTTGAGGTCGGTGGCGGCATTATTGGCCGCAAAAATACTGAACAAAACCGCAGCACTGAAATTGTTGATGGTAAAAATAAAGGCGATGATGCCTACATTGAAGCAGGCAGCATTGTTAAAGCGCGTTTTATTCAAGAAGCTAAAGTGGTTGCTGGGCAAGAAGTGGTGGTACAAAAACAAATTCTGCACTCTCAAGTAAAAGCAGGCATTAAGGTTCACTTGCCAGGCAGAGGTGCCATTGTTGGGGGTGTTACTGAAGCACAGCAACTAATTGACGTTGCGGTAAGTGGTGCGCCAGCTAACGTAATCACTCGACTATACGTTGGTAATACATCAAAAATTCGCGCCCAAATTACCACTATTAATAATCAATTAAAGCAATTAGAAGTACAAAAGCAGCAGCTGATGGACTTGGTTACTAAAATAAAACAGCAACGTAAACCCATTACTGAAGAAAAAAAGCAGCAGATTCTTACTGCACGCAATACGCTAAAAGCTAAAGAAGACCAAGCTTATGAAGCACTGCATAGCCTTGAAGAAGAGCTAACAGAACTCCAAAAGGCAAGAGTACAAGTGCGAAAAACCTGCCACCCAGGCACTCAAATAGATATAGACATAGACAACTTCACCCCACGCAACGACTTAGGAAAAGTTACCTTTTTCTTACGTGATGGCGAAGTTCATATGCGCTAATTAAATTCACTGACAGGCAACTGCCATTGAATGGGTGTTTTACCTTGTTCTTCTAACCAAGCATTCGCTTTTGAAAAATGCTGGCACTCAAAAAAGCCACGGTAGGCAGACAAAGGCGAAGGATGCGCCGCAGTTAAAACTAAATGTTTATTGGTATCCACAAAAGCCGCTTTTTTCTGTGCATAACTGCCCCACAACATAAACACCACACAGCTGCACTGGGTATTCACTAGGTTAATGACTTGGTCGGTAAACATTTCCCAACCCTTGCCTTGATGCGAATTAGCATTAGCAGCTTCAACGGTTAAAACCGCATTCAGCAACAAGACCCCTTGCTCTGCCCAAGGCAACAGGCAACCTTGGTTAGGCTGAATAATGCCTAAATCTTGCTGCTGCGCCTTGTAAATATTTTTTAAAGAAGGCGGGACTTTTACATCTGGTAACACTGAAAAGCTTAAACCGTGTGCTTGGTTAGCACCGTGATAAGGGTCTTGCCCCAAGATAACCACCTTAACTTGGTTTAAAGGCGTTTGTGCAAAGGCATTAAACCAGTGGCTAGAATGCGGATAAATCACCTTGCCAGCGGCTTTTTCTTGCTGCAAAAAAGCTTTTAAATTCTGCATATAAGGCTGTTCAAATTCAACACCTAAATACGCCGCCCAATCCGCAGGCAAAGGTTTTAAATTGTTAGGCACGGGCATTCATTATCCTTTCAACCGTATCTACAATCACTTGCGTTTGTGGGTCAATTTCTAAATTAACCTGCGTACCTTCTGGCATAGCGCCAAAAGTGGTGGCACGGCGCGTTTCAGGAATTAAATACACACTAAATTTATTAGCTTCAACTTCACCCACCGTTAAGCTGCAACCATTTAAGCCAATGTAACCCTTGGCAAAAATGTACTTCATAAATTGTTCAGGCGCGGTAAATTCTAAACGTAAGTTCTCTGCATCTAATTCTTGGCGAGCGGTTAACTCCACTTGGTCAATAATATGCCCCGACATTAAATGCCCACCAATTTCATCTTGAAAGCGTGCGGCACGTTCAAAGTTAACCACATCGCCCTGCTGCAAAGCACCTAGGTTAGTTAGGCGCAGGGTTTCTATCATCGCATCAAAATAAACCGCTTGGTCGTCCCAACGCACCACCGTTAAACACACGCCATTCATAGCTACGCTAGCCCCCACCTGCAAGCCTTCACGCGCAGCAGCAGGCAAATTAATACCAAAAGTGCTGAGGTTAGTTTTGCTTTCTAGGTGCTCTAACCTAGCCATGCCTTGTACAATTCCAGTAAACATTTTAATTGTCTCTTCTTTTAAAACTAATAAAAAAATGAATAAAACCGTTTATTCGTCGGGCTGATCGCCGGTTAATAATACGTGTGCTTCTAGCAGAGCGCGTACTTGGTCTTCAGCGCGTTCAGGGTCTAAGCCATGCAGTTGCAAGCTATCGCGGTAGGCTTCTTGCCATTCAAAAGCATCGGCACACAAGCCACTGGCTTCACTTAACTCAAAGACAATTTCTTGTTCAGCAGCAGCAAATAACCTCAACAACCAGCCTTCTTGTGGGTGTATCGAAGTCACGTAATAAGCATCGTCTAACTGGTCGTAAAGTAATTCTCGAATCACCTCAGCAGCAGAATAGGCTTCTAGGGTTAAATCTAAATCCCTAACGCCCGACAAGCTAGTGTCGTCTTCTAACCATGCTTCATCGGGCTGTATCAATACCTGCTTAATCGTACCATCGGGTAACGACCAAGCAATGTTCACTGGAAAGCTATCGTCCTCAGTTGCAGCGGCTTCAATCGCAATAAAGCTGGGTAAACTCATGATTGTTTTTTCTCT
>CAYJCB010000026.1:14558-20123 GCA_964368615.1 uncultured Halomonadaceae bacterium | reverse complement strand
CCCACCTAGAAGAAGATGCGGGCAAAAGCCTGCACGAAGACTTCCAAGGCATGACTGGCGTAGATTTAAACCGTGCTGGCACACCGCTCTTAGAAATTGTTACCGAACCTGAAATGAGCAACGCCAAAGAAGCCGTGGCGCTGCTTAGGTCGATTCACTCGATTATTACCTACCTAGGCATTTCTGACGGTAATATGGCGGAAGGTTCAATGCGTTGCGATGCTAACGTTTCTGTACGCCCTAAAGGCCAAGAAAAACTAGGCAACCGCTGCGAAATTAAAAACATCAACTCCTTCCGCTTTGTAGAAAGAGCCATTAACCACGAAATTCAGCGCCAAATCGAAGTGCTAGAAGACGGTGGACGCATTGCCCAGCAAACGCGTTTATACGATCCAGACCTAAACGAAACGCGTGCCATGCGCTCTAAGGAAGATGCCAACGACTACCGCTACTTCCCTTGCCCAGACATAATGCCGATTGAAGTTGACCCTGCTTTTGTGCAGCAGCTAAAAGACGCACTGCCTGAACTACCTGATGAAAAGCGTCAGCGTTTTACTGAACAATTAGGCTTGTCTGAATACGATGCAGGTGTACTGGCAAGCAGTCGCCCGTTAGCCGATTATTTTGATAAAGTGGTTGAACTGTGTGGCGATGCACAACTTGCATCTAACTGGATTAGCGGCGAATTGGCGGCGCAGTTAAACCGCGATGGTATTGAAATTACCCAAGTAGCTGTTACGCCAGAACAGTTTGCTGGCATTTTGATTCGCTTAAAAGATGACACCATTAGCAACGGCGCAGCCAAGCAAGTGTTTGCGGCACTTTGGGCAAAAGAAGGCAAAACAGCTGATGAAATTATCGAAGCTAAAGGGCTAAAACAAGTTACCGATACTGGCGCGATTGAAGCGATTATTGATGATGTTTTAGCGAAGAACACGCCACAAGTTGAACAATACCGCGCAGCAGAGCCAGACAAACGCGGCAAAATGGTTGGCTTCTTTGTAGGGCAAATCATGAAAGCGTCTAAAGGAACGGCTAACCCTAAAGCAGTTAACGAACTGTTAGCCAAGAAGCTAAATTGTTAGTTAATCTATTAAGTTAGTTGAACCATCAAAAAGCAGCCCTCACAAATTTTAGGGGCTGCTACCATTGCTAAAGGAGCTTGTATGAACACCTCAGATGATCCATTGAACAAGATTACATCAGCTAATCAAGAAACAGTGCGTTCTGATTATGATGGTGCTTGGAAAGCTGCTTTAGAAAAATACTTTAAAGAGTTTCTTGCGCTATTATTTCCAGCTATTCATAACGAAGTGGACTGGAGTAAAGGCCATGAATTTCTTGATGGCGAACTAGAAAAAATTACTGTTGATGCCAAAACAGGTCGCCGCTATACCGACAAGCTGGTTAAAGTTTATTACCTAGATGGCACCGAAGAATGGCTGTTAATTCATGTTGAAATTCAAACCTCGCCTGAATTAAAAGGTGTTTTTGCACGGCGCATG
Organism: uncultured Halomonadaceae bacterium; assembly: GCA_964368615.1. Taxonomy (GTDB): domain Bacteria; phylum Pseudomonadota; class Gammaproteobacteria; order Pseudomonadales; family Halomonadaceae; genus Marinospirillum. Next base: position 18,618 of record CAYJCB010000026.1, on the reverse strand, counting down.
TTTACTTACTGGTCACGCTTAACTGACCGCTACCAAGTAGATGTTGTAAGCCTTGCAGTCTTAGCTGATACTAACCAAAGCTACCGCCCTAACAGCTTTAAGTTTAACCGCTCGGGCACACAAATGGATTTTACCTACCCCATTGCTAAGCTGACAGATTACGAAATCGAAACTAACTGGGCTAGCCTTGAAGTAAGTAATAATATTTTTGCTTTATTGGTGATGGCACAAATAAAAGCGAAACGACTTAAAGGTAATCACAAAAATCTTTTTGAATTTAGGTTAGGTTTAACCCGTTTACTTTATCAACGTGGCTATAGTCGTGAACAGGTAGTTGAGTTGTTTCATTTTATTGGCTGGATGATTCGCTTTCCTGAATCGCTTGAGCAGCAATTAATTGAAGCCGTTAAACTTATCGAAGAGGAATTTAAAATGCCTTATATTAATACAGTTGAACAGTATGGAATTAAGCAAGGAATTGAGCAAGGAATTGAGCAAGGAATTGAAAAAGCTGCTTGCAACTTGATTAGACAAACAGAACTGGACGATAAAGCAATTGCCGCAATAACGGAGCTTTCTATTAAAGCCGTTGCAAAGTTACGTCAGCAATTAAAAGACCAGCCAGCTGACCTTAAACTTAACGCTTAAAATCTGCTCAGGCATTGCTGTCATTTAAATCAAATGTTACTGAAAGTATTTAAGGGTGAGTTTCAATTCCCTTGCCCTTAACAGCATCATTGCCACAGCAAAAACAGCCCGGATCTTTTTGCAGTTTTAAATTACGCATTTCAGATTTAAGCGCATCGTAAGTCAGCAATTTACCTACCGCTGGTTCACCAAACTGTGCCAGTACCTTCAATGCTTCAACGGCTTGTAAGCTTCCTATCACCCCCACCAAAGGCGATAACACGCCGCTTTCTGAACAGCTTAATTCAACGTCATCGGCATTTTCATCGTAGATACAGGCATAACAAGGGCTGTGTTCTAAACGTGGGTCAAACACCGACATCTGCCCAGAAAAACGTATTGCCGCGCCAAATACCAGCGGTTTTTTAGCGGCTTGGCTGGCTCGATTCACGGCAAAGCGGGTAGAAAACCTATCCGAACAATCGCAGACTAAATCCACAGCAGCAACCGCAGCCAGTAATGCTTCACCTTGCAATAGCTGATTGTGCTGCACAATTTTTATAGCTGGATTAAGCTGTTTTAAGCGTTCGTTGGCCGATGCAACTTTCTGCTGTTTTAAGCTGGCTTCTTGGTGAATAATTTGCCGCTGTAAATTAGAAATATCTACATAATCTGGGTCAGCTAGGTGCAACTCACCCACGCCAGCAGCTGCTAAATACAAGGCAACTGGCGAACCTAAGCCACCCAAACCCACAATCAACACCTTGCTGTTTAATAACCTTTCTTGCCCAGCAATATCAACTTCTGGCAATAATATCTGGCGGCTGTAACGCAGCAGCTGTTGATCGTTCATAGCACTCATTTAACAGTCCTGTTCTAACTCATGCAGTTCAGGTATATAAATTGAAGTGTCTTCTTTCACTTCTTCCATTACTACATAGCTTTTCGATTCTTTAACGCCTGGCAAATTAAGCACCACATCACACAGCAACTGGCGGTAGGCACTCATTTCTGGAATGCGGCATTTTAAGATGTAATCAAACTGACCAGACACTAGGTGGCATTCTTGAATTTGCGGCAATTTTTTAACTGCTTTACGAAATTCTTCAAACACTTGGGGCGTTTGGGTTTCTAGGCTTATTTCTACAAAAACCAAAAGGTTGGCCCGTAAATAGCGCGGATTAAGCAGGGCTTTATAGCCTTTAATAATCTCGTCACGCTCTAAACGCTTAACCCTTTCTAAGCAGGGCGTGGTTGAAAGCCCTACTTTATTGGCTAAATCCACGTAAGAAATACGTGCATTGTCTTGTAAAGCTTGGAGGATTTTTAAATCAATTTTATCAAGCGAGCGAGACTTAGGGGTCTTCATAATAATACTGCCTTTTATTGTTTTAATAGTTTTTTATCATGTTATTTGGCTTTTGCCTAGCTGCTTTATAATTTCTTATCTAGTGACGACACCCTAAAGTGACACGTGGCTGACCGGCATAATCTGTGTAACTCTCGACACCCACCAGCTTAGCAGCAAGAAACAACTCAGCAACTGCTGTTGCTTGGTCATAGCCATGTTCGACTAAAAGACAACCACTTGGGGCTAACCGCTGTTGAATTGGGGCTAATAAATCACGGTAAGCTTGCAAGCCATCTTCGCCGCCAATTAGGGCGGTTTTAGGTTCAAAACGTAAATCACCTTGTAACAAATGTGGGTCAGCAGGGTGAATATAGGGCGGGTTACTTAGAATTAAATCGTAGCTTTGCAAAGGAATTTGCTGCCACCAGTCTGATTGCCAAACGCGCACATCTAGCTGTAAACGACGCGCATTTTTTCGGGCTAAATTTACTGCATCTAACTTAAAATCAACCGCATCAACCTGCCAATCAGGGCGCTCTTTTTTTATCGCTAACGCAATTGCGCCCGTGCCAGTGCCTAAATCTAACACTCTAGCTTTAGGGTTAGTCATCTCTAGCTGCAAAGCCAATTCCACCAAACGTTCGGTGTCAGCGCGAGGAATTAAAGTCGCAGGGCTAACTTCTAGGGTTAACCCCCAAAAATCCCATTCACCTAAAATCCACGCCAAAGGCTTGCCAGCAAGGCGCTCTGCCAGCCAAGCATTTAGCTGTACTACTTGTGCAGCCGACAGCACATCTTCAGGGCGTGCATAAAAATAAGCCGTATTTTTTTGCAGCAGATGACCCAGCAAATACTCTGCTTCTTGGCGAGCATTGTCTAAGCCGCCTAGTTTAAGCTGTTCAGCCGCGCCACTCAGCCATTCGCCCAGCATTAAATCACTAGGTATCACTTAAACCAGCCAAGAGTTCAGTTTGTTGTTCTTGCGCCAACACAGATAACACGCTGTCTAGCTCACCATTCATAACTTCATCAAGGTTATACAAGGTTAAGTTAACACGGTGGTCGGTAACGCGGCCTTGCGGGAAGTTGTAAGTACGAATACGTTCCGAACGGTCGCCACTGCCCACCAATGAGCGGCGTGTATCTGACTGTTCTTTATGCGCTGCATCTTCAATTTGCTGCTTTAAGCGGGTGGCTAACCAAGACATCGCCTTGGCACGGTTTTTATGCTGCGAACGCTCTTCTTGGCATTCCACCACCAAACCTGTTGGCAAGTGGGTAATACGAATCGCTGAGTCGGTAGTGTTAACGTGCTGACCACCCGCACCCGATGAACGGTAGGTATCCACTTTTAAATCAGCAGGGTTAATATCAATTTCACCGGCTTCGTCGGCTTCAGGCATCACTGCAACGGTACAGGCAGAAGTGTGTACACGGCCTTGTGATTCAGTGGCTGGCACACGCTGCACACGGTGAGCACCCGATTCAAATTTCAAATGCGAGTAAACATCTTTACCGCTGATGCGCGAAATAATTTCTTTATAACCGCCCATTTCGCCATGACTAACACTTAGCGTTTCAACTTGCCAGCCCTTGTCTTCAGCATAACGGCTGTACATTTTAAACAAGTCGCCCGCAAATAAAGCCGCTTCATCACCACCTGTTCCAGCACGTACTTCTAAGAAAATATTACGGCTGTCGTTAGGGTCGCGTGGAATTAATAAACGCTGTATTTCTAGCTCTAAAGGCTCAGATTCAGCTTGCAGACTTAGCATTTCTTCACGCGCCATTTCACGCATCTCTAAATCTTCGTCACTGGTCATCTGCTGGGCAGCAGCAATGCCTTCTTGGTTTTGCTGATAAGCCTGATAGGTTTGAATAATCGGCTCTAAATCAGAATACTCTTTAGAGTAATTGCGGTATTTTTCTTGGTTACCCAAGGTTTCAGGGTCAGACAAGAGCGCAGAGAGTTCTTCAAAGCGATCAGCGAGGTGATCTAGCTTGGCTTGGATTGAAGGTTTCATTAATTATTCCAGAAATAAAAATTAGAGTTTGTCTGAGGCTTCTAGGTTAAGCAATTGT
>CAYJCB010000026.1:3810-14458 GCA_964368615.1 uncultured Halomonadaceae bacterium | reverse complement strand
TTATTCCAGAAATAAAAATTAGAGTTTGTCTGAGGCTTCTAGGTTAAGCAATTGTGAAGCAGCTGCTAACAGATCGCTACGGTTTTCTGCTGAGGCTTCACGAATTTTTAAAGTCGGGTCATGCAGCCATTTATTCGTTAAATTACGGCATAACTTTTGCATAATATCGCGCGCATCTTGACCTTGGTCTAGCTGCGTTAAAGCCAGCGCCAGCTCATCTTCGGCTAGCTGCTGGGCACGTTGGCGAAACACCCGAATCATTCGCCCTGCATCGCGGATACGCAAATTACGCAAAAACTCTTGCACGCTGTCTAAAATAAGCACTTCAGCTTGTTCAGCCGCTTCGCGCCTTGCTGCAAGGTTCTCTTCAATAACTTCTTGTAAGTCATCAACAGTGAACAAATAAATATCGTCTAAATCGCCCACCTGCTGTTCAATATCGCGCGGCACAGCAATATCAACCATAAAAATAGGTTTATGGCGGCGCACTTTAAGGGCGCGTTCTACCATGCCTTTCCCTAAAATTGGCAAGGGCGCAGCGGTAGAGCTAATCACTATGTCGGCTTTTTCAAGCTCATGGGGAATTGCATTTAAAGCCACGGCTCTGCCTTGCATTTCATCGGCTAAAGCTTGCGCTCTTTCAACGGTGCGGTTGGCTATCACCATTTTTGCCACACCGGCATTTTTTAAATGGCGTGCTACTAGTTCAATGGTTTCACCTGCGCCAATTAGTAAAGCGGTGCTGGTTTTTAAATCCGCAAAAATACGCTGAGCTAAATTTACCGCAGCATAAGCCACCGACACAGGGTTGTTGCCTATGCCAGTTTCAGTTCTAACTCTTTTAGCGGTAGCAAAAACTTGCTGAAATAAAAGCTCTAACCCAGAGCCTAGCAAATTTTCTTTTTTAGCTGTGTCGTAAGTATCTTTCAGCTGACCCAAAATTTGTGGCTCGCCCAATACCATTGAATCTAAGCCGCTAGCCACACGCATTATGTGCGAAATCGCAGCTTGGTCTTCATGGATATAGCTGTAACGGGCAAGGTCTTCAATCGGTACTTGGTGGAATTCACTCAACCAATCAAGCACGGGTCGCACGTTGCCTGCTTCTATCAAAGTATAAATTTCTGTACGATTACAGGTAGATAGAATGGCAACTTCTTTGATACTCTTGTGATTACGCAATTGCAGGCTGGCAGCCTCCATTTGTTCTGGAGTAAATGCCACCCGCTCGCGTATAGCGACAGGCGCTGTTTTGTGATTTATGCCTAGAGCTAAAAATCGCATTGGTTTTACTGCTGGCACCGTCAAACGTCACTCCAAAACAAATCATTTCGCCCGTCAGGAATTAGGGTCATAAAATTCACTCAAGCAAGCAAATAGCTACTTACATAAAGCACTTGCTTACACAAACTACTCAGTGATGAATAAGAAGAAGGCTATGATAGCACATAGAAAATGTACAGGTATGTTCGAATAATGCTTAAAGTTTCCTTATACAAGTCACTGCATAAGCCATTGCGTCAGTCGTTTCAGGCTTTATTAATCACTGGATTAATCAGTCTAAGCTATGGCTGCACCTCACTTGCCTTAAAAGCTAAGCACAACACCCTGCCTGAAACGGGTTTTAGTGGTGCAACGCAATCTTTTTATACCGACGAACAGCTTTTAGGCACCCAAACAAATTCAACCTTTAAAACAAGGTTAAATGGCGAGTTAATTTTTTATTTACTCAGTGCTGAACTAGCTGGGCAACGCAACGACTTAAACTATGCTTTAGACGTTTATTCGGCTTTGGCACTGCAAACCCAGCACCCGTTAATTGCCGAACGCACCACTTGGATAGCCCAATTTGCTTTACAGCCTAAAGCCGCTTTAGATGCCGCCATTTTATGGGCAACCCTAGCGCCAGAAAGCCCCGATGCACAGCGCACCGCTGCTGGCTTGTTGCTGCAAAATGAACAATACCTAGATGCCTTTGAGCACCTTTTAAGCTTTGAAAAACTCAGTGAAGAAAGCAATTACACCCTGCTAGCCACGCATTTAACTGAAAGAAATAACCCTGTTATTAACGATCTTTACCAAAGAATGCTGCTAGAAAAGCAACAACGCACCACGCCTAGCAGCGATTTAGAAACCGCCCTAGCTTTGCTTAGCAATGAATTGGGCGATGTACAAGCCACCCAAGCGCACTTAAAAGCAGCCTTAGCCATAGATAGTAACAATATTCGTGCACTGCAACTTAAAGCTCACTTGCTGCGCCAAACAGGAAACTTTAAAGGTGCTGAACAACTATTACGCCAAGCCCTTGAAAATAACCCTAATGAAATAAGGCTTTGGCTAGAGATTGCACGCACCCAACTAAAAATGGGACAGCTTGCTAAAGCTGAACAAACCTTTGATTACATTATAGACTTACAGCCAGACAACCTAACCGTTCGTCTAGCCTTGGCGCGCATTCAAATAGAAACTGAACAATATTCAGCGGCTCAAACAACGCTGGAAGAACTCACCCACTATGAAATTTTAGCCGACCAAGCTTGGCTGCTGTTAGGCCAACTCGCCGAATACGATAAAAACTGGCAACTGGCTTTACAGCACTACAGCCAAGTTACGAATGGCGAATCTTTATTAGAAGCCATTCGCGCCAGCCTACGTTTATTAATTCAGCAACAAAACCTGCCTGCTGCATTAAGCTTATTGCAAGAAAAACGTAACCAAGCACCCGAATTAAGCGTGCCTTTAACCCTGATGGGCGAACAACTGCTGCGCCAACAGCAAGACTTTACAGCCGCCATTGCATGGGTTGATGAAGGACGGCAACTGTTACCAGAAAACCAAGAGTCACCACAACTGCTTTATGCGCGAGCGCTACTTAACTTTCACCTGAAAGAGTTAGAGCAAATGGAAGAAGATTTGCTTCAACTGTTAGCACTTGACCCCAACAATGCAACGGCACTAAACGCCTTGGGTTATACGCTAATCGACCAAACTGAACGGGTGAACGAAGGCTTGCTGTTAATTCAAAAAGCCCATGCTTTAGACAGTGAATCTGCTGAAATTTTAGATTCTTTAGGCTGGGCGCTTTATAAGCTAGGGCGTTATGAAGAAGCACTTGAACACCTAACCCAAGCCCATGCCAAATTGCCAGAAAGCGAAATTGCCGAACACCTAATTCAGGTTTTATGGAAGCTGAATAAAATTCAACAGGCTGATGATTTGTTACAGCAATACCCCGAGCTTGATTTACAACCCATTAAAAACTAACGGTGCTATTTAGCGTGTTAAAAACAATGCCATCTTATTTAACAATCGGCTGCTTATTGCTGCTACTAACAGCTTGCAGCAGCCAACCTAGCTTGCCGACTGCAACGGTTGAACTAGAACCTAATGCCCAACTTTGGCATTGGCAGGCACAAGGGCGAATTGCTTTTGCTAATGAAAAAAACAACCACTCTGCCAACCTTGACTGGCAGCAAAATGGCTATGTTTATCACCTACAAATTTTTGGCCCATTAGGGCAGGGCAGCGCTAGGTTAGAAGGCGAACCCTTTAAAGTAACCTTAACCACTTCAGACGGTCAGCAAATTCAAGCGTCAAGCCCTGAACAATTATTGGCAGAAAACTCAACTTGGGAACTACCCATTTCTAATATGGTGTATTGGATTCGAGGCATAGCAGCACCGGGTAAATTTGTGCAAATTAACCCACAAACCTTTATTCAAAATGGGTGGCAGGTTGAATGGCGGCGTTTTACACAAGTCGATAATTATCAACTACCTAGCTTGTTAATCGCCAAAAAAGATGCACTTAGTTTTCGTTTAAGCATTAATAAATGGCAGCTATCACCTACGCCCCAGCAAGAATTATAAATATTATGACCCTAACTAGGCTTAGCTTACCTGCACCGGCCAAAATCAATTTACTGCTGCACATTACTGGGCAAAGGGCCGATGGCTATCATTTGCTGCAAACGCTGTTTCAGTTTTTAGATTTACACGATGAATTGCATTTTCAGCTAACCAATGATGGCTTAATTACTTTGCAGCCCCAGTTAAAAGGGGTCGCAGAAAAAGATAACTTAATAACACGTGCAGCAGGTTTATTAGCACCGCTGCGTAAAAACCAGCAACAGGGCGTTGCCATTGACTTAGAAAAAAACTTACCGATGGGTGGTGGTTTAGGGGCTGGCAGTTCTGATGCTGCCACCACGCTTTTGGCACTCAATCAGCTTTGGGAATTAGGCTTAGATTTAGATCAGCTAGCCGCGCTTGGCTTAAAGTTAGGTGCCGATGTGCCAGTATTTATTTTTGGGCAAACCGCTTGGGCAGAAGGCATTGGCGAACAGCTGCAACCCGCTGCTGCAAAAGAAGCTGTTTATTTACTGATATTTCCAGGCTGCCATTGCGATACTGGCAAATTATTTAGCCACCCCGATTTACCGCGCAACACACCTTTAATAAGCCCACAAGCTGCCCAACAGCATTTAGGTGAAAATGATTTTGAAGCTTTGGTTAGGCAACTTTACCCAGCCGTTGAAGCAACTTTTGCTTGGTTGGCTACTGAACACCAACAAGGTTATTTAACTGGCAGCGGAGCCAGCGTTTACTGTCGGCTAGATAATAAGCAACAAGCCCAAGCCTTATTAGCCAAGCTTCCCAGCCACTTTGCAGGCTTTAAACCTAAAGCTTGGGTAGCCCAAGGCTGCAACCAATCGTTAACGCATGTAAAATTGATAGCACACAAAGGTTCACTTTTGAATTTTGCTTAGTTATAATTCGCCCCCAATAAGTTTTCTTCGGGCCGGTTGTGGTAACCGCCCATCTTCCGTAATACCCAAGTAAGCAAGGTGAGTCAGTGTCCAACTTGATGGTGTTTTCTGGTAATGCTAATCCTGAGCTAGGTCGTAAAGTTGTTGCTTGCTTAGATATCCGTATGGGTGATGCAACCATTGGCCAGTTTAGCGATGGTGAAATTGCCATTGAAATCAATGAAAATGTACGCGGTAAAGACGTTTTTGTTATTCAGTCTACTTGTGCGCCAACCAACGATAACCTAATGGAACTTATCCTAATGGTTGACGCGCTACGCCGTGCTTCGGCACACCGTATTACTGCTGTGGTTCCTTACTTTGGTTATGCACGTCAAGACCGCCGTGTGCGTTCAGCGCGTGTACCTATTTCAGCCAAAGTCATTGCGGACATGATGTGTGCAGCCGGTGTAAACCGTGTAATGACCATGGATTTACACGCCGACCAAATTCAAGGCTTCTTTGATGTGCCAGTAGACAACATCTACGGTTCACCAATTTTGCTGGACGATATTGAACGTCAAAACTATGAAAACATGGTAGTAGTTTCGCCAGACGTAGGTGGTGTTGTTCGCGCCCGTGCTATCGCTAAAGAACTTAACGATACCGACCTAGCGATTATTGATAAGCGTCGCCCACAAGCCAACCAAGCGCAAGTAATGCACATTATTGGTGATGTTAAAGACCGCACCTGTGTATTGATTGACGATATGGTAGACACTGCTGGAACGCTGTGTAAAGCCGCTGAAGCATTAAAAACCCGTGGCGCTAAGCGTGTAGTGGCTTATGCAACCCATGCAATCTTGTCAGGTGCTGCCATTAGCAATATTTCTAACTCTCTTTTAGATGAACTGATTGTGACCGACACAATTCCTTTAAGAGAAGAAATCATGAAGTGTGGTAAGATTCGCCAGCTAACCATTTCAGGCCTTCTGGCTGAAGCGGTACGCCGTGTTAGCAATGAAGAGTCTATTAGTGCAATGTTTCGCTCTTAATCAAACATTAACAGCTTGCAAAGTACAACCAAGAATCCCTAAAGGGGTAACGTGAAAAACAGATGATCTGGTCGCGGATATCTGTTATTTCCTTTTATTAAGCAGTCCATGAGGACAAAATACCATGTCACAATTTAATTTTGAAGCCAAGTTACGTACGGATTTAGGTAAGGGTGCGAGCCGCCGCCTACGTCATGAAAACAAATTTATTCCTGCAATCATCTACGGTGGTGAAGCAGAAGCTCAGTCAATTGCTGTAGAACAGCGTGAATTCTACCGTATTCTAGAGCTAGACGAAGCAGTTTACACTTCAGTTCTTAACCTGACTGTTGACGGTAAAGCTGAAAAAGTAATCATGAAAGACATGCAGCGCCACCCTTTCAAAACCACCGTTGTTATGCACATTGACTTCCAGCGTGTTGATAGCAAAACTAAAGTTAACATTCTTGTTCCTTTCCATATTGAGAACGAAGATAACTGTATCGGTGTTAAAAATCAGGGCGGTCTATTACTACGTCAGTTAAACGACGTTGAAATTTCAGCTTTCCCACAAGACTTACCTGATAACTTAGTGATTGACGTTGCTAACCTAGAAGTAGGTCAGAGCATTCACTTGTCAGACATCAAACTACCTAAAGGTGTTGAGATTCCTAGCTTAGCGCAGGGTCATGACACGGGTGTTATCGGCGTTCACGCTCCACGTGGCGGCGGTGCAGACGAAGCTGAAGATGAAGCACTTGCTGCAGCAGCCGCTGCTGAAAGTGAAGCTGCTGAATAATTTCAGTTAGCTAGTTTCGCTAAGATTTAAGCGACTCTTTGGCCCAGATGACTTTTACTTTTAAAAGTCATCTGGGCTTTTCATATTAGTCTAGGATGAATTTTCTGGATAAGCTGAACCATGAATAGCAAAATTAAACTAGTGGTCGGACTAGGCAACCCTGGGCAAGAATACGCTCGCACTCGGCACAATGCCGGTAGCTGGCTGGTAGAAAAACTCGCCGCCGCAAGTAACAGTAGCCTAACCAATAGCAAATTTTTTGGGCTGCATAGCCAAGTTGTTATGGCTGGACAAAGCCTTCATTTACTCATTCCAACCACTTTTATGAACCTTAGTGGCAAAGCTGTTGCTGCTGTGGCTAACTTCTATAAAATTTTACCTGAAGAAATTTTAGTGGTACATGACGAGCTAGACTTGCCGCCAGGCAGTATTCGTTTAAAAAAAGGTGGTGGGCACGGTGGGCATAATGGCCTACGCGATACCATTAGCGCCTTGGGCAATAATAAAGAATTTTACCGTTTAAGAATTGGTATAGGTCACCCTGGCCAAGCCAACAAAGTTACTGGCTATGTGTTAGGCAAAGCGCCCGAAGACGAACAGCTGTGCATCAATGCAGCCCTAGACGAAGTTGAACGTCACCTAGATAAAATAATCAGCGGCAATATGGCGGCTGCTATGAACCAACTGCACGCTTTTAAAGCGGACTAATTAAAGGATACATCTTATGGGTTTTAACTGTGGCATTGTCGGTCTGCCCAACGTTGGCAAATCTACCCTATTTAATGCGCTTACCAAATCAGGCATTGCGGCTGAAAACTTTCCTTTTTGCACCATTGAACCCAACAGCGGTTTAGTGGCTATGCCCGACCCACGCCTAGACGAGCTAGCTATTATTGTTAAGCCAGAGCGCACTTTACCCACCACAATGGAATTTGTAGACATAGCCGGTTTAGTGGCCGGTGCTTCCAAAGGTGAAGGTTTAGGCAATAAGTTTTTAGCCAACATTCGTGAAACTCACGCCATCGCCCACGTAGTGCGCTGTTTTGAAGATGACAACATTATCCACGTTGCTAATCGCGTTGACCCACGTAATGACATAGAAATTATTAACATGGAATTGGCGTTAGCGGATTTAGATTCCGTTGAAAAAGGCATTCAAAAATTAGCGCGCATTGCCAAAGGTGGCGACAAAGAAGCCATTGCCCAAAAAGAAGTTCTAGATAAAATTCTTCCTCACGTTGCTGAAGGTCAACCTTTACGCAGCTTTGGCTTAACCGCTGAAGAAAAGCACTTGGTAAGAAGCTATGGCTTTTTAACGCTTAAACCAACCATGTACATTGCCAACGTTAGCGAAGAAGGCTTTGAAAACAACCCTTACCTAGATGTAGTGCGTGAAATTGCAGCAGCTGAAGGCGCTGCTGTTGTGCCTGTGTGCAATAAAATTGAAGCTGAAATTGCTGAATTAGATGACCCAGAAGAAAAAGAAATGTTTCTTGAAACAATGGGCTTAGACGAACCTGGTTTAAACCGTGTAATTCGCGCTGGTTACGAGCTGCTAGGCTTACAGACCTACTTTACTGCTGGTGTTAAAGAAGTACGCGCTTGGACGGTTAAACAAGGCGCAACCGCCCCTGAAGGCGCTGGTGTTATTCATACCGACTTCCAAAAAGGCTTTATTCGTGCTGAAGTCATTGCCTATGAAGATTTTATTCAATTCAACGGCGAGCAAGGTGCTAAAGAAGCGGGTAAATGGCGTTTAGAAGGCAAGGAATACATTATTAAAGATGGCGACGTCATGCATTATCGCTTCAATGTTTAAATTTAAAATAGCAGTAAAGTAAAAATAGGCTTGACAGTTAAGGCTGCCAAGCCTAGAATTCTGTTCTGTTTTTGGCTATGTAGCTCAGCTGGTTAGAGCACATCACTCATAATGATGGGGTCCCCTGTTCAAATCAGGGCATAGCCACCAACTTCCTGCAATGCTTTTTGTGACAGTTACCAATCTCCTCAAGTTCTCAAAAAACTTCTTTGTTTTTAGCGAATTAAAAGCCTGCCATGATTATTCGTAAACACCCTAATATTATCGCGCTTTTATTTACCATTCGCGGCTCTATAGTTCCTCGTATTTTACTAACGCTGATCACTTTAACGTGTTTCACCAGTGCCTTAGTGTTCATGCATTATAAAAAAATACTTGTGCTGCCCGAATTGTCACTAACACCTTTTAGCCTTTTAGGCGTTTCTTTATCGCTATTTTTGGGCTTTAGAAACAATGCTGCTTATGAACGCTGGTGGGAAGCGCGTAAACAATGGGGTGAAATGGTGCATGAAATTCGCAGCTTAGCGCGTTCTAGTGAAACACTCTTAGATTTAACTGCTGAACACCAGATTGCAGGCGAACTTAGAAAACAGTTATTAAGTTGGACAGCGGCGCATAGCCATGCCTTGCGAGCAGCTTTACGGCACGAAGACTGCCGTGAAGATTTATTGCAATGGGTAGACAAAGCTAGCGTAGATAAATGCTTGTCGCACACCAACCCAGCCGATTACTGCCTGCGCCGTGCAGGGCGCTTAGTTGGCACGCTTTACCGTCGTGGTGATATCGACAGCATCGGCTTGCGTATTTTAGATGAACATTTAAGCCGCTTGGCTGCTGTTCAAGCCAGTTGCGAACGTATCAGCAACACACCCTTACCCTTTGCTTTTACCCTGTTAACACGGCGCACTGCCTACCTTTATTGCTACACCTTGCCTTTTGCTTTAATTTCAGTATTTGGGCTATATTCAGTGCTGTTTACCCTAATGGTTGCCTATACTTTTTTGGGCTTAGATGTGCTGTCACAAGAGCTAGAAGAACCTTTTGGGCGTGAAGCGAATAACCTACCCCTAGATTCACTTTGCCGCGTTAACGAGATTTCAATTGCTGAATCTTTAGGGCAACAACCCCCAAAACTCTTGCAGCCTAAAAATTATGAACTGCAATAGCTTTTTAAAAGAAAGCAGCCAAACTTTAACGATGATGTTTTTGGATAAAGCGATAAACAGCCTTTACAGCGCCCAAATCTTTTCGCTAATGGCTTGATATAATGCTTGGCGTTCTTCTAAATCTTGTTTTTTAAATTCATCGTGGGCTTTAAAAGGCAGCCCATGCTCGGTAATGAGCTTTTTAAAGTTTGGGTTGTTTTCATACGCCAACGGGCAAAGTGATTTAACCAACAAGTTCTCTTTAACGTAGTGCTGCTTCTTTTCGCTATAAGGTTTGCCACCATACGACTGGTTTGTGCCTGAAGGAAGCAAGACCAAACCACCTAAGCGGTTGCGGTACTCTTCAAAATAATTTTGCTGTTCAAACTCGTCTTTAAAGGCATCAAAGTGGTTGCTCCAAAGGTGCTCAATTTCGTAAGGTTTACCTACACTCTTATGGTAATAATTTGTGAAGTTACTACTTTTCCCTGCAAGTTGGTCAACATAACCTGAAATGCGCGATAAAAGGTATTTCACAAAACGTTTGTTCTGGCCATGCAAACGAAAATGTTGAAATTTATCCCAGGTTTCGTCCATTGCATCTAGCTTGTTTTGTAAAATGGCTTTTAGCTCATCTAGTGGTTGGTCACGTAATTCTTTTACTAAACTGTACATGGTGTAACGAATAGAGGTCGCACCAAAGGCTCTAAAATTAATAGAACGGCGTACACAAAAGATGTCGATGTACTTAGCGACAGTATTTATTTTCTCGTTAGCTAATTCCACACTGTCGGTAGGCAACAAAGCTGCTAGCAGTAATGGATCTCTTAAAGAAGCGGCAATACCCCACTGCTGAATGTAATGCACAGACTCCAAGCCCGGCACTAACGACTCTTTGGCCTCAGCAATACGCAGGTAAGCATCAAGGTAATATTTGAAGTGCTGATTAACAAACTGGTTAAAATCTTCTTGGGAGTCTTTATCTAAACCGACTAACTTTAAGTTATCGCGGAACCAATTGTGAAAGCGGGTACCAACTTTTTCAAAGTCTTCGTTTTTAGAGCCTGCCTGCCCCTGACGAATAGTGACGGCATATTTAGCGCG
>CAYJCB010000026.1:2249-3710 GCA_964368615.1 uncultured Halomonadaceae bacterium | reverse complement strand
CAATATCGCTGTAGCGTTCCAGCATATTAACCGTTGAAGCGTCGGCGTCTTCTGGCAGCGTATATTCACCCTCTTCAAACAAGGCTTGTAAACAAGCTGTGCGCTCAGGAACATCAATATTGAAGGATTTTTTGCCGAACTTTTCAGAGAAAACAAGGCTTTCAATCGACTCATTCACACTATGTTTTTTCTGTAAATTATTCAAATACACCAAAACAAGCGTTAACGAGGTAAGGCGTTGCTGACCATCAATAATGCTACGCATACCGCCTTTTTCACTTAACACAAAAGGTCCAAGGTAATAGCTGTTGTAATTCTCTACCTCTGGTCGCTCATGCTGTGGCTGGTATTCATTTAAAAAAGCCGTGGTTAAATCCGTTACTAACTGTTCGATATGCTTTTGCTGCCAACTGTATTCACGCTGATAATAATCCACTGTATATTTGGTTTTATCCAGCACATCACGAATAGTGCGATCTTTGGCTTCAATTTTATTTTCCAAACGGCTCATATTAATTCCTTGTTTTATATATTCTTGATTGAGGCTTGCCAATGGTCTTTAAGCCACTTTCCATCTAAGATTCATCACTGTTCGTAGCTGGGTTTTCACTATGAACCAGACTATAAATTAGCCTGCCTAGGTGTTCAGCTTTTTCTTCAGGAATAGGACAACCCATGCTGTCTTCTGCCAAGTACATAAGGTATTTTTTTACTGGCTGATAATCAACGCTATTCATCGCTAAATCCAACACTTCCTGCACATAGCCACTGTATTCATCTCGTATCCCTATAATTGGCAAATCCCATATTCCTATAGGGTCATACTTATAAAATAAAATCTCGTCAATTCTTTCCCACAAAACTTGTTTTTGCTGTTTGGTTAACTGCATGTCTAACTCCTAACTTTCTGTTGGTTTTTAATTTAGAGTTAGGATAAGCCTATTAAGCGTTAAATAATGACGTTTAATCTTATTGATGTAGGTACTTTTAACCGGTAACCCAAACAAAGTTTTCTGGCCGAATGATTTTTTCACCCTGAAAACGATAAGCGCATAACTTACGGTCTTTGCCACCTGCTATGCTGTAATCTAAACAAGCGATGTGCTCGCTTAATGGTTGTGGTGTTCCAGTTCGCCAGTAGTGACCTAAGAAAAGCGGCTTATCACCCAAATAGTTAGGTAAAAGATGAGTGCTAACAGGGGTTTTTGGTAGTTGTTTTTTATCTTCTTCTGGCAGCATGGCAAGGTCGTAGTAGGTTTCTTTGCTGGAATCCCACCATTTAGTTCTAATCATTTTTCGCTCTGTGCCATCTTTATCTTTAAAACTATAGCCGCTAGGTAGAGCCACTTCTAAACCTTTGAGTAAAGTTTCAGCAGCTTTAAAGGCAGGCGTGCCATGCAGTGCCAATTCCAGCCAAGCATCTTCCTTAATGCGTTGCTGTTCATCTAAAAAAGGTTTTAG
>CAYJCB010000026.1:0-2149 GCA_964368615.1 uncultured Halomonadaceae bacterium | reverse complement strand
TGCCAGCCTGAGCTAGTGAGTTGATAGCCCATTTTTTCTAGCAACTCTTCTAAGGCACTAGCATGGCCGTGCAGATCACCGATTAAGTCATACATAGTATTGATACCTTACCAAATAAGTATAAACCTGAACCTAAAATCATTAGAAAACAGCATTATTTTATATAAATTTAATCTAGGTATTTATTAAATGGTGCATTTTTTCTTTAAACTGATTACATTGCTCAGCCATCTCCTTAATAAAACTGTCTTGGTCGTTAGTAGTTTCCGACGGGACTTTAAGAAACAAAACATAAAAAGGAATTTTATTACCTTGTTGAACAATTTCACTTTCCAAAATACTTTCCGAACCATTTTCTTCAGTTAGTGGATAAATAAAGCCACAGCCCAGAACCTTGCTCTGGTTAGCGTATTGCCCAATATAAGTGTGTAGCTGAAATAGGTCCTCACGCCTCACCCCCAGCTGTGAACTGAAATTTTTATATTTAACGTCAAATATAAATACACCATTATTGGCATCTATTACTAAATCTGGTTCAAGTTGATGCGTAACCTTACTTACGCCTAGCGCAGGTATGGCTAGCTCTCTTTGTTTTCCTCTTAGCGAGAATCCGCCTCGGATAAGCAGCTTGCGAATAAAGTATTCAAACAACATGGATACATCGAACAAAAAGGCATTGGTTTCTTGCTCATCACTAAAGCCCATACCTTTGCTGCTAATAATTTTTTTGGATAAATCAATCAACAGGTTGTAGTCGTTATAAAAAGGATTGGTAAAATATTTAGTATTAAGTAACTCCAAACGGCTGCGTTTAATGCCTTGGTTAGCCACTTGCAGCGCATTGTAAATACCGCGATTTTGCTGACTAAAGCTGTAGTGATTAATGACTTTGTAAGCTTCCATAAATAGGGTAATTGCGGGGTTGGTATAACTGTGTTCACGGTAAGCACAAAGGTATTTACCCGTACCTTGGTTTTTATAAAAATCTATACTATCAAGGTTGCCACGTACTTTGCTTAGCCTTTCTTGCTGGCTAGCATACAACTTTGGCAGCCCTAAACGGTAAGCACGTTTTAGCTTAATATTCCATAAATAGGCTAACAACCATTGATAGTCATCGTCTTGCCCTTTACCACTGGAATTTTCAACTTCTAAAAAGCCATCGGCATCTGCAATAATGTATTTTAAGAAGTCATCACCAAAACGTGAGCTAATGTTCAGGGTAAGATTATCCTGCTTAACATAGCCAATTAGGTTACCCGTACTTAATTCAAAGTTTTTCGCATCATACCCAGTCAGCTCTATCAAGCCATCGTCTGTATTGTGTGCGTATTCTGCTTCATTAAAGAGAGTCAATGAGCGCTTGATAGCACTCATTTTTTCTTTACTATACGCATGACTTATTTTAACTAAAGCGCTCCAAACATCACTAGTTATTTTAATTGGGTTACCAATATTGCTAGGTGCTAACTGCTGCCCATCCACCAGCTTATAAGTCTTATTATCTTGCAAAATAATTGTGGATAATTTTTTGGTTGACATTACTTTAATTCTTTAATCGTAAAAGTTTGTTTAAACTGTTTTAATAGGTCTTTTTCTCTACCCGTACCGCGCAAATACTCTTGTAAAAGCGGTTGAATTGAATCCTTCCAAACCTGCTCACAAACCTTTTTTAAGTTTAGAGATTTTGAGTAGTTCAGATTCATTAAATAAGCATGACCTATTTGAAAATCAGCGCCTAAAAGAGGCTCGCTTTCAATTGCCTTGTTAAGCTCAGTAAGGTTTTCTGCAAGTCCTGACCAACTACTACCATGTATTTGATTTAGATGCTGCTCTAAAACGTCCATATCAGGCAAAACTTCTTCCCAAGCAAAGCGCCGTCTTAAAGCAAAGTCAAAACTTTCAATACTGCGATCTATGGTGTTCATCGTACCGATTAAATAAACATTATGAGGCACAAAAAACTGGTAGCTTTCGCCAACTTTTAACATACCCGTTGCATCGGTATTAAGCTGGGCGTATTGGGTTTTTATTGCGCCTTCAACTCCACGGTATTCAAGGCAGTACATTAACTCACCAAAAACACGTGATAGCTCGGCACGGTTAATTTCATCAATAATAAAATAGAAAGGAGGAATAGCGTCTATAA
>CAYJCB010000025.1:0-20263 GCA_964368615.1 uncultured Halomonadaceae bacterium | reverse complement strand
CAACCGAATACGGATTTTCTGGTCTTGCATTATCCAATGCTCCGATACGGGCTACTTGGGTACAGACACCAGATCTGCACCTAAAAAAGGAGCAGCATTATAGTGCTGCAATTTCTCATGTGTCAAACGTTTATTAAAAAAGTTTAACAGTAAAGAGGGCTTCCAGTTGGAAGCCCTCTTTTTTGGGACTAGCGAGAGCTAAAATTAAGCAACAATTTTAGCAACAACACCAGCACCAACAGTACGACCACCTTCACGAATAGCAAAACGGAGACCGTCGTCCATCGCAACAGGTGCAATCAAAGTAACAACAAGTTTAACGTTGTCACCAGGCATAACCATTTCTACGCCTTCAGGCAGTTCACAAGAACCAGTTACGTCAGTTGTACGGAAGTAGAACTGAGGACGGTAGCCCTTGAAGAAAGGAGTATGACGACCACCTTCGTCTTTGGACAGAACATAAACTTCTGCTTCAAAAACTGTGTGTGGAAGAATAGAGCCTGGCTTAGCTAGTACTTGACCACGTTGAACGTCATCACGCTTAGTACCACGTAGTAGTGCACCAATGTTTTCACCTGCACGACCTTCGTCAAGCAGCTTACGGAACATTTCAACACCAGTACAAGTAGTCTTAACTGTGTCTACGATACCAACGATTTCAATCTCTTCACCAGTGCGAACAATACCACGCTCAACACGGCCAGTTACAACAGTACCACGACCAGAGATAGAGAATACGTCTTCAATAGGCATTAGGAATGGTCTATCGATAGCGCGCTCAGGCTCAGGAATGTAGGTGTCTAAAGCTTCAACTAGCTTAAGAACAGCTGTAGTACCCATTTCGTTGTCGTCTCTACCTTCTAGTGCCATTAGTGCAGAACCAATGATCACAGGGGTATCGTCGCCAGGGAATTCGTAAGTTGACAACAAGTCACGAATTTCCATTTCTACTAGCTCAAGTAGCTCTTCATCGTCAACCATGTCCGCTTTGTTCATGAACACAACGATGTAAGGAACACCAACTTGACGAGAAAGCAAGATGTGCTCACGCGTTTGAGGCATAGGGCCATCAGCTGCTGAACAAACAAGAATACCACCGTCCATCTGCGCAGCACCGGTGATCATGTTTTTAACATAGTCAGCGTGACCTGGGCAGTCTACGTGTGCGTAGTGACGCGTAGGTGACTCATATTCAACGTGAGATGTTGAAATAGTGATACCGCGCTCACGCTCTTCAGGAGCGTTGTCGATCTGGTCGTAACCACGTGAAACACCTTTACCACCAAACGCTTCGTTACATACGCGCGTTAGAGCAGCAGTAAGTGTTGTTTTACCGTGGTCAACGTGACCGATAGTGCCTACGTTTAAGTGCGGTTTAATACGTTCAAATTTTTCTTTAGCCACAACGATAACCTCTTCGATTAACGGCAGATTTAATAATTACTTTCGATTGATGACGGCTTCAACAATGCTAGCCGGCGCCTCTGAGTACTTAGCAAACTCCATGGAGTAGCTAGCACGGCCCTGGGTTGCGGAACGCAAGTCTGTAGCGTAACCGAACATCTCACCCAGTGGAACTTCCGCACGAACAACTTTACCAGATGGTAAATCATCCATGCCCTGTACGAGACCACGACGGCGGCTCAAGTCGCCCATGACGTCGCCCATGTACTCTTCAGGTGTAACCACTTCAACCTTCATCATCGGCTCAAGTAGTACAGCACCTGCTTTTTTTGCACCTTCTTTAATCGCCATGGAACCAGCAATTTTGAAGGCTAACTCGTTAGAGTCGACGTCATGGTAGGAACCGTCAAACAAGGTTACCTTAACGTCGATCATTGGGTAGCCAGCTAGAACACCGTTCTGCAATTGCTCAAAGCAACCTTTGTCGACTGCAGGCACGTATTCGCGCGGCACAACACCACCAACGATTTCGTTAACGAATTCATAGGTCTTCTCGCCGTCTTCACCTTTATCGAGAAGCGGTTCAATCTTCAGCCATACGTGACCATACTGACCACGACCACCGGATTGACGCACAAACTTACCTTCTTGCTCAACACCCTTACGGATAGTTTCGCGGTAGGCAACTTGTGGCTTACCAATGTTAGCTTCAACATTAAACTCACGACGCATACGGTCAACAAGAATATCTAGGTGTAGTTCACCCATACCAGAGATAATTGTTTGTCCGGTTTCAGGATCTGTCTTAACACGGAAAGAAGGATCTTCTTGAGCTAGCTTACCTAGCGCAACACCCATTTTTTCTTGGTCAATCTTAGATTTAGGCTCAACCGCTACAGAAATAACTGGCTCAGGAAACTCCATGCGCTCTAACACAATACGATTGTTGTCATCACACAGGGTATCACCCGTAGTTACATCTTTTAGACCAACGCAAGCCGCGATGTCGCCAGCGCGAACTTCTTTAATCTCAACACGGTCGTTAGCGTGCATTTGAACCAAACGGCCAACACGCTCTCTTTTCTGCTTAACAGAGTTATAAACGCCCGAACCACTTTCTAGCACACCCGAATAAACGCGAATATAAGTCAGGGTACCAACGAATGGGTCAGTTGCAATTTTAAACGCTAGCGCAGAGAAGGGTGCAGTATCTTCAACTAAACGAATGCCTTTTTCGCCATTCTCTAGTTCACCTTCCATCGGACGAACTTCGTCTGGTGCAGGTAGGTATTCAACAACAGCGTCTAGTACAGCAGGCACACCTTTGTTTTTAAAGGCAGAACCACACAAAGCTAGAACGATTTCGTTGTTAATAACGCGCTTACGTAGACCGGCTTTAACTTCTTCATCGGTCAACACACCTTCTTCAAGGTATTTGTTCATCAGCTCGTCATTGGCTTCAGCAGCAGCTTCAACCATTTCTTCACGAAGTTTTTCAGCTTTAGCAACTAGCTCAGCAGGAATGTCGCGGTATTCATGAGTTAAACCCATGTCTGCTTCATTCCAGTAGATGGCCTTCATTTTCATAAGGTCAACTACGCCCACAAAATTCTCTTCAGAACCAATCGGTAACTGAATAGGAATTGGGTTAGCTGCTAAACGTGACTTGATTTGGCCAAGAACACGCTCAAAGTCTGCACCTGAACGGTCCATCTTGTTAACAAATACAATACGTGGAACTTCGTACTTGTTAGCTTGACGCCATACAGTTTCAGACTGAGGCTCTACGCCTGAAGAACCACAGAACACAACAACCGCACCATCAAGTACGCGCAAAGAACGCTCAACTTCGATAGTGAAGTCAACGTGTCCAGGGGTATCAATGATGTTTACGCGGTGCTCTGTAAACTGCTTGTCCATACCTTTCCAGAAAGAAGTAACAGCAGCCGAGGTGATAGTAATACCACGCTCTTGCTCTTGTTCCATCCAGTCTGTGGTCGATGCACCATCGTGGGTTTCACCCAACTTATGGTTAACACCCGTATAATAAAGTACGCGTTCAGTTGTTGTGGTTTTACCCGCATCAACGTGAGCACAGATACCAATATTACGATAAAATTTAATCGGTGTTTTACGTGCCACTTGAGGTCTCCCTTAGAAGCGGTAGTGTGAAAATGCCTTGTTTGCTTCAGCCATGCGGTGAACATCTTCACGCTTCTTGACTGCAGCACCTTTACCTTCGGCAGCATCCATGATTTCGCCAGCTAGACGAAGATCCATAGATTTTTCACCGCGCTTACGCGCGAAATCAACCAACCAACGCATAGCCAGTGCTGTACGACGTGAAGGACGAACTTCAACAGGTACCTGATAAGTAGCACCACCAACACGGCGTGATTTTACTTCAACTAAAGGCTGAATGTTTTCTAGTGCTTTTTCGAATAATTCAATAGCATCTTTCTTGGTGCGTTCTTCCACTTTGCTCAGTGCGCCGTAAACAATGCGCTCTGCTGTAGCTTTTTTGCCATGTTCCATTACGTGGTTCATGAATTTTGCTAAACGATCACTTCCGTACTTAGGATCTGGCAAAATTTCACGTTTCGCCACAACTCTTCTTCTTGGCATGATAAGCCCTCTAAACGGTCTTCAGGTAACCCCAGGACATGCATATAGCTCGTACGGCCTGGCCTTACTCTTATCAGACGGTATAAATATTAAATTACTTAGGACGCTTTGCGCCGTACTTAGAACGACCTTGCTTACGACCCTGAACACCCGAGGTATCCAATGCGCCGCGAACGGTGTGATAACGCACACCTGGTAAGTCTTTTACACGACCACCACGAATTAGTACCACCGAGTGCTCTTGAAGGTTATGACCTTCACCACCAATGTATGAAGAAACTTCAAAACCATTGGTTAGACGCACACGGCATACTTTACGTAGCGCCGAGTTAGGTTTTTTAGGGGTAGTCGTGTAAACACGAGTACATACACCACGTCTTTGCGGACAAGCTTGAAGCGCTGGAACGTCGCTCTTAGCTACTCTGCGTTTGCGTGGCTTGCGAACCAACTGATTAATTGTTGCCATGCAAGCAAACTCCAATGTCTGTTTCAGCACCTTTATGGCGCTTCAACAAGGCAGATTTCTGATATAACAAAATGGATAGACGCACCTATCCCCTCTTTTGAGGAAGCGCATTTTACGGTTATAAAGCACAAGAGGTCAAGAGGAGTAAACAATTTACAGTCTATTCCTCTTGCATTTATGCTTAATCCTCGTCTTGATCCAGTGCTGAAAGTTCACTAGTCAAGGCTGCTTCCACTTCACTTGCGCTTGGGCCACTTTGAATAACTTGCTGATCTTCGCGGTGACGCTTGCGTTGCGCGTGGTAGGTTAATCCAGTACCAGCCGGTATTAGACGACCAACCACAACGTTTTCTTTTAAACCACGTAAATAGTCGCGCTTACCATTTACAGCTGCTTCGGTTAGTACACGGGTTGTCTCTTGGAAAGAAGCCGCTGAAATAAATGATTCAGTTGCTAAAGAGGCCTTAGTAATACCTAGCAGTAGGCGCTCAAACTTGGCTGGAAACTTCTTAGCCTTCATGAGTGCTTCGTTTTCTTCTAATACTTTAAAGTATTCAACCTGCTCGCCCGACAAGAAGCTAGAGTCAGCCACTTCTTGCACTTCTACTTTACGTAACATTTGACGAACAATCACTTCAATGTGCTTATCGTTAATCACAACACCCTGTAGACGGTAAACGTCTTGTACTTCAGTAGTGATGTATTTAGCTAATTCACTTACACCTAACAAGCGCAAAATATCGTGCGGGCTAGAAGGACCATCAGAGATGACCTCACCACGCTCAACGTTCTCACCTTCAAACACGTTGATTTTACGCCATTTAGGAATTAATGCCTCATAAGGCTCATCGCCATTGTTAGGAGTAATAATAATACGCTGTTTACCCTTGGTTTCTTTACCCATTGAAAGCGTACCACTTACCTCGGCCATAATCGCTGGCTCTTTAGGGCGACGCGCTTCAAATAAGTCAGCAACACGGGGTAGACCACCGGTAATGTCTCGGTTACCCGTACTTTCCTGTGGAATACGGGCGATAACTTGACCTACACCAACGGTTATATTGTCATCAATGGTAACCACGGCTTTACCTGGCAAAATGTACTGAACCGGAGTCGTACTACCTGGCAACGCTAGCTCTTTACCATTAGCGTCAAGCAACAGCATCATAGGACGCTTGTCTTTACCTGCTGCTGGACGGTGTTGGGTTTCAATAATTTCAATTGAAGACAAGCCAGTTAATTCGTCGATATTACGGTTAATAGAAATACCGTCTTCCATATCAACAAACTGAACCTTACCTGCAACTTCTGCAACAATAGGATGCGTGTGAGCGTCCCACTTAGCCACTACCTGACCGGCAACAACTTCTTCGTTTTCAGCAACACTAACTTCAGCACCATAAGGCAGCTTATAGTACTCACGCTCACGGCCTTTAACGTCGGCAATAGCCAAAGCGCCTGAACGCGATACAGCAATAAGCTTACCATCTTCACGGGTAACAAACTTCACGTTATGGAAACGCACCTTACCACCGTGCTTAACTTGTACGCTGTCAGTTACTGATGCACGTGATGCCGCACCACCTATGTGGAACGTACGCATCGTAAGCTGTGTACCTGGCTCACCGATTGACTGAGCAGCAATAACACCCACTGCCTCGCCCACGTTAACCTGATGTCCACGCGCCAAATCACGGCCGTAACACATAGCACACACACCAAAACGTGTGGTACAGGTAATGGCTGAGCGTACAACGATTTCGTCGACACCCAAAGAATCTAAGCGATCACACCACTTTTCATCTAGCAAAGTACCTTTGGTAATCACTACATCGCCAGTGCCTGCGTTAAATACATCACGCGCTACCACACGGCCTAGCACACGCATTGAAAGCGGTACAATTACGTCACCACCCTCGATAACAGGGTGCATGATTAAGCCTTCTTCAGTACCACAATCTAGCTGTGTTACAACTAAATCTTGTGCTACGTCAACTAAACGACGGGTTAAGTAACCCGAGTTAGCTGTTTTTAGTGCAGTATCCGCCAAACCTTTACGCGCACCGTGGGTAGAAATAAAGTACTGAAGTACGTTTAGACCTTCACGGAAGTTTGCCACGATAGGCGTTTCAATAATTGAACCGTCTGGCTTAGCCATCAAACCACGCATACCGGCTAGCTGACGAATCTGCGCCGCAGAACCTCGCGCACCTGAGTCGGCCATAATAAATACGCTGTTGAAAGAGTCTTGCTCTGACTCAACACCATTTTTATCAGTAATGGTTTCTTTAGAAATACCCACCATCATCGCTTTGGCGACTTTATCATTCGCCTTAGACCAGATATCAATAACTTTGTTGTATTTCTCGCCTTGCGTTACCAAACCTGAAGCAAACTGCTGTTCAATTTGTTTAACTTCAGCTTCAGAGTCGGCAATAATGCTGGCTTTTTCTGCTGGAATAACAAAGTCGTTAACGCCAATCGAACAACCCGACCAAGTAGCATACTGGAAGCCGGTGTACATTAACTGGTCAGCAAAAACTACCGTGTCTTTCAAGCCAACACGGCGATAAGCTTCGTTAATTAAACGAGAAATCGCTTTCTTATTCAGTGCTTGGTTAACTAAAGCATAGGGCAAACCTACTGGCATAATGCGCGACAACAAAGCACGACCAACCGTTGTATCAACAACCATGGTGCGTGTTACTGCTTCGCCTTCAATTTCTTTATCTGTTTCAGTGATACGCACTTTTACCTTGGCATGCAAAGCAACACAAGCCGTTGCATGGGCGCGCTCCACTTCTTCAATGTCACTAAACACCATGCCTTCGCCTTTGGCACCAATTTTTTCACGGGTCATGTAGTAAAGACCTAGAACTACGTCCTGTGAAGGAACGATAATTGGTTCACCGTTAGAAGGCGATAACACGTTGTTAGTCGAAAGCATTAACGCACGCGCTTCTAGCTGAGCTTCCAGCGTTAGCGGTACGTGAACAGCCATTTGGTCACCGTCAAAGTCAGCGTTATACGCCGCACAAACCAACGGGTGCAGCTGAATTGCTTTACCTTCAATCAATACTGGCTCAAATGCCTGAATACCTAAACGGTGCAAAGTAGGCGCACGGTTCAACATCACTGGGTGCTGACGAATAACCTCAGCTAAAATATCCCAAACTTCAGGCAATTCACGCTCAACCATTTTCTTAGCTGCTTTAATGGTTGTGGCAAGGCCACGCGCTTCTAGCTTGGCGAAAATAAATGGCTTAAATAACTCAAGCGCCATCTTCTTAGGAAGACCACACTGGTGCAGGCGTAGCGTAGGACCAACCACGATGACCGAACGGCCCGAGTAGTCAACACGCTTACCAAGCAAGTTCTGACGGAAACGACCTTGCTTACCTTTAATCATGTCGGCAAGTGATTTCAAAGGACGCTTGTTAGTGCCAGTAATGGCACGACCGCGACGACCGTTGTCTAACAAGGCATCAACCGCTTCCTGCAACATACGCTTTTCGTTGCGCACGATTATGTCAGGCGCATTTAACTCTAACAAACGCTTTAGACGGTTGTTACGGTTAATCACACGGCGGTAAAGGTCGTTCAAATCTGAGGTAGCAAAACGACCGCCGTCTAGTGGAACTAGCGGACGTAAATCGGGTGGTAGAACAGGCAGAACTTCTAGCACCATCCAGCCAGGCTGGTTATTGGAATCACGGAAAGCTTCTAGAATTTTTAGACGCTTAGTGATTTTCTTCATCTTAGTTTCAGATGAGGTTTGTGGAATTTCTTCGCGAATTCTTTCGATTTCGTCATTTAAATCAATGTCACGTAGTAATGCTTGAATTGCTTCAGCACCCATACGCGCATCAAAGTCATCGCCAAATTCTTCTAGGGCATCAAAATACTGCTCATCATTCAGCAGCTGACCTTTTTCTAGCGTAGTCATGCCAGGGTCGATAACAACAAAGCTTTCAAAATAAAGCACGCGCTCGATGTCACGTAGGGTCATATCAAGCATTAGACCAATACGCGAAGGAAGCGACTTTAGAAACCAAATGTGGGCAACTGGCGACGCTAATTCAATGTGAGCCATACGCTCACGGCGCACTTTAGCTTGGGTTACTTCAACGCCACATTTTTCACAAATAATACCACGGTGCTTCATGCGCTTATATTTGCCGCACAAACACTCATAGTCCTTAGTAGGACCAAAAATTTTGGCACAGAATAAACCATCACGCTCAGGCTTAAACGTACGATAGTTGATTGTTTCTGGCTTTTTAACTTCACCAAATGACCAAGAACGGATCAGTTCTGGTGAGGCCAGAGTAATTCTTAATGATTCAAATTCATCAGGTTGACCCTGATTACGCAATACACTAACCAGATCTTTCATCAGCCGCAGCTCCCGTTGGAGTGGCGACGGGCATTAGGCCCGTCATGCAAACTTTGCTATCCCAAAACAATACTAAAGTAGCCGAGCAATCAATTGCTCGGCCAAATTTCTTAGTATTCCAAGTCGATATCTATCGCTAGGGAACGTATTTCTTTAATCAGAACGTTGAAGGACTCAGGCATACCTGGTTCCATCTTATGATTACCGTCCACAATGTTTTTATACATTTTGGTACGACCATTCACGTCGTCCGATTTAACAGTCAGCATTTCTTGAAGCGTGTAAGCGGCACCGTAAGCTTCTAGCGCCCAAACTTCCATCTCACCAAAACGCTGACCACCAAACTGTGCTTTACCACCCAAAGGCTGCTGCGTTACAAGGCTATAAGAACCTGTAGAACGTGCGTGCATCTTGTCGTCAACCAAGTGGTTAAGCTTCAGCATGTACATATAACCAACGGTTACTGGGCGGTCAAACTTCTCGCCAGTACGACCATCGTAAAGATCCATCTGGCCACTGCGTGGTAAACCAGCTAGCTCAAGCATGGCTTTAATTTCATGCTCTTTAGCACCGTCAAAGACTGGCGTTGCCATAGGCACACCTTTCTTCAAGTTATGCGCTAGCTCAATAATTTCATCGTCCGTTAGCTTATCTAACTCTTCAATACGTAAACCGTCTGAAAGGTTGTAAACTTTTTCCAAGAAAACACGCAATTCTTTTAGCTGCACAGAACGCTCGTTTTCAAGCATTTCGGCAATGCGTTCGCCCAAACCTTTGGCGGCTAAACCTAGGTGAGTTTCTAATACCTGGCCTACGTTCATACGTGAAGGAACACCTAGCGGGTTCAACACTATATCAACTGGAATACCGTCTTCGTTATAAGGCATGTCTTCTACCGGCATAATTGCCGAAACAACACCCTTGTTACCGTGACGACCCGCCATTTTATCGCCTGGCTGAATACGACGCTTAACGGCAACATAAACTTTAACAATCTTCTGTACGCCCGGTGCTAAATCATCACCTTGCTGTAATTTGCGCTTCTTGTCTTCGAACTTTTCTTCCATCAGCTTCTTACGCTCAATTAACTGAGCTTGAGCTTGGGCAAGTAGTTCGTTCAAGGCTTCGTCTTGCATACGCAACTTAAACCATTCGGAATAAACCAAATCATTTAGGTATTCGTCGGTAATTTTAGCGTTTTTAGACAGCTGCGGACCACCGTTAACCATTTGTGTAACCAATGCATTGCGTAAACGCGCAAAGGTTGCTTCTTCAGCTATACGGTATTCTTCTTTAAGGTCTTTACGCACTTCGTCTAGCTGCGACTCTTCAATCGCTAAAGCACGCTTGTCTTTATCAACGCCATCACGGGTGAAGACTTGTACGTCAATAACCGTACCTTTCATGCCCGTAGCAACACGCAAAGACGTATCTTTTACATCAGAGGCTTTTTCACCAAAAATGGCACGCAGCAGTTTTTCTTCCGGTGTTAGCTGGGTCTCGCCTTTAGGCGTTACCTTACCGACTAGAAGATCACCAGGGCCAACTTCAGCACCAATGTAAACAATGCCCGATTCATCTAACTTAGAAAGCGCAGATTCGCCCACGTTAGGAATATCAGCACTGATTTCTTCAGAACCCAACTTAGTATCGCGCGACACACAAGTTAGTTCTTGAATATGAATGGTGGTAAAACGGTCTTCTTCAACAACGCGCTCTGAAACCAGAATCGAGTCTTCAAAGTTAAAACCATTCCAAGGCATAAAGGCGATACGCATGTTTTGCCCTAGTGCCAACTCACCCATATCCACTGAAGGACCATCGGCTAAAATATCATCTTTAGAAATAATATCGCCAGGCTTAACAATGGGGCGCTGGTTAATACAAGTGTTCTGGTTAGAACGGGTGTACTTGGTGAGGTTGTAAATATCCACACCTGCTTCACCGCCAACTAGTTCATCTTCGTTAATACGCACAACAATGCGCGACGCATCAACTGAATCAACCACACCACCACGCAGTGCCACAGCACACACGCCTGAGTCACGCGCAACCGCACGTTCCATACCCGTACCTACTAAAGGCTTATCAGCTTTTAGAGTAGGAACAGCCTGACGTTGCATGTTCGAACCCATCAAGGCACGGTTAGCATCATCATGCTCAAGGAAAGGAATCAATGAAGCAGCAACCGAAACAACCTGACGTGGCGAAACGTCCATTAAAGTTACTTGGTCAGGCGTTACAAAGGTGGTATCACCGTTGTGACGAACCTGCACCAACTCATCAATCAACTCACCTTTATCATTCAAGGTGGCAGAAGCCTGAGCAATAACGTATTGGCCTTCTTCAATCGCCGAATAGTAAGCGACATCATTGGTTACTTTGCCGTTAACAACAGTACGGTAAGGTGTTTCTAAGAAACCGTAAGAGTTGGTACGCGCATAGGTGGCCAAAGAGTTGATTAGACCAATGTTCGGGCCTTCAGGCGTTTCGATAGGGCACACACGACCATAGTGGGTTGCGTGTACGTCACGAACTTCAAAGCCAGCACGTTCACGCGTTAGACCACCCGGGCCTAAAGCAGATACACGACGCTTATGCGTAACTTCTGACAGCGGGTTGTTCTGGTCCATAAACTGAGACAGCTGGCTGGAACCAAAGAATTCTTTAACCGCAGCAGCAACAGGCTTAGCGTTAATTAAATCTTGTGGCATTAAACCTTCGCTTTCAGCTAAGGATAAACGCTCTTTAACTGCGCGTTCAACACGTACCAAACCAACACGGAATTGGTTTTCAGCCATTTCACCAACCGAACGAATACGGCGGTTACCTAGGTGGTCAATATCATCGACTTCACCTTTACCGTTACGAATGCTTAATAACTCGCGCATTACGTCAACAATATCGTCGTGGGAAAGCACAGGCTCGCCAACATCAATATCGCGGTGTAAGCGGCGGTTGAACTTCATACGACCTACGCCAGAAAGGTCATAGCGTTCGGGTGAGAAGAACAAGTTATTAAACAAACCTTCCGCAGATTCCTTGGTTGGCGGCTCGCCAGGGCGCATCATACGGTAAATTTCTACTAACGCTTCAAACTGAGTGCGTGTAGGATCAATTCGCAAAGTATCTGAAATGAACGGACCGCAATCTAAATCGTTAGTGTAAAGTGTTTCAAAGCTCTTAATTTTAGCTTCAGCAAGCTTAGTTAAAACTTCTTCAGTAATTTCAGTATTACACTCAACTAGCAATTCACCCGTGGAAGGGTCAACAATATCTTTGGCAAGCACTTTGCCATGCAAATATTCCAAAGGAACAGCTAGCTGCTTAATACCTGCTTTTTCAAGCGCACGAATATGACGCTGGGTAATGCGGCGGTCTTGCTCAACCAATACCGTGCCATCTTTATCTTTAATTTCAAAAGAGGACGTTTCACCACGTAAACGTGAAGGTACTAGATCGACGTAAATACCATCTTTCTTAAAGTAGTAGTTACTGGTGTCGAAGAACATTTCCAAAATTTGTTCTGAACTAAAGTTTAGTGCACGTAGCAAAATAGTCGCAGGTAATTTACGGCGACGGTCAATACGCACATAGACTAAATCTTTAGGATCGAATTCAAAATCCAACCAAGAACCACGGTAAGGAATAACACGAGCAGAATAAAGAAGTTTACCAGAAGAGTGCGTTTTACCACGGTCATGGTCAAAAAACACACCTGGCGAGCGGTGCAACTGAGAAACAATAACACGCTCAGTACCGTTAACAACAAAGGTACCATTTTTGGTCATGAGTGGCATTTCACCCATATAGACTTCTTGTTCTTTAATATCTTTGATTGCTTTGTTAGGCGAATCTCTGTCATATATAACTAAACGAGCTTTTACGCGCAAAGGTGCTGCAAAGGTAATACCTCGCAAAACACACTCTTTAACATCAAATACTGGGGTTCCAAGGCGATAGCTTACGTATTCCAGTGCAGCATTGCCTGAATAGCTCTCGATTGGAAATACGGATTGAAAAGCCGCATGTAAACCAGTTTCAGTGCGCGCATCGCCTGCAATATCCTCTTGGAGGAATTGGCGATAAGAATCCAGCTGTATGGCTAATAGGTAAGGAACATCCATTACCGTAGGCAGTTTGCTGAAATCCTTACGGATACGTTTCTTCTCAGTGTACGAGTAAGCCATCAGTTTTCCCCAGCTTGTTCACCAAAAACCAGACCGCAGTGGTCACTACACCTTCAAGGGGAGGTGCGCCCCGCTGCAAGCATCACAGTTTAAAGTGAAGTGCAGTTAAATTAAACTAGGCTGCTTGTAACAGAAAAAGGCCGGCAGTGCACTTGCACCACCAGCCATTCTGCTGCAGCCCTAAGCTGCCATGCAAATTACTTAAGTTCCACCGATGCACCGGCTTCTTCAAGTTTAGCTTTAGCAGCTTCAGCGTCAGCTTTAGAAACACCTTCTTTAACTGTTGCAGGAGCGCCGTCAACCATTGCTTTAGCTTCTTTCAAGCCTAGGCCAGTAATTTCACGTACTGCTTTGATAGCGTTAACTTTCTTTTCGCCAGCAGCAGTTAGAATTACGTCAAATTCAGTTTGCTCTTCAGCCGCTTCAGCAGCAGCAGGGCCAGCAGCTACAGCAGCAGCTGCAGATACGCCGAATTTTTCTTCCATTGCTGAAACTAGCTCAACAACTTCCATTACAGACATGTCAGCGATAGCGTTAAGAATATCGTCTTTAGTAAGTGCCATGTTAATTCTACCTAAGTAAATTTGTTTAGAAGGACTCAGTGAATACTAAAAAGCTGCTAAATTAAGCGGCTTCAGCTTCTTTCTGGTCACGCACAGCTGCAAGAGTACGAACCAACTTGCCTGCTGCTGCTTCTTTCATTGTTGCCATTAGCTTCGCGATCGCTTCGTTGTAAGTTGGCAATGTAGCCAAACGATCGATATCTGTAGCAGGAATGAACTCACCTTCGTAAGCCATTGCCTTAACTTCAAATGATTTTTGCGTTTTAGCAAATTCTTTGAATAAACGTGCCGCTGCACCAGGATGCTCCATAGAGAAAGCAATCAGGGTAGGGCCAGTAAATTCTTCAGTTAAACATTCAAAGCTAGTTGCTGCTAAAGCGCGACGTGCTAAGGTGTTACGAACAACACGCATTTGTACGCCTGCTTCACGAGCCTGCTTACGCAGAACGCTCATGGCACTAACGGTTACACCGCGTGCATCAGCAATAACTACAGATTGAGCAGCTTTGGCAGCATCGTTGACCTGGCCAACAATGGCCTGTTTGTCTTTTAGATTAAGCGCCACTTTATCTTGCTCCTAATATAGAAAAACGGTTTGTTACGTTTTTCCACGGTTTCCAACCCTCCGGGAATTCGGAGTCGGTATTGATGGTTGGACCTACAAAGTAGGCGGTCACCCATCTGCGTAGGAGATTAAGCAGCTTATTAAGCAGTATTAAACTGCTTTTTGCTGCACCTACGGTCTTTGAAGGTTGCTGCTAGCTTTAAAAAGTTAAACACTTTAAAACCAGCAGCATCCGCAAAGTTTCTTACACAAGCTTTAAGCGTTTATTTAACGTCTAAAGTTGCAATATCAATCGCTAAGCCCGGGCCCATGGTGCTAGAAAGTGTTACTTTCTTCATGTAAATGCCCTTAGAAGAAGAAGGCTTTAGCTTCTTAAGATCTAAAATTAAAGCTTCGATGTTGCCACGGATTGCTTCAGCAGGGAAATCAATCTTACCAACACCTGCGTGAATAATACCGTTCTTGTCAGTACGGAAACGCACCTGACCTGCTTTAGCATTTTTAACTGCTGTAGCAACGTCTGGAGTAACAGTACCCACTTTAGGGTTAGGCATTAGGCCACG
This sequence comes from uncultured Halomonadaceae bacterium, assembly GCA_964368615.1. Taxonomy (GTDB): domain Bacteria; phylum Pseudomonadota; class Gammaproteobacteria; order Pseudomonadales; family Halomonadaceae; genus Marinospirillum. The sequence goes on along the minus strand of CAYJCB010000025.1, from coordinate 5,491 downwards.
TGGACCTAGAATTTGACCCAACATACCCACCACACGCATCGCGTCAGGTGCAGCAATAACTACGTCAAAGTTCATTTCGCCCGCTTTAACTTTTTCAGCTAAATCGTCCATACCCACTAAATCAGCACCGGCTGCTAAAGCAGCTTCAGCAGCAGCGCCTTGTGCAAATACAGCTACACGAACGCTGTTACCAGTACCGTTAGGAAGAACTGTCGCGCCACGAACAACTTGGTCTGATTTACGTGGATCAACACCTAGGTTGACAGCAACTTCAATTGTTTCTTTAAACTTAACAGCTGGTAGGCTGCTTAATAAAGCAACAGCTTCTTCAATGCTGTAGCTTTTCAAGGCAACAACTTTTTCAGCAATTAGTTTTTGACGCTTAGTTAACTTGGCCATTTACACGCCCTCCACGTCAATACCCATGCTGCGCGCGCTGCCAGCGATGGTTTGAACTGCAGCTTCTAAAGTAGCAGCAGTTAAGTCAGGTTCTTTAAGCTTGGCAATTTCTTCTAGCTGTTCACGAGAAATTTTGCCAACTTTTACTTTGTTAGGTGTTGCAGAAGCAGATTTCAAACCCAAAGCTTTTTTCAGTAATACTGAAGCTGGCGGGGTTTTGGTAATAAAGGTAAAGCTACGGTCGCTGTAAACAGTAATAACAACAGGTGTAGGCAAGCCTACTTCCATGTCTTGTGTTGCAGCGTTAAATGCTTTACAGAATTCCATAATGTTCACACCGTGCTGACCTAAAGCAGGGCCTACGGGTGGACTTGGATTCGCTTTACCAGCTGCTACTTGCAGCTTAATGTACGATTGTACTTTCTTAGCCATGATAACTCCTATGGGTATAACGCCTTACGGCTCCCCGTTTTTAAAAAAACCAGATATTATTCTTTCTCTACCTGACCAAACTCTAATTCAACGGGTGTTGGGCGGCCAAAAATACTCACAGAAACCTGTAAACGGCTCTTCTCGTAATTGACCTCTTCAACCGTACCGCTAAAATCTGCAAATGGACCATCAAGCACTCGCACTAATTCGCCTGGCTGGAACATAGTACGCGGACGTGGCTTGTCGCTACCATCTTGTACACGCTGTAGAATTGCATCGGCTTCACGCGCAGTAATCGGTGCAGGCTTTTCTGCCGTGCCACCAATAAAACCTAGCACTTTTGGCGTTTCTTTTACCAAGTGCCAGCTGTCATCGTTCATTGCCATTTCAACTAATACATAACCTGGGTAAAACTTGCGTTCACTTTTGCGCTTTTTACCATCGCGCATTTCCACTACTTCTTCAGTGGGAACTAGAATTTGACCGAAAGAATCTTCCATTTCTTTAATACTAATACGCTCCAGCAGTGAGCGCATAACTTGCTTCTCAAAACCGGAGTAGGCGTGTACAACATACCAACGCTTAGACATTTTCTACCCCTAATAAATCAGACTTTTAATGGCCCAGCTTAACATTGAGTCAACAAGCCACAGCAAAAATGCAACAATAACCACTGCTGCTAAAACTATAAGCGTTGTTTGGGTTGTTTCAGGACGTGTAGGCCAGACAACTTTACGAATTTCTATCTTAGCTTCACGCGCAAGATTAACTAAGCGCACACCTTTTCCTGTACGCAAAAAAACCGCACCAGCCATAACGCAAAGCACAACAACGCCGACCACTCTATATAACATAGGTGCATCAGCGTAATACATGTTACCTGCAACAGCTACAGCTACCAACAGCAATACTACAAACCACTTAAGAGCATCCAGGCTAGCTGGCTGAGCTTCGGCTTTTGCTTTCATTAGAGAGAAGGACTCCTGCATCAGCACGTATAGGAAAATAGATAAAAAACCAACTTGGGGAAAGTTGGCAGGCCAGGAGGGAATCGAACCCCCAACCTACGGTTTTGGAGACCGTTGCTCTGCCAATTGAGCTACTGGCCTATATCTGGCATTGTGAGCTTGCTCATAAAGAGCTTTTACTCTAACTCCACAAAAACTAAACTGTGGAGCTCACGGGCGGAATTGAACCGCCGACCTCATCCTTACCAAGGATGCGCTCTACCCCTGAGCTACGTGAGCAAATCTGGAGCGGGCAGTGGGAATCGAACCCACCTCTTCAGCTTGGAAGGCTGAGGTAATAGCCACTATACCATGCCCGCCTGACTGAAAGAATTTGGTGGAGGGGGAAGGATTCGAACCTTCGAAGCTCGCGCGGCAGATTTACAGTCTGCTCCCTTTGACCACTAGGGTACCCCTCCAACTAGGCGACGAATTATAGATTACTCGCCTGCGTTGTCAATCTTTAAATTAACTCTCTCGACAACGGCGGCAACTTTACCAACAACTTTTTGTTTAAGCAAGCACTATTTTATAATTCATTTAAAAAACGGTTAAAAGGCTTTAATAGGCACACCAGATAAGTCGCCCTGCTTCTCGGCATCAGTCACTGGAAACATCAATTCTAAACCGGCATACACCATATCCGGCCAACAATGGCTTTCCATTTTTAAGCCCGCAGCCACTAACTGCGCATCGCCACCGGTTAAAATAATTGGCAGCAAAGTTTCGGTTTGGTTATAAGCTTGGCGGTAAGCCAAAGTAATCTGCCCCAGTGCTGCCAAGTAAATACCATGGCTTACTGCTTCTTGGGTTGAAACACCAAAGTTCATTAAACCGCGATGCGTATCATCAGGGTCAATCGCCACATTCTTAGTGCCCAACTTTAAACTTTCTTTCATTAAGCGAATGCCTGGTGCGATATAACCACCTAAATGCCCACCGTCAGCCTTCACCACATCAATCGTAATCGCACTGCCACAATCCACCACAAAACAAGCACCAAAGCTGTGATAAGCCGCTAATAATCCTAGCCAGCGGTCAATACCCAGCTTTTCAGGCTCTTTATAAGCGTTACGCACACCCGCAAATTTTACTGTAGATCGTGCAATGTGCAAGGGCACACGAAAGCGCCGTGCTAGGCGCTCTACCTCGCCCAACACCTCTTTACCACCCACATTTGAAACGCGCATCACTTTAATATCACGAAAATCAGGAATAGATTCTGAGGTTTCCCAACGATCGCGCGTCCAAATTGAACCTCTGTCTAGCAGCGCATTCGTCACTGAATGCTTCATACGCCATTTGGTTAGCGTGTTGCCTATGTCTAGGTCTAAAATCATTCCCTCGTCCTCACACTAACTTCACCGGCGTTAATAACCCCTTGCGAGCCATCTTCATAAATTACTTGCAACTCGCCCGTATTAGTCACCCCACCCAGTGTTACTGCCACTTGCTGTGCTGGCGTAATAATAAAAGCCTTTTCACCTGCCCAAATGTGCGCAGCATTCCACTTTGCTTGCCAAGGTATAAAACCTTCTTTGGCATAATCACTCAACAGCTGCTCAAGTGCTACAGCCAACTCTGCTGCTAAACGGGTTCGACATAACTCAACACCCTTTAAATCACTTAAAAAAGCCACCGGCTGATCTAACTCTAGTGGTATTGGTTGCTGGGGGCGAAACACATTCAACCCCAAACCCACCACCAAATTACAAGGGCCTGAAAAATCACCCGATAACTCGATTAAGATACCGCCTAACTTGGCATTATTTAAATACAAATCATTCGGCCACTTTAGCTGCACACCATTAATACCCTGCTGCTCTAACACCTGCTTAATCACCACGCCCACAGCAAGACTTAAACCCTGCAACACATTCGCGCCACCTTCCACCTGAAAACTAAGCGACAGGCTTAACGAAGCAGCATAAGGGCTAAACCAATCGCGCCCACGCCGCCCACGGCCGGCGGTTTGCATTTCAGCCAACAGCAGCAGCGGCTGCCTAGTTTCACCAGCGGCCAAACGCCTTGCCAATTCAGAGTTAGTCGAATCAATCACTGGATAAAAATTCAGTGCCAGCGAAGAATTAGCCGCCAATAATTGCGCTTCTAGTAATTCAACATCTAACAGCTGCAAAGGCTTAGCTAAACAATAACCCTCGTTTTTTTTGGTTGTAACGTCCAAACCCAAACTAGGCAGCTGCTGCACCTGCTTCCAAATAGCGGTGCGACTTACACCCAGCTGTTCACCCAACTGAGTGCCGGTTTGAAACTGGCCGTTGCTTAATAATTTAATTAGCGGGTAGAGGTTCATGGTTACGCCGTGCATTTTGGTAAATTAGGTGCAGCGCCTCAGGGATATCTTCAGCACCACCAATATTTAAATTAATTAACCAGTCAAACTGACTTTCATAAGTAAAAAACAATAAATGATCTATTGGATAGTGTTGCGTCAAATCAAAGGCGCGGCGTACTTCGTCAACCACTCTAGATTTAACTGCGCCCATATCTTGCTCAGGTAACAAGCCACCTTGATTATCAAACGCCATCAAACCGTTTGCACTTGACTCACTTACCAACAAAACTTCACGCGCTTTGCGGTCAGAGGCTGCTACTTCTTCCTTTAGCAAAGCCAAAGCAGAGGCAGTACGGCAAGTGTACATAGCATCTAGCAAGTTTTTATCTGCTTTTACATCAGTCGCTTCTAAAGACTTACCCCAAAAAGACAAAGACTCTCGCAACTCAGTCATCTTGGTTTTTTTAAACACTTCACAAGAAGGGTGGAGGTTTCTTGCCGCGAACCAAGCAAGTGATTCGTTATGAACACCATCTTGCAGCAAGGTGGAAAAATAAAAATCAAAGCCCACTATGTCTAACGAAGGCGGCAGACCACCGCCTAAAAACATATTATTAGCTTTATCATAAGTCGTTAAACGCACTCGATTAATCACATCTAACCACTGCAACTCTTGTGCAGCGGCTTCACCTTTACTTTCTTTAGCCTGCAAATGTAAAAAATAATCATCAATACTGCGTGTGTAAGCACCAGAAGCGGCTTCAATGTGCTGAGCAAACTCAGCGTTAAACATAGCACTGGCAAATACAGCACCTAATTTAACTGAATCAAGACCTGCTTCATCTAATAAAGACCTGAGTGCTAATGCCATTGCATCAAGCTGTGCATAACTTATGCCATTCAAATAAGGTTCATCACCAATAATCAACGCCTCAACAACCCCTGGATACTGCTTCATCAAGGCAAAATAAGGCGCAACACTAACAGCAAATACTTCCTTATTAATCGAATTGCGCAACTTTACAATAGGAAATGGCGCAAGCTGCTTGTCATACACCTTGTCTTTATATTCATAAGTTAAATTCAACTCCTCTGCTAACCTAGCAGGCAATTCAACAGCTGCAAAAATCTTTAACCCATGAGCACTGGCTAACTGCAAGGTTGTGTCAAAATGCTCTGGCGTGCTTAGGTTATACAACTGAATATCCACCTGGTCGGCAAACGCTTCATTAACCCGACCTGGTGCAAAAAAACCTACTTGGGGATTATTAGTAACGGGTTGCTCAAAGCTTGGCGGACTAGAAGCCGCTTGTTCAGAAGAATCAGCACAACCCAACAACATAACTAGCAGCAGCAT
>CAYJCB010000024.1:0-20701 GCA_964368615.1 uncultured Halomonadaceae bacterium | reverse complement strand
GTTGGCTTTAATATGCCTATTGATATTTATCAACCGCCCAAGGGTAAATTGTTGCAGCGCCCGTTACGGCCTTTGCCTGTTTTCAACCTTCGCAATAACCAATAATATAAGAGTTTTCATGACTAAAACACGCGTTTTAACCGGTATAACCACCACAGGTACGCCGCACCTTGGCAATTATGTGGGTGCAATTCGCCCTGCCATTGAAGCTAGCCGCGACCCACAGGTGCAATCTTATTATTTTTTAGCAGACTTTCATGCGCTGATTAAATGCCACGAACCACAGCGGGTAGCCGAATCGCGCCGTGAAATTGCTGCCACTTGGCTGGCGCTAGGTTTAGACACCGACAACGCTATCTTCTATCGCCAAAGTGATATTCCAGAAATTCCAGAACTAACTTGGTTGTTAACCTGCGTTGCCGCTAAAGGTTTAATGAACCGCGCTCATGCTTACAAGGCCGCTGCACAAGACAACCTTGATGCGGGTGAAGACGTTGATGCGGGTATTAATATGGGCTTGTACAGCTACCCGATATTAATGGCAGCAGATATTTTAATGTTCAATGCTAAAAAAGTACCTGTCGGGCGTGACCAAACGCAGCACATAGAAATGGCCAGAGATATTGGGCAGCGTTTTAACCATCTTTTTGGCGAAGAATTTTTTGTAATGCCAGAAGCTTTGGTTGATGAGCGTGTTTCTGTGCTGGCTGGTTTAGACGGTCGCAAGATGAGCAAAAGCTACAACAACACCATTCCTTTGTTTGAGCCAGAAAAGAAATTTAAAAAGCTGATTAATAAGATTAAAACTAACTCTTTAGAACCAGGTCAGCCTAAAGAAACCGAAGGTTGTACGCTGTTTCAAATTTACAGTGCTTTTGCTGACGATGCGGAAATAGCCACCCTGCGTGAACGCTATGCAGCAGGCATTGGTTGGGGCGAAATGAAGGGCGAACTGTTCGAGCGTTTAAACGCGCAGCTACAGCAGCCGCGTGAAGAATACCAACGCTTGTTAGCCGACCCAGCTTATGTGGAAAGCGTGTTGCAAAAGGGCGCAGAAAAAGCACGTGCCGTAGCAGCACCAAGGCTGGAACGCTTTAAAGCAGCGGTTGGCCTTGGGCGGTTTATCTAGTTTTAATTAGGCACTGGCAGCTAAAAGCTTTTTGCGCTTTTTGCCAGTGTCTTCCCAGCAGCGCACCGCTTTAATGAGGTTTTCTTTCACTTCCAAGGTTTCAAAACGGTAGTTGCCAAACACCACACAGGCATTGCCATCGGGAATGGATTCTAAATATTCCAAAATTACGCCATTCAGGGTTTTAGGGCCTAATGTGGGTAAATTCCAGCCAAGCTGTTTGTTGATTTCACGAATGTTGGCACTGGCATCAATCAGCCAAGAACCATCTTGCTGCAACTGAATATCGTCTTGGTGGTGCAAGGTGTCGGTGGTAAATTCGCCCACGATTTCTTCTAAAATATCTTCTAGCGTTACTAAACCTTGCACGTCGCCGTATTCATCGACCACCATGCCTATGCGGCGCTTTTCTTTTTGAAAGTTAAGTAGTTGCGTCTGTAATGGCGTTGATTCAGGAATAAAATAGGGTTCACGGGTTTCTTGAATCAGCATACCTTTGGTGGGGTTATTTGCCGCAATCAAGCGCAGCGCACCGCGTAAATGCAAGATGCCAATTACGTCGTTAATATCACCTTTATAAACTGGAATGCGCGTGTGCTGTGAATGGCGCAGCAGCTCTAAAATCTGTTCCATGTCTTGTTCAAGATCAATACCGATAACCTCTTGGCGAGGAATCATAATGTCATCAACGGTGATTTTTTCTAAATCAAGAATGGATATCAGCATGGCTTGGTGACGGCTAGGAATTAAATTCCCTGCTTCATTCACTACTATGCGTAATTCTTCAGAGGTTAGATTATCTTGTTTGTGCTGATCTGGGCGCACTCCCATTAACCTTAGAAAGAAGTTACCAATCAGGTTAACTATCCAAACCAGCGGATAAAGCACTTTAAGCAGGGGCGTTAAAGCAAAGGAAGCAGGCCTAGCAAAGTGCTCTGGGTGCAGGGCAGCTAAAGTTTTAGGGGTAACTTCGGCAAAAATAAGCACCACTAACGTCAGCACGAAAGTTGCCACAACTGGTCCTAAGTTTTCACCTAAAAAGTGAATGGCAATCACCGTTGCGATAGCGGCAGCAAAGTTATTTACAAAGTTATTACCAATTAGAATAACGCCCAACAAACGGTCGGGGCGCTCTAATAGTTTGCTAATTCTAATCGCTGATTTATCACCTTGTTTAGCTTTGTGGCTAAGGCGATAGCGATTAATAGACATCATGCCCGTTTCAGAGCCTGAAAAAAATGCGGAACAGGCAATTAGTAGTGCTAACAGCCCCAGCAGCAGTCCAAGCGGTAGTTCAGCGTTCAAGCAGTTTAGGCCTCATGCCAAGATAAATTGAAGTACAAACTTACTACCAAAGTAAGCCAAGAGTAGTAGCAAACTGCCACCAAGTGTCCAGCGTACTGCGGTTAAACCTCGCCAGCCAAAACGCCAGCGGCCTATCAATAGTAAACCAAAAGTTAACCAAGCAGCTAAGGAAAGTAGCGTTTTGTGCAGCATTCCAGCAGCAAACATATTATCTAAGAAGATAAAGCCGCTTAACATGCCCAAGCTAAGTAGTAGTTGCCCTGCTAATAATAATTCAAACAACAGGCGTTCCATCGTTTGTAGGGGCGGCAAAACAGACAGCAAGCCACTAACTTGGCGATGTTTTAATTGATGGTTTTGTACGGCTAGCAACAATGCCTGAACACTGGCTAGAGCAAATAAGCTATAGGCAGATAGAGAAGCTACTATGTGGAAAAACAAACCGTTTTGCCCAGTAACTGGTAAACTGCTGCTGACATAAAATTGTGAGAAAAGTAATGTAATAGCCGCCAAGGGAAACAGTAAGGCTGCTAAATTAAGTGTTGGGTGGCGCAGGCTAGCGATTAAAATAAAGGCGCAGATTAACCAGTTGGCTAATGAAGCAGCTTCAAGAAAGCCTAAGGTAAGCTCGCTTGGTAAACCCATGTGGCTATAAAGTGCTAAGCCATGCGTCAGTAAAGCACTTAAGCCTAATAGTCGAACAAGTGCTAACTTAGCCGGTACTTTGCGGGCTAAATGTAGTACAACCCATGAAGCGCCTGCAATATAGAAAGCAGCAGCGAGTAGGGTAAACGGGAGAGGTGCGGCCATACTTAGGTTGTGAAGCTCCATTAAGAATTATTCCATCTATCCTAGCGGATTCCTTTGACTTTGGCATCTATTCCTAACGCTTATTGGTTTATAATCGGCACAAAAGCTTAGTACTGAGGGTAAGACATGTTTGAAAATTTAAGTGATCGCTTATCGCATACGTTACGCAGCATAACAGGTAACGCTAAATTAACAGAAGACAACATTAAAGAAACGCTGCGTGAAGTGCGTATGGCGTTGCTGGAAGCTGACGTTGCTTTGCCCGTTGTTAAGACGTTTATCGACCAAGTGCGTGAACGTGCAGTTGGGCAAGAAGTTTCTAAAGCTTTAAAGCCAGGTCAGCAGTTCTTAAAAATTGTTAACGAAACGCTGTCTGACACTATGGGTTCTTCCCATACTGGCCTAGAACTAAAAGGCGAGCCAGCCACTATTTTAATGGCAGGTTTGCAAGGTGCGGGTAAAACCACCACCGTTGCTAAGCTAGCACGTTATTTGCGTGAGCGAGAAAAGAAAAAAGTTTTAGTGGTGTCGGTGGACGTTTATCGCCCTGCTGCTATGGAGCAGTTAAAAACTTTGGCTGCCGAAGTTGGGGTGGATTGCTTCCCTTCTACGCCCGACCAAACGCCTGCGGCCATTATTGAAGCAGCGCAGCGTCACGCTAAAATTCAGTTTTATGACGTTATGTTGGTAGATACGGCAGGCCGTTTACACGTTGACGAAGCTTTGATGGCAGAAATTAAAGCCATTCATGCCCAATTAAAGCCTTGTGAAACCCTGTTTGTTGTTGATGCTATGACAGGTCAAGATGCGGCTAATACTGCCAAAGCCTTTAACGAAGCTCTGCCGTTAACCGGCGTGGTGCTGACTAAGGCTGATGGTGATGCGCGTGGTGGTGCTGCCTTGTCGGTACGTGAAATTACCGGTAAGCCTATCAAGTTTATGGGTATGGGTGAAAAAACCGATGCCCTAGAGCCTTTTCACCCCGACCGTATTGCGTCACGTATTTTAGGTATGGGTGACCTGCTTTCTTTGATTGAAGAAGCAGAGCGCACCATGGATAAAGACAAGGCCGCTAAACTTGCTAAAAAAGTTAGCAAGGGTAAAGGCTTTGACTTAGAAGATTTTCGTGAGCAGCTGCTGCAAATGAAAAAAATGGGCGGCATGTCCAGCATGTTAGAAAAGTTACCTGGTATGGGTGGCTTGGCTAAAGTGGCTGAACAAGAAGGCCCTATGAAAGAATTTGGTAAGATGGAGGCGTTAATTAACTCCATGACCGCTTGGGAAAGGCAAAAGCCTGAACTGCTTAATGGTTCACGTAAGCGCCGCATTTGTGAAGGTTCAGGTACCCAGCTACAAGATTTGAATCGCTTGATTAAGCAACACAAGCAAATGCAAAAAATGATGAAAAAAATGACTAATAAAGGCGCTATTGCTAATATGATGCGTGGTATTTCTGGTCAGCTACCACCTGGTATGGGTGGCGGTGGCGGCGGTGGTTTTCCGCGCTTTTAAGGTTTTATCGCTAAGGTTGTAAGGCTTTATTGCTAATAAAAGTTAGCTTCGGGCTTGCGTTTGTTGATTAGGTCTCTACAATGGCGCAATTCTGAAGCTGTATGTTTAAATGTAGGCTAAATCTAAGTCAAAGCTTCCAAAAGATGGAGTAATCTATTAGAATACTTCGCCTTTCAGGTGGCTTGCCTTTTGAGCAGATTTTAGTGCTGGGTTGGCTGCCCGAATTAGGGTGACATCCTAGTCGCAAATTTTATTGCAACAGTAGAAATGCTTTCTACGTTGTGTTTTCCGGATACTTTAAAGGAAAGACTTGTAATGGTAACCATTCGTCTAGCTCGTGGCGGCGCAAAGAAGCGTCCCTTTTATCACCTACACGTAACTGATTCACGTAATGCACGTGATGGCCGTTATATTGAGCGTTTAGGTTTCTTTAACCCTATCGCTAAAGGCAACGCTGAGCGTTTTCGCGTTGACTCTGAGCGTCTTCAGCACTGGGTTTCTCAAGGCGCACAGTTGTCTGAGCGTGTTGCAAGTTTAGTTAAAGAAGCAGCTAAGCAGCAGTAATTGTTGCTATTAGCTAAGGTTGACCTTTTCGCACATGAGCGAGGTGCGCATGAGCGGAACAAATAATCAGCTAGCAGCACAAGAAAATACAGCTGAGCTAATTGTACTGGGTAAAATAACCAGTGTATTTGGTATTAAGGGTTGGGTTAAGGTTTATTCCTACACCGATCCTATGGAAAATTTACTGGCTTATCCCAAGTGGCAGCTTAGGCTCCAAGGGCAGAGTAAGTTTTTCCGTCAACTAGACGGTCGTAAGCACGGCAAAGGTTTAGTCGTTAAGTTAGAAGGCGTTGACACACCAGAAGATGCGCGTTTGCTATCGGGTGCAGAAATTCTACTTAGTAAAGCCGAGCTACCTAAACTGCCTGAAGATGAATTTTATTGGAGCCAATTAATTGGCTTGCAAGTAGTTAATCTTCAAGGTCAGTTGTTTGGTAAAGTCAGTAGTTTATTAGAAACTGGCGCAAACGACGTACTAGTGGTTAAGGCTTGCCAAGGCAGTCTTGACCAACAAGAACGATTAATACCTTGGTTATTACCTGATGTAATACGTCAAGTTAACCTTGAAACTGCCCAAATTGAAGTGGATTGGGATGCAGACTTCTAAGTTAGCAACACAGCAAGATGGCAAGTGGTTTGGTGTTGTCTCGTTGTTTCCACAGATGTTTGATGCTATTACCCAACAGGGTGTTATAGCTAGGGCGGTTAAGCAGGGGTTGTTGAATTTTGAATTCTGGAACCCGCGAGATTTTACGACTGATAAGCATCATACAGTTGATGATCGTCCTTACGGCGGTGGTCCTGGTATGCTTATGAAAGTAGAGCCTTTGCAAGCTGCAATTCAGGCAGCACGTGCAGCGGCAGGTTTAAACACCAAAGTGATTTACCTTTCGCCACAAGGTAGAAAGTTAGATCAAGCAGGTGTAGAAGAATTAGCAGCTTGTAACAAAAACTTAATTCTTGTTGCTGGCCGTTATGAAGGAATTGATGAGCGCCTTGTAGACTCAGAGATTGACGAGGAATGGTCCGTTGGTGACTATGTTCTCAGCGGCGGTGAACTAGCAGCTATGACACTGATTGATGCAGTGTCGCGTCTTGTTCCAGGAGTACTTGGGCATGAGGCGTCAGCAGAAGAAGATTCTTTTGTCGATGGTTTGTTGGACTGTCCGCATTACACACGGCCTGAAGCGATCAATGGTAACAAGGTACCTGAGGTGTTACTCAGTGGTAACCATGAAGCTATTCGTCGTTGGCGTCTGAAGCAGGCGCTGGGTCGAACCTGGTTGCGGCGCCCCGATTTACTGAAAGGACGTCAGTTAGATCAGGAGCAGCAGGTATTATTGACAGAATTTATCCGCGAATACGATGCCCCGCTTGCTAGGGCGCAAGTCGAGCGGCCTTAGTCCAGGAGTGAGCAGCAATGAGCAGCAGAAACCTTATTATTCAGGCTATTGAAGCCGAACAAATGACCAAAGAGATTCCTAACTTTGCACCTGGCGACACTGTTGTCGTGCAGGTTAAAGTAAAGGAAGGTACACGTGAGCGTCTACAAGCCTACGAAGGTGTAGTGCTAGGTAAGCGTAATCGTGGCCTAAACTCAGCTTTCACCGTGCGTAAAATTTCTAGCGGTGTTGGCGTTGAGCGTACTTTCCAGACCTACAGCCCTTTAGTTGAATCTATTCAAGTGAAGCGTCGTGGTGCTGTACGTCAGGCGAAGATTTACTACCTACGTGATCGTTCAGGTAAGTCTGCACGTATTAAAGAGAAGTTGGCTTAAGCTAGTTTGTCTGCTTTATGCAGCAAAAGCTGGTCAATTAAAAACGGGTGCCCTTGGGTGCCCGTTTTTGTATTTCAAGCTTGGCAGTATTAGCCATTTAAGCAGCTGGCAGGCATACTGAATTGTCAGTAATATCTAGGAGATAAAAATGTTTAAGCAGCTATTAAAAGGCTTGTTACTAGTTTTTTTTGTTAGCTCTGCAGCCGCTACACCTAAGCAAGATATGCAAACTCGCTTACAAAAAATTGACCCTCGTATCGAAGTTGTTGCCTTACAAGATGCACCCATCAATAATTTTTACCAAGTACAGCTTAGCTCTGGCGATATTCTTTATGTTAATAAGCAAAGCAATCATATCTTAGCGGGTAATTTGTTAGAGATTACTGATAATGGTTTGGTTGATTTAACTGAAATAGCTCGCTCAGAAGTACGTACTAAAGCCATTCAAGCCGTTGCTGTGGCAGACCAAGTTGTTTTTGCTGCCAAAGGCAAAACTAAAGCAGTTATACAAATTTTTACTGATTCAACCTGCCCTTACTGTTCACGTTTACACGAACAAGTGCCAGAATTAAACAAGCAAGGTGTTGAAGTGCGTTATTTGGCTTTTCCACGCCAAGGCCCGCAGGGTAAAGGTTTTAATGATTTAGTGAATATTTGGTGTGCTGATAATCGTCAGCAGGCGATGACTGCTGCTAAAGAAGGCAAAGCTCTGCCTAATAAGCAGTGCGATAATCCTATTGCAGAGCAATACCTGTTGGGTCAAAAGTTAGGTGTGCAAGGTACACCGGCAATTTTTTTACCTGATGGCAGAGTTATTCCAGGATTTGTACCTGCTGAGCGTTTGATAAGTGAGCTTGGCTTGTAAATTAGGTTAGAATTAAATAATTAAGACATCTTTTAATGTAGGAGAAGATTTTGAAACCTGTAAAAGTGGCTATATGTGGACTAGGAACTGTTGGCGGCGGTGTATTTAATGTGCTGATGCGTAATGCCAGTGAGATCGCTCGTCGAGCAGGTCGGCCAATTGTTATTGAGCAGGTAGCTACGCGTACTCCTAACCCTAATTGTGATACGTCCAGTGTTTATGTATCGCAAGATGTATTTGATGTTATTGATAACCCAGAAATTGACATAGTTGTTGAATTAATTGGTGGTTATGACATAGCTTACGACCTAGTAATGAAAGCTATTAAAGCGGGTAAGCATGTAGTTACCGCTAATAAAGCCCTGATTGCTGTGCATGGTAATGAAATTTTCCAAGCAGCGCGTGAAGCCGGTGTGGTGGTTGCGTTTGAAGCGGCTGTTGCTGGTGGTATTCCGATTATTAAATCTATTCGTGAAGGCTTAACTGCCAATAAAATTCAGTGGGTTGCCGGTATTATTAATGGCACGGGTAACTACATTCTTAGCAGTATGCAGCAAGAAGGTAAATCTTTTGAAGATGCCTTGGCTGAAGCGCAAGCGTTAGGTTATGCCGAAGCCGACCCAACCTTTGATGTTGAAGGCATTGATGCTGCACACAAGCTAACCATTCTTTCTGCGATTGCTTTTGGTGTACCGTTAAGTTTTGACAAGGTTTATACCGAAGGCATTAGCCGGATTACTATTGATGATATTCGTCAAGCCGAAGCACTTGGCTATGTGATTAAGCACTTGGGTATTACGCGCCGCACTGAAAATGGTTTAGAGTTACGTGTGCACCCAACGCTTATTCCTAAGCAGCGTTTGTTAGCCAACGTTAATGGCGTTAAAAATGCCGTTATGGTGTGTGGTGATGCAGCTGGCCCAACGCTTTATTACGGTGCGGGTGCAGGTGCTGAACCTACCGCTTCTTCAGTGATTGCTGATTTAGTTGATGTGGCGCGCGCTATGGGTGTTGATCAAAAATCACGTGTACCCTATTTGGCGTTTGCAGATCAGTCGTATGATTTACCTGTATTGCCGATGGAAGAAATTGAAACAGCCTATTATTTACGTTTATTAGCGGTTGATCGCCCCGGTGTATTGGCGCGTGTAGCCACTATTTTAAGCGAGCAGGGTGTTAGTATTGAAGCTATCGTGCAAAAAGATTCAACGGAAGGTGAGTTGGTGCCGATTATTTTATTAACTCACGTGACTAAAGAGGCCAATATGAATGAAGTGATTCGCCAGATAGAATCTTTGGCTGACATAGCCGGTGGCGTAATGCGTATTCGTGTTGAAAACTTAAACGATCAATAATTAATTTTATAGCGAGATAATGCCGTGCGTTATATCAGCACTCGCGGGCAAGCGCCTGCACTTAGTTTTGAAGAAGTGGTATTAACTGGACTTGCCCCAGACGGCGGCCTTTATGTACCTGAAACCTACCCGCAAATGAGTAAGCAAGAAATTGCTGATTTGGCAGGCTTGCCCTACCACGAAGTGGCTTTTCGGGTGATGCGTCCTTACGTCGGGAATTGCATTGACGAGGCTACTTTTCGTGACATGCTTAAAGTGACCTATGCCAGCTTTAAGCATGATGCCGTTGCGCCGTTAAAACAGCTTGATACTAATCACTTTTTATTAGAGTTGTTTCATGGTCCAACGCTAGCGTTTAAAGATGTTGCGCTTCAGTTGCTAGGTCGTTTGTTAGATCACTTCCTAGTTAAGCGTGGCGAGCGTGGCGTGATTATGGGCGCTACTTCGGGCGATACTGGCTCAGCAGCGATTGAAGGCTGTAAGCCGTGCGAGCAGGTGGATATTTTTATTCTGCACCCGCATAACCGCGTTTCTGAAGTGCAGCGTCGCCAAATGACTTGTGTGCTTGCACCTAACGTACATAACTTGGCGATTGAAGGTGATTTTGACGATTGCCAAGCCATGGTTAAAGCCAGTTTTGGCGATCAAAACTTCTTAGGTGGTGGTCAGCGTTTAATCGCAGTTAATTCTATTAACTGGGCGCGAATTATGGCGCAAATCGTTTACTACTTTACCAGTGCTGTTGCTGTTGGTGCGCCACACCGTGAAATCACTTTTAGTGTGCCTTCGGCTAACTTTGGTGATGTGTTTGCCGGTTACGTTGCGCGTAAAATGGGCTTGCCAATTAAGCAGTTAATTGTTGCAACCAATGCCAACGATATTTTGCACCGTACTTTGCATGACAACGATTTTAGTAAGAAGAAGCTAGAACCTACTTTAGCGCCTTCTATGGATATCGTGGTTTCTTCTAACTTTGAACGCTTGTTGTTTGATCTTTACAATCAAGATGGCAAAGCCGTTGCAGACTTATTAGAAGACTTCCAAAATAAAGCCACCCAGCTAGACCCAAAAGCTTGGGCAAAAGCACAAGAAGTATTTGCTAGTTTAGCCTTAGATGATGCAACTATTTTAAAAGTGATTGCTGATGCTTTTGAACGTACGGGCGAACTGTTAGACCCTCACACAGCAACGGGTTATTTAGCGGCACAAAAGTGTGCGCTGGAACGTGACCCAAGTGTGCCGGTAATTACTTTAGCCACTGCTCACCCAGCTAAGTTTGAAGAAGCGATTGTTAAAGCAGGTTTTGGTGAAGGCGCTAAACTGCCTGAACATATGCGTGATTTATTGCAGCGAGAAGAGCGTTACACGGTATTACCGGCTGACTTAAAAGCCGTACAAGCACACTTAGCTAAAGTACAAAATAAATAGAATAATTTGCTACTTGCTAATGAATATCATGAAAAGCTAGGCGATTCTCAAGGAGAGTAACACCATGTTTAATAAGCTAAGTATAGGCTTAAGGATACAGCTAGGTTTTGCATTGGTGCTGATATTAGGTATCGGCATACTACTACCTTTGCAGCTGCATCATATGGATAGCCTAATGTTGCAAACAGAGCAAAATGCTTTGACTCGATTGCATCAGGCTGCATTAGATGAAATTGAAAATCAGCAATCACAAGCTTTGCATTTGGCAGCAGCTATCGCTAGCCAACCTGCAATCCAGCGCGATTTTGCAGAACAGAATCGTGATGCGCTGCGTGATCAGCTGGTACCAGTGTTTAATAATCTGAAAAAAATGTCAGGTATTGAACAAATGCAATTTCATTTACCACCAGCCACTGCTTTCTTACGTTTGCACCAGCCGACTAAATTTGGTGATGATCTTTCTTTGTTTCGTCATACCGTTGTAGAAACCAACCGCAGTAAAGCACCTGTTTCTGGTATTGAAAGCGGTGTTGCTGGTATTGGTATTCGTGGTGTTGTCCCTGTTAGTTGGCAGGGGCAGCATTATGGTAGCTTGGAATTTGGTTTGTCGTTACGTCAGGCTTACGCTGATGCTTTTAAAGACAGTCAAAAAGCTGACATGGTTATCTATCAAGCCACGGCTAATGGTTTTGAAACATTGGTTAGCACTTGGAAGGGTGATGAGCTGATTAAAACCAATGACCTGAATAAAATAATGCAAGGCACTATTATAACTGATCGTGCTGAAAGCAAGGGGCATGATATTGCCGTGTTAGCTGCTCCTTTGAAAGATTACAGCGGTAATACCATTGGGGTAATGGCTATTTATGCTGATCGTTCGGCTAGCGTTGCAGCCTTTAAAAGCGCGATGACTTCTTCTTTGCTTGTAGCTACTTTTATTTTAATTGGCGGACTGATCGTTTCTTGGCTATTAGCGCGTGGCATTATTTCGCCAATTCACCGTTTAAATTTGGCGCTACAAAATATTTCCCAAGGCGATCAAGATTTGCGTCAGCGCCTACCCATTGAAGGCAATAACGAGCTATCTGAAGTTGCTGAATCGTTTAACTGCTTTGTTGCCAAAGTAGAAACAACGGTATTGGCGGTGTTAGATCACGTTGGCCAGTTAGGTGAAAAAGCAGAATATACCTTCCGCATTACTGGTGAAACGGCTGACTCTATGAAACGTCAGCAAATCAGCACTGAAGAAGTTTCAACCGCCATGAATGAAATGTCGGTGACTGCTGTTGAAATTGCCAGCCATGCAGCAGAAACGGCTAATGCGACTGAACAGGCCGACCAAAGCTCGGCACATGGTAACGAAGTTGTTCACTTAACCAATGAAAGTATTTCGCGTTTAGCTGCCGAAGTTAATAAAGCGGCCCAAGTGATTCGTAAGTTGAATGAATACAGTGAAAACATTGGTAGTATTTTAGATGTAATTAGCAGTATTTCTGAACAAACTAACTTGCTGGCACTTAACGCTGCTATTGAAGCTGCGCGCGCCGGTGAACATGGGCGTGGTTTTGCGGTAGTGGCCGATGAAGTGCGCCAACTAGCGCAGCGTTCGCAAGAAGCCACAGGGCAAATTCATGGCATGATTGAACAGCTGCAACAGGGTGTTGAGCAGTCAGTTGAAGTGATTGAAAGAAGCCATCAAGAAGCTGAAAAAACGGTTGAACAAACCGAAGCAGCGCGTCTTGCTTTGCAAGAAATTACTGAAGCAATGCGCCGCATTAGCGATATGAGCGCCCAGATTGCTTCTGCTGCTGAAGAACAAACCGCAGTATCTGACGATATTAATCGCCACATTGTGAGTATCAGTGAAGGCGCGGTAGAAACAGTGGGGCAAACGTCTAATATTATTGCTGCAACCAGTGAAATTGGTAGCGAAATATCTGCACTCATGAAGCAGATGCGTGGCTTTAAAGTTAACATTGAGCCGCACGTTGAATTGGCGCTAGCAAAAAGTGCTCACCGCGCTTGGAAGGTGCGTTTGCGTAGCTTCCTAGATGGTCAGTCAACGCTAAGCTTAGACCAAGCGGTAAGCCATACCCAGTGTGATTTAGGGGTTTGGTTTTCAGGTGATGGTACGCAAAACTTTGGTCATTTTCCTGAAATGAAAGCACTAGAAGAGCCGCATAAACAGATGCATGTGCTTATTCATAAAATTATTAAAGCTAAACAACAAGGCCAAATTTCTGAAGCTGAAGATATGTATTTAAGAGTCGATGATTATTCTGATCAAATTATTGCGCTTTTGAATGAAATTCTAGCGAAGATAACGCGTGTCTAAACCAGTTAGCCAGCTTGAACTACACCGTCGGCCAGTCGATAAAGCTATTTATCAGCAAGCACTGGCTGAAGGTGTGCACCCACTACTAGCAAAAATTCTAGCAGGGCGCTTAAATCATTCTTCACCTTTGATTAGCGCCCTAATCGAACCTAGTTTAAAACAGCTAGTTGCCCCCGATTCTTTGGCAGATTTACAGCCTGCTGTGCAACGCTTAAAACACGCTTGGCAGCAAGGCGAAACCTTTGGTCTGCTAACCGATTATGATGTTGATGGCATTACTTCCCATGTGGTTATTTATCGAACATTAACCGAGTTGTTAGGCGTGCCTGCTGAGCGCATTCAAAGCTTAATTGGGCATCGCATTGAAGACGGTTACGGTGTAAGTGACTCTTTAACCGACCGTATTTTAGCGGCTGATAAATTGCCAGATGTTATTGTTACTGCTGATTGTGGTTCTTCTGATGAGCTACGCATTGCGCGTTTAAAAGCCGCTGGTATTGATGTTATCGTCACCGATCACCACACCATTCCCAATACTGGTTTGCCCACTTCTGCTTATGCGGTGATTAACCCTACGCGCCACGATTGTAATTACCCAGATAAAACGTTAGCAGGCGTTGGCGTGGCTTGGTTGTTGATGTCGGCCTTGCGTAATAGCTTGGTGGCTGAAGGGTTAATTCCTAAAGAAACCCCTAAGCTAAGTTTTTTATTGCCTTTTGTGGCTTTAGGAACTGTTGCTGATTGCGTTTCTTTGGGTGGCAGCGCCATTAACCGTGCTTTAGTAAGGGTTGGTTTGCAGTTGATGAACACTTCTAACGATGCGTGTTGGCAGGCTTTTCGCCAGTTAATGGGCAGTCGCCAGCAAGAGTTTACTGCGTCAACGTTAGGTTTTCAGTTAGGACCAAGAATTAACGCCAGTTCGCGCATGGCCGACCCTTACGATGCGTTGCGCTATTTGTTAGCCAGCAACCCAACAACCGCCGCGCAACACTTAGAATTATTAGACAGCGACAACCAGCAACGGCGTAGTGTTGAAGCTGAAATGGTGCAAGCAGCCTTGCAAGGTGCTGAACAGCAGGTGGCTGCTGGAATGCAAAGCTTGGTGGCTTATTTAGAAACAGGCCATGCGGGTGTGCAAGGCATAGTGGCTTCAAGGCTGGTTGAAAAGCATGGTCGCCCAACCGTGGTTTTAACGCCTGCTGCTGATGCTAAGCATTTGGTGGCTTCGGCACGTAGCGTGTTGGGGGTGAATATTCATGCAGCATTACAGCGCATTGATGCGTTGCACCCAGGTTTGTTCGTTAAGTACGGTGGGCACCAAGCTGCTGCTGGTTTAACCCTGTGGAAAGAGCGTTTAATTGATTTTCAGCAAGCGTTTGAAAAAGCGGTTTTGTACCAATTAGGCGAGCGTAAACTTGCACCCTATTTATTAACCGATGGTACGCTGGAAGCTAATTTAATTAGTTTAGAAACCGCTGAGCTGCTTAAAAAACTAGAGCCTTACGGGCGTGAATTTGAAGCACCTTTATTTGAAGGGGTGTTTCAAGTGGCTGGTTTAAGGCTGGTAGGTGCTGACCCTATTCATCTACAGCTTGATTTAAGCTTGCCCGAACAGGCGACTGCATTAAAGGCGATTTGGTTTAGAGCCTTGCCCCAAGCCGGTGCTGCGCTACCTTTTCAAGAAGGTGACCAAATCCGTTTGGCCTACCGCTTAGAAGAGCAGGTATTTAGAGGTAAAACCAGCCTACAATTAATGGTGAGTTATGCACAGCTGGTTAGCTAGGCGTATTATTTAAGGCAGTCTTTGTAGTAAATACCACGGTAATCACGCCAGCCTTCTTTGCCATTCGTGTCCATATACAGCTTAACCATTTGGCAATAGCTTTCGTCTTTATGCCCTTCACGTAGCTCATTAAAGTTGGTGTTTAGTACAAACTTATCAAGAAGAAAGTAAACTAATAAGATAAATGCTAAGACGAATAATATTGAAGCAACCATTGCCATTGATTGGTTTTTTTCTTCGGGTGAAGAGTCGTGATTCATAGTTTAAAACTCCAAGCTGAATGTTTAACCTAAGTGGTTTTTAGATAGAATAAATAACCTATCGGCTGCTACTCACTCAACTGTAGGTATGCTAGTTGAAGCTAGCCACTGTTTACTGGCTTGGTTAGCGCTACGGGCAAAACTGGTGTGGGTGTTTTTATTGATTCCAGCCCTACGCAACTTTAAAATTAGACGTGGGTTTAGGCCAATAAATACAATGCTTTTGCCTTCTAAGCTTAACTTACGTATGGCGTTATTTAATGAATCTATCGCGGTAATGTCTAAGCTAGGCACTTGGTGCATATCGACAAATACAGCATTTATGCCTTCTGAAACCTGCGATAAACGCCCTAACGCTTTTTCTGCTGCGCCAAAAAATAGCGGCCCAGCAATGCGTACATAGGCTACACCTTCTGGCAGTTCCATATCTTGGTGTTCGCGTTTTGTTAATGTATAGGTTTGTGTTGCTTGGGCCATTTGCCCCATAAAAATTAACGAAGCTAATACGATTCCAACGCTTACAGCCAGCACCATATCAAACATCACCGTTAAGCTAAAACAGGTTACTAATACCAATAAATCACCTGCTGGTGCAGTTTTTAGCATACGTAAAACGTGGTGCACTTCACTCATATTCCAAGCCACCATCAGCAGTAAACCTGCCAAAGCCGCCATCGGCAAATAAGACAGCCACTCCGAAAAAATTAACACGCTAGCCAATACCATTAGGGCATGAAATAAGGCTGAAAAAGGCGAGCGCCCACCAGCACGAATGTTGGCAGCGGTTCTGGCTAAAGCACCAGTAGCGGTTATTCCCCCAAAAAAAGGCACCACCAAGTTGCCTAAGCCTTGGCCGACGAGTTCCGCATTTGGGTCATGCTTAGTGCCGGTTAAAGAATCGCCCACTACCGCACACAGCAAGGATTCAATCGCGCCTAACATGGCAATGGTAAAAGCCGCAGGTAACAGTGCGCTGAATAATTCCCAACTAAAACCTATGGCTTCGCCGTTGGCGTTGGGCATTAACCAAGGTAATAAAAAAGACGGTGCAACGGGTGGAATGCCGCGCCCAGAAACTTCATTTGGCGTGCCTTCATGCAGCGTCCAAGAGAACTGATCGCCCAGTAGCACAACGTTAAAATCAGTTAACCAATAGCCACCCATAAGCGCCAAAGCCGTGCCTAACACTAAAGCCGGTAAATGCCCTGGAATAGCAGTTTTAAGGCGTGGCCATAAAATTAAGGTAGCAAGCGTAACAGCGCCAATTAAAAAATCACCTAAACTGATTTGCCCTACCAAGTTAAAAAAATCCATCAATTTAGTAAAAAAGTGGGCAGTGTTATCCATGCCGCTTAGCCCAAAAAAGTCTTTAAGCTGTAGGCTGGCAATCACCAAAGCAATGCCCGCAGTAAAACCTAACGTTACAGGTGCTGGAATAAATTGAATCAGCCGCCCTAGCTTCAGCAACCCCATCGACAGTTGAATGGCACCTGCCATTAGCGTGGCTAACAGCAAACCACCCAAACCATATTGACTGGTAACGGGCAATAAAATTACTACAAAAGCTGCTGTTGGCCCGCTTACAGAAAAGCGTGAGCCACCAGAAAGGGCAATCACTGCACCAGCAACTATCGCTGTGTATAAACCGTATTGCGGCGGCACACCACTGGCAATCGCCAAGGCCATCGCCAACGGGATAGCAATAATGCCCAGAGTTATGCCAGCCAATAAATCAGCGCGTAAATCTTGAAAGGTGTAACCCTGTTTAAGGGTGTCTTTTAAAGCTGAAGCAAAGGGTAAGGACATACAAAATCCTTCTAAATAGTAAAGTTTAAAGTGCTGGGTCTACTCGTCCATTCAATGAAGTATTACAGCGAAACCAGCCAGCAATGCTCATACGGTTTGCTTGCGTTGGCAACACTTCGTGCGGCAGTTCTTCCGACATAAAGCATACCAAAGTACCGCTTTTAGGTGCGACATCTAGCAACGGCTGTTTAGTTTGTGGGTGATACAGGCGCATTTCACCGGCATCTTGCGTTTGCCAAGCAGGGTTTAAATACAGCACTGTGGTTACTTTACGGTTGCTGCGCCCACGAAAACTGTCGACGTGTTTTTTATAAAAAGCACCCGTTGGGTAAAGCGCGTAATGGCTTTCGTATTCAAACAACCCTAGGTAAAGTTCACGGTTTAAGGTGTTTTTTAATTCGCGCATGATTGCCAAGTAAGATTGCTGCGCTAAACTGCTGCCATCAAGCCAGTGCGTATAATCGCCCCTTACTGCTTCATTAAGTAGATGGTCTTTACCGCGCCCTATACCGGCTGGTGATAGTAACGATTGTTCGTGTAGCAACTGTAAATCTTGCTGTAATTGATTGCATAATTCTTGCGGCAAGTAATTTTCTGCCACAAACCAATGTTGGTCAACCAACCCATTGATTAAGCTAGTAAAACAAATACTGGCAGGTTTTGCCGTAGCAGGTGCTATTAAATCTGGGCTAGGTGGTGTTTCTAATGCTAGATTTATAACTAGCTTTAAAGGAATATCAGACAATTTTGTGTGCCTGCAAAATAAAGTTGAGCAACTAGGAGTCGGTAATTATGCTGACTGCCTATATTAGACTCTTTTCTAGGTGAGGGTTATGCCTGTGCTACAACCTGATGTGTCATCTCTACCTTTTAAGCTACACACTATAACTCAACAGGCATTTTCTCGCCTAGATTCTAGCTTGCTGAAGCAATACCAAGCAGGTTTAACTCAGTTAGTTGCTAGCAGTGACTATGCTGTAGATATTTTAGTGGCTGATGCGAATCTTTTGCCGCAGCTGCTGCAACAAAATCGGTTAGCAATACCGCTTAACTTGGCAGACTATCAAGCTTGGTGTCAGGAATACTTAACCGATGCACAAGGCCAGCCCCCAGCCGATGAAGCCAGTTTACAGCGTGCGTTAAGGTTGTTTCGCCGTGCAGTGATGCTGCGTTTATTGTGGCGTGATGCTCAATTAACAGACCAGCCGCAACAGGCTTTAAAAGAACCTGCTTTAAACGAGCAAATGTGGCAAACCGCTGCTGAAGTTTCTTACCTTGCCGAAGTAACTACCGAAGCTGCACTGACTTGGCTAGAAAACTTTTACGCTGCTGCTTGGGGTTTGCCTTATTCACGCGGCACTAGCCAAGCCCAAATTGATGCCAGTGCAGCAGAGAGTAGAGTAAAGCCGCTGCGCTTAGTGGTGTTAGGCATGGGTAAGCTGGGTGCCGGTGAGTTAAACCTTTCTTCTGATATTGATCTAATTTTTGCTTTTGCAGCCCAAGGCGAAACGCTAGGTGGTAGGCGTAGTTTTGATAACCAAGAATATTTTACGCGCATCGGGCAAAGGCTGATTGCGCTGTTGGATAAAATTACTGCTGACGGCTTTGTGTTTCGTGTGGATATGCGTTTGCGCCCTTACGGTGATGCTGGCGCTTTGGCGCTTAGCTTTAATGCTTTGTTAGATTATTACCAACAGCAGGGGCGCGATTGGGAACGCTACGCCATGATAAAAGCGCGGGTGATTGCTGGCGATAAACACGCTGGTGAAGCCTTGTTAAATGAGCTACGCCCTTTTGTGTACCGCCGTTATTTAGACTTTAGCGCGATAGAAGCTTTGCGTGCCATGAAGGCGATGATTAACAGCGAAGTGCGCCGTAAAAGTTTAGATAACAACATTAAGCTGGGTTTTGGTGGAATTCGTGAAATTGAATTTATTACCCAAGTGTTTCAGCTAATTCGTGGTGGGCGCGATACCGAACTGCAAGAACGTTCGATAAAAAAAGTTCTACCCATTATTGCCAGCCTTGGTTTAATGCCTGTTGCAGCAACCCAAGAGCTATTAACAGCCTATGCTTTTTTGCGTGATTTAGAACATGCGCTGCAAGGCTTGGCTGATAAACAAACCCAAACTTTGCCCGATGATGAATTGGCGCAAGCCCGTATTGCTTGGCGCTGTGGTTTTGCTGATTGGCAGGCTTTGTACAGCCAGCTGCAAGAAGTTAAGCAGCAAGTTCGTCAGCACTTTGATGCAGTCATAGCCGACCCCGAAGAAGAGCAGCCCGAACCTACCGATGTTGATGAAGCTTTGGTGTGTTTGTGGAGTGAACAGGGCGACCCAGCAGCGGCGTTAAAATCTTTGCAGCAGGCAGGTTTTCAACAAGCCGAAGCCAGTATAAAACTGTTGCGGACGCTTTATTCCAGCCGTGCTGTGGCAAATATGCAGGCGATAGGCAGGGAAAGATTAGACCAGCTAATGCCGCAGTTACTAATGGCAGTTGCTGCAACCCAAAACCCTGATGCTGCGTTAGAAAGAACCCTGTGGTTAATCGAGGCAGTGTTGCGCCGCACGGCTTATCTAGTGCTGTTAACTGAAAACCCCGAAGCGTTAAAACAGCTAGTAACCCTGTGTGCTGCCAGTGCTTGGTTGGCTGAACAACTGGCAAAAATGCCGATTTTGTTAGATGAATTACTTAGCCCAGCAACCCTTTATTCACCAGCCGATAAAAGCCGTTTGCAAGATGAATTACGCCAACAGCTAAGCCGCATTCCTGAAGAGGATATGGAAGCCTTAATGGAGGCGCTGCGCTATTTTCGCCATGCTAACGTGTTACGCGTGGCGGCTTCAGACTTAATTGCTAACCGCCATTTAATGAAAGTCAGCGATTATTTAACTTATATTGCCGAAGTCTTGTTAGAACAGGTGCTGCACCAAACGTGGCGCGATTTAACCCAGCGTTATGGCCGCCCTAGGTTAAGTAATGGTGAGCTAAGCAACGGTGAACCTGCCAATACAGGTTTTATTATTGTCGGTTACGGTAAATTAGGCGGTATAGAGCTAGGTTACGGTTCAGATTTAGACCTAGTATTTATCCATGACGGCCACCCCAGTTTAGGCAGCGAAGGCGAAAAATCGTTAGATAGCGTGACTTGGTTTAGCCGTTTGGGTCAGCGGATAATTCATTTTCTAGCCACCGCAACGCCTTCGGGGCAGTTGTACGAAGTGGATATGCGTTTGCGCCCTTCAGGCAATGCTGGTTTGTTGGTCAGCAGCTTAAAAGCCTTTGCCGATTACCAAGCCAGCCAAGCTTGGACATGGGAACACCAAGCTTTAATTCGCGCCCGTGTGGTGTGCGGTGATCCACTGTTAGCTGAACAATTTAACCAGTTGCGTGCTGCTATTCTTAGCCAGCCAAGGGACTTAGCTAAGCTGCGTGAAGATGTAGTGACTATGCGCGAAAAAATGCGCGTTAGTTTGGTTTCTAAACCAGTGAATACTGCCGCTAGCGAACAGTTTCATGTTAAGCAAGACGTAGGTGGTTTGGTTGATATTGAGTTTATGGTGCAGTATTTGGTGCTAGCTTATAGCCATAAACACCCAGAGCTTTATGAATTTACCGACAATATGCGTATTCTTGATGCGCTAGCTGCCACGGGTGTGCTGCCTAAAGCGCAGGTTGATAACCTGCAAGCGGCTTATTTGCTGTATCGCCAAACCACGCATTTAGCTGCGCTAGAAAAAACAGGCTCGCTTTTAGACGCTGCACCTTGGGC
>CAYJCB010000023.1:19371-21103 GCA_964368615.1 uncultured Halomonadaceae bacterium | reverse complement strand
CTTAGCCAGTTGTTGGCAGGCGCTTCTACAAATTCAGGGTCTGCAACATACAAGGCTCTATCGGCAAAAGCTAGGCTAGAAGCGGCTAGGTATTGGTGCAAACCTTCCGATGTATAAAAAGTTGCTTGGCTGTTGCTGGCTGGGCTTTCTACTAGCTCTAACATACCCAACATTTGCATAATGGCTAGCTGACCCGAAGAAGGCGGTGGAAAGCCACAGACACGGTAATTTTGCCAATCACCACACAAGGCTTCACGCGCTACAGGCAAATAATTAGCTAAGTCAGTAGTATTCATAGTGCTGGGTAAATTGCTGGCTTGATTAACAGCACCAACAATATTTTTAGCAATAGCGCCCTGATAAAAAGCCTCAGCACCCTGTTCAGCGACCTGCTTTAAAATAGCCGCCATTGCAGGGTTTTTTAACAGATAACCCACGGGTAAAGCTGTACCATCGGGCTGGTAATAATAAGCGAGTGCTGCTGGGTTATTTCTTAGTGCTGGGTCTTTATCTAATAATAAATGCAGCCTAGGGCTAATAGCAAAGCCTTCTTCGGCAAGCTTAATGGCGGGTTTAAATAATTCAGCCCAAGGTAATTGGCCTTGGGTTTTATGCGCTGCTTCCAGCATTTTCAATAAGCCAGGAACACCGACACTTTTGCCGCTAGTCACCGCAGTCATAAAAGGTAAAGATTCGCCTTGCTCATCTAAAAACAAGTTAGGCGTAGCAGAAGCAGGCGCAGTTTCTCGACCGTCCCAAGCAATCAGCTTTTTATCTTGCCAACTTAATAGAAAAGCACCGCCACCAATTCCGCTGGATTGCGGCTCTACTAAATTAAGCACTAGCTGCGCCGCTATGGCGGCATCTAGCGCATTGCCACCGGCGGCTAGAATAGCTTGTCCAGTTTTGGCAGCAATAGGGTTAGCAGCAGCAACGGCTTGTTTGGAATAAGTCCAACCTGAACGTTCTTGTAAGCCCCGTTTTTGTAAACCACTGGCTTGTTCGGGCTGCTGTAAATCGGACTTTTGTAATACAGCTTCTAAAAAAACAGAAGATTGCGCAGCTGCCGGTTGTTCATCGGAACCACAAGCTGTCAATAAAACAGCAGCGGTTAAAGGCAATAATAAACTACGGGCAGTGCGCAACATAAGCAGATTACTCAGGCATAGTTAAAGGTTCAGGCGAAACAATAATGCCGTTATTATCAGCATAAACAAAATCACCCGGTACAAAAGTAACCCCACCAAAAGAAACCGGAATTTGGTATTCACCAACGCCACGCCTTTCAGATTTCTTAGGGTGAGTACCCAGTGCTTGTACGCCTAAATCAAGTTCGTTAATAATATCTACGTCACGAATACAGCCGTACATCACAATGCCTTCCCAACCGTTTTCGACCGCTTTTTCAGCCAACATATCGCCTAGCATCGCGCAACGGAAAGAACCACCGGCATCAACCACCATCACTTTGCCTGTGCCATCTTTTTCGACTTCTTCTTTAACCAAAGAATTGTCTTCAAAACACTTAATGGTGACTACTTCGCCACCAAAAGACATGCGGCCGCCTAGGTTATTAAAAATAGGCTCAACCACTTCAATCAGTTCTGGGTAAGCATCACATAAATCGGGAGTTACGTATTCCATGTTTTTTTCCTATTCGGGTGTTTGGTTGGCAAGCATAAACCAAGTATCTAAAACTGCATCTGGGTTAAGTGAAACAGAATCAATGCCC
>CAYJCB010000023.1:7251-19271 GCA_964368615.1 uncultured Halomonadaceae bacterium | reverse complement strand
CATAAACCAAGTATCTAAAACTGCATCTGGGTTAAGTGAAACAGAATCAATGCCCTGCTCCATTAACCAACGTGCTAAATCAGGGTGATCTGAAGGCCCTTGCCCACAAATACCCACGTATTTACCTTGTTTTTTACAAGCATCAATTGCCATCGACAGCAGCTTTTTAACCGCAGGGTTACGTTCGTCAAACAAGTGTGCAACTATGCCTGAGTCACGGTCTAGCCCTAGGGTTAACTGAGTTAAGTCGTTAGAACCAATCGAAAAACCATCAAAGTATTCTAAGAATTCATCGGCTAGCAAGGCGTTAGCAGGCAACTCACACATCATAATCAGCTTTAAGCCATTTTCGCCACGCACTAAACCGTTTAATTCTAGCAGTTCAGAAACGCCCTTCGCCTCGCCAACGGTACGCACAAAAGGCACCATAATTTCGATATTGTCTAAACCCATCACATCACGCACTTTTTTCAGTGCACGGCATTCAAGTTCAAAACAATCACGGAATTTAGGTGATAAATAACGTGAAGCACCACGGAAACCCAACATGGGGTTTTCTTCAGCTGGCTCGTATAATTTGCCGCCGATTAGGTTTTCGTATTCGTTGGATTTAAAATCAGACAAACGCACGATTACGCGCTTAGGCCAGAAGGCTGCTGCCAAACTAGCAATGCCTTCCACCAGTTTTTCGACATAAAAATCCACTGGACCAGCATAACCTTTAATACGGCTATTAATCGTGGCTTGTAATTCGCTAGGCAAGCTATCAAATTCCAGCAAGGCTTTAGGGTGAATACCTATCATGCGGTTAATAATGAATTCTAAACGCGCCAGCCCAACGCCTTCGTTTGGCAGTGCTGCAAAGCCAAAAGCACGGTCTGGGTTACCGATATTCATCATAATTTTGAAGGGAATTTTTGGCATAGCTTCAATGCTGTTGGTCAGCAGCTCGTAATCTAGCTTGCCGTCATACACAAAGCCGGTATCGCCTTCCGCGCAAGAAACCGTAACCATTTGGCCTTCAACCAATTTTTCAGTTGCATCACCACAACCCACTACTGCAGCAATGCCCATTTCACGGGCAATAATCGCTGCGTGACAGGTACGACCCCCACGGTTAGTGACAATAGCTGAAGCCAGCTTCATCACCGGCTCCCAATCTGGGTCGGTCATATCGGTAACTAGAATGTCGCCTTCTTGAACCTTATCCATTTCATGTGGGCCAGACACCAAACGCACACGACCCGCACCAATTCGCTGACCTATCGCACGGCCTTCAACAAGCACCGTACCCTGCTCTTTCAGTAAGAAGCGTTCCATTATATTACTGGCATCACGGCTTTTAACCGTTTCAGGACGCGCTTGCACTATATACAGCTGTTGGTCATCACCGTCTTTTGCCCACTCAATGTCCATCGGGCGCTGGTAATGCTTTTCAATAATCATGGCTTGACGCGCTAGGTTCATCACTTCTTCATCAGATAAACAAAAACGCTCTTGCTCAGCCTTGGCAACATCAACCACTTTAACCGATTTAGCCGTAGTAGCTGCTTCGCCATATACCATTTTAATCAGCTTGCTACCTAAACTACGGCGCAAAATAGCTGGGCGGCCTGCTGCTAAAGTGGGTTTATGCACATAAAACTCATCAGGGTTAACCGAACCTTGTACAACTGTTTCGCCTAAACCATAAGCACCAGTAACAAACACCGCATCGCGGAAACCTGATTCAGTGTCTAGGGTGAACATAACCCCAGCAGTGCCCGTTTCTGAACGCACCATTTTTTGTACGCCAGCAGAAAGCGCCACACCAGCATGTTCAAAGCCTTGGTGAACACGGTAGGAAATTGCGCGGTCATTAAACAAAGAAGCAAATACTTCATGCACTGCCTGCTTAACTTCAGCAAAGCCTTCAATGTTTAGGAAAGTTTCTTGCTGTCCAGCAAAAGAAGCATCAGGCAAATCTTCAGCGGTTGCCGAAGAACGTACCGCTACTTTTAAACCAGGGCTTTGCTTTTCTAACTGACCATAGGCTTCAGCCAAGGCAGCTTCTAAAGCAGGGGGGAAGGGTGTATCTACAACCCATTGACGAATTTCTGCACCGCACACAGCCAATGCTTTAACATCTTCAACATCTAGCGCATCTAAAGCAGCGTTAATACGGTCATCTAAGCCTTCATGAGCAATAAACTCACGGTAAGCATCAGCCGTTGTTGCAAAGCCACCGGGTACTTTTACACCAGCATTGGCTAAATTGCTGATCATTTCACCTAGCGAAGCGTTCTTACCGCCAACCCGCTCCACGTCCTGCATACCCAGCTGGTCGAACCAGACAATATACTCACCCACAGCTGATTTGCTCAAGACACGTCTCCAGTCAGAAAAAAAGTGTACGCATGGCTTTAGCAACCAAAAACAGGCAAAATTGTTTGCACCTTATTTACACAGTGCTAAGCCACTTTAAAAATTCAGGTTGATGATAACACGAATCAGGATGACAAAACCCCCATGAAACGTACCGCATTTTTCATTTCCGATGGCACAGGTATCACCGCAGAGGCGCTAGGGCGCAGTCTTTTAGCCCAATTTGAAGGCATACAGTTTGAGTCGATAACCAAGCCTTATATCAATACTGAAGAAAAAGCTCACGCCATTGTTGAGCTAGTAAACGCCACTGCCATTAAAGATGGCGCACGGCCTTTACTGATTGATACGGTTGTCGATCAAACCATACGCAACATTATTAGCAGCAGCCAAGCTTTAAACATCGACGTTTTCAGTGCTTTTTTAGCGCCTTTAGAAGAAGAATTACAAACCCGTTCTACCTATTCTGTGGGTAAAAGCCATGGCATGTCTAAAGCCAAAGAAGATACCTATAAAGCACGCATTGATTCAGTGCATTTTGCGCTAGACAACGATGACGGCGCGCGCACCCACCATTACGACAAGGCCGATATTATCTTAGTCGGCGTTTCGCGTTGTGGAAAAACCCCTACCTGTATTTATATGGCGCTACAATTTGGCGTAAGAGCTGCCAACTACCCCATTACCGAAGATGATTTACTCGATAGCGAGCTACCTAAAGCGCTAAGGCCTTTTCGCCATAAATTATTTGGTTTAACCATTGAACCAGAGCGTTTATCATCAATTCGTAACGAACGCCGCGCCAACAGTACCTATGCTTCGCTGAAGCAATGTACACGCGAAGTTGCAGAAGTCGAAGCGCTTTATAGTCGACACAATATTGGTTTTGTCGATTCAACCCATTATTCAATTGAAGAAATTTCAACTAAAATAATGGCCGAAGCTGGTATAGAAAGACGTTTTTCACCTAAATAATCAACTGTTAAACAAACAAGGAACGACACAATGCAAAAACTAAAAAAACTACTTTATAACAGCCGTATTTTAGTTGTTTTATTACTGCTAGCCGTATTTGCAGGCTGTAGTGATGACGACGACAAAGGTTCAACAGCAAGAGACGGCACTTTAGAAAAACTATTTAGCTACCCTGTTATTCAAGGCTGCAGCACTTGTCACTATGGTAGTGGCAGTGGTCCAGATTTATCTAAAGCCAACTTTACCAGCAATCTAGTGGGTAAAAAAAGTGGCGCTTATCGCTGGACTGAATATACCAAGTTAACCGCAAAATGTGGCATTAATACCGACTATGTTGACACTGGTCGTAACGCTAACAGGTCTTCAGTATTAAACAGCATTGCACAAACTTACGACAATGGTTCTTGTGTGTCAGCTATCGGAATACATGAACCTGAAAATGCTATTTTAAGTGATGCTGCATTACAAGATTTTGTGCTGTGGATTGAAAACGGTACACCAGCTAATTAGTAATTTAAATTAGTAATTAAGGGAAATAATCAATGTCTCAGGATACTCC
The DNA here is from genome assembly GCA_964368615.1 of uncultured Halomonadaceae bacterium. Lineage (GTDB taxonomy): Bacteria > Pseudomonadota > Gammaproteobacteria > Pseudomonadales > Halomonadaceae > Marinospirillum. Next base: position 15,373 of record CAYJCB010000023.1, on the reverse strand, counting down.
AGCGCCAGCAAGCGTTACCGCAGCGCCCGTTAAAAAAGCTTTTTTTAAGCGTCCGCGCTTTTGGCTAATAAGCTTTGCTATTTTGCTGCTGTTGCCTTTTGTGCTGATCGCTGGGGTGTACTTTGCATTAAAATCGTCACTGCTTGAAACCTATATTTGGCCTAAGCTGCAACCCATTATTGCTGAGCAAACTGGCTTTCAAGTCGAACTAAAGCAAATACGCATTGATTTACTGCGTTCTGTTCATTTAAAAGGCATTCAAGTTAGCCAAATTCCTGATTCTGCTAATACTAATGCTTCTACACCCATTAATTGCGAAGGTTTTAACCTAACGCTGGGTGAAGTTGATTTTGATTTTTCTGCGCTAGATATTTTAGATAAGCACTTACAAGTCAACAAACTGGCTTTAACTGATTTTAATGCTACGGGTTGTTTGCTGTTAGATTTAGATGCAGAAACAGCAGAAGTCTTAGAAGAAGCAAGCACCGAAGCTTTAGATTTACCTGCTTTAATCGCGCAAGTGACGCAATTATTAGATGAGCCACCGATTACTTTAAATTTAAACGAATTGTCGTTAAATAATTTTACCCTTGATGTGCAGGTAAAAGAGCGCCAGCAGCAACTTCAGGCAGCTTGGCAAGGCGAGTTTAATTTTTTCGCGAAAGCAGCTTGGCAAGGTAACGGTATAGTTGCAGAATTAAATACGCAGCTGACTTCTGCTAGCCCACTTGAAGTTGAAATTAACCAAGCGCCAGCCTTGCAGCTTAATTTAACCACACAGCCTAACTTTAATTTTAACCTGCTGACTGAACTTACTAAAAATGCACTCGTAGAACAAAAAAACACTTGGCAATTTAAGTTAGCGCCAGCAAAAATGCAGTTTAGCTTGGCGAATACGCTGCTTAATTTACAGCAGCCCGAACAAGCGATAAACCTTAATTTACCTAGCTATAACCTAGATTTAACCTCAGAAATTAACCTGCCCGATTTATCAGCAGGCACGCTAGAAGTTAACTTGCAGCTAGAACAACAGCTAACCAACCTAAATCTAGCGTTAAATGAGCAAACCTTTAAATTAGCCCAGTTAAATCTAACGCTAAATAGCCATAACCAGCCAGATAACCAGCCTGACCAGAATTCTGCCAATCTAGCTGAATTAACTAACTTAGGTAATCTTCTGGCAAATTTGCACTTAAGCATTCAACAGCTAGACACGCCCTTTTCTTTTAAACCGATTGATGTTGAACAAGGCTTAAAAATAAGCCTGCCACAAAACTTGTCTAGCCTTGAACTTAACGCCACTAGCCAAGTGAATCAGCTTAAATTAGCGGAACTAAACCTGCTGCTGAATAACCAGCCACGCAAACTTAGCTTGCAGCCTAAATTGCTGTTGAATCTGCCCGCCAGCCTAGCCAGCATTTTTACTGAACCTAGCTTAAAAGAGTTGCCTGGTGATTTAAAACTAGAACTAACCGCCAACACGCAACTTAACCACTCGGCTGATAATTTACTGGAAGCTGATTTTAAACAGCTCAGCGGCTTTGTGGAGCAAACGTTAGACTTAACCATTAGCCAGCAAGCCCCCACCACTGATTTAAAAATTGTGCAGCCGTTGCTAATAAAACTGCAAGCCAGCAGCGCCTTTCCTGAATTACAACCCGAACTGCGCCTTAGCCTAAGCTCTGCAGCCTTGCAGCACCCACCGCTGTTGCAGCCATTGCCTTTTCAGTTAGATTTAGCCACCCAGTTAGACAAGGGCTTTAAAGCGTTAAAACTACAGCTAGAACTGCTGCTAGACCATCAACCGCTGGCAAAACTAGATTTAGAAGCCACTGATAAACCACAAGAACTTAATCTAACTGGCTTGTTAGATTTGTCGCTAAGCCCTAATTTAGAAAAGTTTTTAGCCGATTTACAGCCGCTGACTGAATTTGGCCAATTAACCATTGGGCAGCAGTTTCAGCTGCAACTGAACCACCCAGAAAGCGATGTGTTAGCCCTAGCTGCCAGCGATTTAGATTTACACCAATTACAAGCGCAACTAAAACACGGCTTACAGCTGCAACAAATACCTGCCAAAAATGCAGCGATTCGCCTAACCAAGCCATTAAAACTAACCCAAACCTTAAACTGGCGTGCAGCAGAAGTAAGCTTAAAAGGTGATTACAATTTTGCAGGCTTAACAGTGCCTGACGTGTTAAGTGCTGAAGACTTAACCATTAACCTAGAAGTGACAGCGGCTTCAGGGCTTGCGCCTGAACAGGTTAGCTGGACGTTAACCAGCAACGCTAAACAATTAACCTTGCAAGAAGAGCTGCAACTGTTTGAAGAACCCCAAGCATTAGAAGTTAGCCAGCTACTGCCGCTGCACACCAAGGGCGCGATAAATTTTAATGCCAGCAGCGAAGTGCTAACGATTGAGCAGTTTTCTTTACAGCTAAATGATTGGTTTAAACAACAAATGCATGGCGAAATTCAACTCGCTAATTTAGACAAGCCCAGCTTACAGATAACGGGCAACACTTACGTTGCACCGCAAAACCACCTAGCGCCATTTTTAGATTTAACCACTTCAGGCAGCCTAAGCCTGCCTTGGCAAATTATTCTGAATGACCGCGAACAACTTTCGCTGCAAGCTAAATTAGAATTTAATGACTTTTCGTTAGCGCAAGGTGATTTAAGCCTAGAAGGTTTAGCAGGCACTATTGCTATTAACGAAGAGCTGCATTTAAGTGCGGACGATAAACTGGGGTTTTTCTACCTATTAAAATCAGAGGCTTTTCAACGGGTTGATTTTAATCAAATTGAACCTTACCTAGCAGGCAACAAGGGCTTTACCTTGGCTAAGCTAAAATCAGGTGATATTGAAGTTGGGCCGTTGCAAGCTAGGTTTAATATAAGGCAAAACTTGGTAGAGCTGTCGCAATTTAGTTTGCAATTATTAGCCGGTGATTTGGCAGGGCAGTTTTATTTAGACCTAACGCCTAAAGCTTGGCGCTTAGGATTATTAAGCCGCATTACCAACCTTGACTTGCGCCTACTTTTACCCAAGCAAGCCACCAGCGATTACGCCCCAATTAGCGCACGTACAGCGATTGAATTTGATTTCAACCAACGCCTGCTGGCAGGGCGCATCGACATTACCGACATTACCCGCAGCCAGTTATTGCAGCTGCTAGAATTGGTTGACCCAGAACACCTAGATGCGCAGATTAATACGGTGCGTTCTGCGCTGCGCCTTGCTCACCCCCAGTGGATTAGCGTGGTTATGCAAAACGGGCTGATGGATTTAACCTTTAGCTTATCGTTATTTAGCGAACCTTTACGCGCCCACGGCCTGCCCCTTAGCCCGATTATTGAACGCTTTGGCGAAGAAGCCTTACTATTACCTGACCAGCTACCCTTGGAGTAACACCATGCTGCTACGTTTATTTGTTATTGGTTTATTAAGCTTTGCGATTACTGGCTGTTCTGGATTATTGAACAACCTAGTACCTGACGTGTATTTAGTTGACCGTCATACTTTAATGGAAGCCGATGCAGCAGGTGAATGGCCAGAATTAGAAGCACGTTTACGCACCCAAGCCATTAAAGAAGGTTCTGAACCCTATGCAGGCATTGATGAACAGCTAGACGAACAAGCTGGCTTTCGTGCGTTGAATGCTGAATATGCGTTACCTAAAACGAACACTAAGGGTAGCCAAGATGCTCAATAAAAAGTTTATGCCGCTCTTGCTGCTTCTGGGCATAACAGCTGCCAATACCGCCCCTGCTGCCGACATTGATTGGCGTAATAACCGCATTTTGCCACTAGAAAAAGTAACCGTAGGGCCAACCGATAACTACCAAGCGGTTATTGATACTGACAAAGACGTTATTTTTTATACTCGCCATCAAAACCTGCTGTCTAACTTGGTTAAACAAGCATTGAACACTGGTATTAGCAGCAGTTTACTGCCCAGCGATTACGACAGCAAAGACCCTGCTTTATCACCCGACACTCACCAACTAGCCTTAACTTTGTTTAGGTTTGATGCGCTAGGTGATGTGTGTTTATTGCCTTTAAATGAAACACTCAAAGGCAAAAAAGAAGGCGAGCTGCGTTGCATTACCAAAAGTGGTAGCCGTGAATGGCAACCTTTTTGGGTGAATAATCAAACACTGGGTTATTTAAGGCATGAAATCAGTAAAAGCACCACCGAACTAGTGCTGCACTCGTTAACCGACAACACGCAACAGGTGCTGTTAAGTGGTCAAATTTCAGCGCCAGCCGCCAGTGCTGATGGCAAGTGGATTATTTATAACCGCGAACGCACTTCAGCCAAACAAAGTGGGCTTTACCTTTACAACCTAGCCACCAAAAAAGAACAAGGCCCTATTCAGCTAGATTTACCCGGCAACAGCAGCTTTGCGCGTTTTGATAGCCAGCAAGCATTTATTTATTTTAGCCACTATTTAAACGACACCAATAACGACCAACAAATAGATGCACAAGACCACAGCGTGCTGTTTCGTTTACCCTTAGCGCAAGCCTTAGACACTAGTAAAAAGCATTTACCTGAACAGCTCACCTCGGTAGCCCAAAACTGTAGTTTTCCTACGCTAACCACGCAAAAGCTTTATATGACCTGCGCGTTTGAAGGGTCGCTAGATAACTACCGTATGCCATTAACGGGCCAAGTACCTGCCACTTGGCAAGCGACAGAAATTAACCTAGCCCATGCCCAAGCCGCCAGCTATGAAGCACGCCTGCTGCTGTTAAATACGCTGCGCTATCGCCAACAAACCACCAGCCCCGAACTATTAGAACGCTTGCTTAGCAATCACTTGGCTTTAAATGAATTTACTGCTGCTAGTTATTATGTGCAGCAGCTAGCTGAAGTGTATAAAGGGCAGGTCGATTTAGCTGAGTTTTTTCAAAATCTAGCCCTATTGCTGCAACTACAAGCCAAGCAGCGTTTACAGCCCCAAGGCTTATTAACGGCTGAGTTTCGTCAGCAACTGCAAGAAGAGCAAAAAAAACTAGCAACAACCACTCGTAACCCACAAAACCTTGCACTGTTTCAAGCTTGGATCAGCTTTCTAGCACAACAACCTAAAGCAGCACAAGAAGCCTTAACCAAACTAAAACAGCAAAAAAACCTGCAACTAGTGCACCCGTTGCAGCTGTATTTGCAATTAGAAGTGTCTAGGCAGTTATTAGCTAACCAACCGCTTGCCTTAGAAGCTTTGTTTGCTGAAGCCTTAAATTTATCTAAGATTTCTACCGAAGCACGGCTGTTTTATGCGTTTCAGTGGCTAAAAATACTGCACAACCCAAGCCTTGCCTTAACGTCAGCCCAGCAACAAGAACGCTTACAAACAATGGCGAATCAAGTAATAGATGAACGAGTTAAAGTGCTGCTGTTAAACGAAGTCGACCTATTAAAGCTGATTGCTGCTACTGAGTTTGAAATAGAACGCAGCTACTTCACCAGTATTAGCGAACGCCTCAACCCTTCAAAGGAAGATGCCCAGCTAAGACGCTTAGCGCATTTAAGAGCAATTCAGCTAACAGGTTTAGCCGAGAAATATAACTTTATGGAGCTGATGTCACGCCACTGGCTGACCCATACTCAAATAAGTGACCCAGGTTTTGCACAAACGGCGGAATATTATGCCAGCATCAACCTAAGCCGCGCCTATGGTAGTTTGCAGCAGCAAGAAAATATGTCTGCGCTAAATACTTTTTATGCACTAATTAGGCAAACCTCAGACCCAGAAGCCATTTATCAGCTCATTACCCTTGGTTTAGAGTTAGACGAAAGCTTAAAACCGCGTATGGAATTGTTGCTAAACCAAGTCATGGCCGAAGGTTTAATTGACCGTAACGACCCCTTAGCAGCAACCACGTTAGAGCTGCTGCAAAATCCTACTATTAAGCTAGAGCGTTTAGAAGAACTGGCTAAAAACCTGCAAGGCTACCAGCCTAAAGGCTTAAACCGAGGTGCAGCAGACCTACTAACGGGCAGCCTTTACCACCGTTTGCTGTTAAAAACGCAAGGGGGTTACAGCCACAACACGCATTATTACCAACAGGCGCATTACCACTATATGTTGGGTTTAGATTTAGCTTGGAACAACCCCAGAAGCGAAGCTGCTTTGTTAAATAACCTTGGGCAGCTACATTTAAGCGTGCGTAACTACGGCTTAGCCAGTGAATTTTTTACCCTGCGCTTGCAGTTGCCTTTTGTAACAACTGAAGAACAGCTATTAACTCATTGGCAGCTAGCCAAAAGCTTGTTTTACAGCAATCGCATGAAGGCTGCTTCACACCAAGCTGAACTTGCCCTAACGCTAAGCCAGCAAACCAGTAAAGCGGACCAACTGATTGCTTTAGAAAAAGCCGGTTTTTATGCGCTGCAAGCAGAAAACTTTCCGCTGGCACTTAAACACTATCAAGCACTGCTGCAAACCAAAGCGTTAAGCGGTTTAAACCTAACCAAAGCCGAATTTAGCCTTGCTTACCTGAATTTTAAACTCGGCAATCAAGCGCCAGCTGAAGTGGGTTTTAAGCGTGTTTTAGAACAGCTGCCTAGCTTAAGCGCAGCAGCATTTAAAGTCGGCGACCAACCCCGTTTTTCACCAGAACGATTAAGCTTACAAAGCTATGGCTTTTTAGCGCAATTGGCAAAATCACCGGAAGAAAAGCTAAATTGGCTAGAAAAACGTATGCAGCTATTAACTGGCTTAAAAATCAAAGATTTAAGGTATGGCTTTGATGAAGAAAACCGTTTAAGCCAGTTGATTCAAGCCCAGTTACAAGCCGCCGTTCTACTAGAAAAGTTACAACGCCCAGAACAGCTTGCCCAACAAATGCAAACCAACCTTGCCAGCCTTGGCGATTGGCAAAAAAATGGCGGCAGTGTGATTAGCCAGCCAGTGCTGCAAAGTGTTTATAACTATTTGGTTTTGGCTGCTAGCTATCCAGACGCTTTTGCCAAAGAGCCTAAGCAGCTAGCAGAGTTATTAAAGAAGATTCAAAAAGAATGGGTGGTAGAACCTGAAACGCCTGCTTATAACCAAGCGCAGCAACTTAAACTAAGCCTGTTAACCGCTGGCTATAAATTTGGGTTGCAGCAGCTAACATCACAAGGCTTAGCGGCTGAGCTAGAGGCATTAAAAGTGGGCGCTAACTGGCAGGGTTTAGCAGTGACTCGCCCTGACTTACATCAGGAGTTACAGGCGTTAGCAGCGGGATTGCTAAGCCAAGCAAAACCCTAGCGTCCAACACACTGACCAGCCGTTGCTGATACCAAGCAACGGCTTGTAGGGCTTTAAAGTCACGGCCAGCTTGCAACAAGGGTGGCAAGGGGTGAATTTGATCTGCTGCCAAGTGAATCAATTCAGCATCGCCTTCTATGCCTAACAACCAACGCCCTTTTGAACCGGCTAAACGCAGCCAGTGTTGGCAGGGATAGGCTTCTTGCTTAGATGCCTTGGGGTTCAATAGCTGGCTAAAGCTGAGCAATTCGCGCCGCACATCAATAAAGCTTACGCTGCCTTGCGAACGAACGAACCCTGCTTCTAACCCAAATAACTGCTGGTTTTGGCTAAAAACAACTAAAGGTAATGGCTTCATTGTTTAGCTTTACTCCTAGCTATTAAGCCAGCTTGTAAACACTGCGTTTATATCTAACAAAGTAACCGGCAGACCATTAAACACCAGCAAATTTGTTACAAAAGGCTGAAGGTATTCTGGTAAAGAACTGGGCGGTGTTTGTAATTGGCTTTCTGGAAAATCGACCACATCTAACAACTGATCGACCCTTAAACCACTGTGCATACTGCTACCTTTGCCTAATAAAATAGAAGAAGTAACCAGATCCGGTTTAGCAGCCAAAGTGTTTAAATGCAGTAACTCATGTAGGCTAATCACTGATTCAATATCACCCCTTACGTTCATAACGCCTTCAACTGAAGCAGGCATACCCGGTAAAAAATACACCCGCGTATCGCCAGGTATAACCTCAGCTATGCCAGAACCAAGGAAAGCAAAATACTGCTCTCCTAGCCTAAAAATCACTAATTTAACCACTGGCTCATCAACATCAACAATTTCTTGTGGATTGTTTTTACGCTC
>CAYJCB010000023.1:0-7151 GCA_964368615.1 uncultured Halomonadaceae bacterium | reverse complement strand
GTCATGCTGTTGCCTTACAAACAACCACTTGATTACGGCCTTGCTCTTTAGCTTTGTAAAGTGCTGCATCAGCAGCCATGCGTAAATCTTCGGGTCGGTTATAACCTGGGTACAGGCTAATCCCTGCACTAAAAGTTACTTTGAACTGCTCGCTGCCTGAATTAAAAATAATTCTTGAAAAATCTTCGCGCAGCTCATTCACTAATTCTTCCGCTTTTTCTGGCGTGACATTTTTAAGCAGCAGCGCAAACTCTTCGCCACCATAACGCCCTATCACATCGGTATTTCTTAAACGGTGCTTTAACAACCTTGCAATCGCCACAATGACTTGATCGCCAGCCATATGCCCATAAGTGTCGTTCACTGTTTTGAACTTGTCTAAGTCCATCATCACCACTGCCAAGGTTTCTTGTTGGCGCATGGCGTGTGCCAAAGCAGCAGACATCATTTCTGTTGTAGTTGTGTGATTATACAAGCCCGTTAAACTGTCTTTTGCCATTAAACCACGCAAAGTACGCATTCTTTCAGCACGCAAGGCTACCGAAGCCACTAGCTCTTCAGGCACAACGGGCTTAGTGATAAAGCCTTCAACACCCACCTGCATGGCAGTAAACTGCTTTTTACGATTGGTTTCGCTAGACAAAAACACTATGGGTAAACCCACGTATTCGGGTACTTGACGAATAATGGCCGCCACTTCAACCCCATCGCAATTAGGCATGTACATATCTGCCAACACTAGGTCTGGGTTAAAGGTTCGTAAAGCATCAAGCACTAAAGCAGGTTTATGGATTTGCTGCACCAACATGCCCGCTTCTTCTAAAATAAGGCTGTGGTATTCAGCCACTTCTGGCTCGTCGTCAACAATAAGAATGCGAAAAGGTTCTTCTTGGCGATCACTCATTAAATCATCAAGTGCGGCAGCTAACTCTAAAGGCTTGGCTGGCTTCAAAAAATAAGCGGCACAACCTGCCCTAACCGCACTTAAACGTGCTTCAAAATCATCGCGACCCGACAACACAATCGAAGGCAGGTGCTGACCAGTCACATCTTTTAAACTGGATAGTTCTTCGGTACCTGCGGTTTGGCTTTGTGGAAAAAACACGTCCATGACCACAGCATCGGGGCGTTTGCTTAATACTGCTTTACGAAAGCTTTCAATGTCAGTGAAGTGTTCAATCTGATAGCCAAAACAGCGCAGCTGACTGGCGAGATGGTCGACCTGCTCAGGCTCATCATCACAAATGTATACCAGCGGACTGGCGCTTGTGGTTCGCATACCGACCGTTTGTTCTACATCAAAAAAAGGCACATCAGCAGGGTGATCATTTTTTAGGTCGGTATAGGCAAGAATTTGTATTTGCGTAGCTAACTGGTGCATTAAGTTAACCAACGTATCTGGCCAACCTGAAGGTAAATTATTAGCAGGCAAATCAATCAGTTGTTGTGTGTAAGCTTCGGCTTGATCGGCGACAGCAGCTAAATCAATGTAACCAAACGATTTACCCGTACCTTTTAAACTATGAAAAGCACGGTGCAATTCAACCGCAACGACTCGATTCATTTCTGGGTCAGATTTTAACAGTTTTAAATACTGTTGGGCTTGGTCTAACCGCGAAGGTAGCTGCTCAACAAAGCTTGCTCTTAAGCGCGCTATTTTTTCTTGTAAAGACGGCTTTTTTATGGTCATCAGTTTAAACGCTCCTACCCAAAAATGAGTTTAATCAGCTATGTGCCGCCATGACTTTAGCAATGGCAGCAGGCAAGGTTTCTTCCATACTGAAATCCTTCATAACACAGGCATCAATTGCTGGCTCTTCTGCCCAAGCTGCTTCAGGATCATCACCCGTTAACAAAATAAACGGAAAGTTAAGGCCTTGACTTTTTAGCTCACGGTACAGTTCTACACCACTCATAAAGGGCATATTCATATCGCTTACAATCAGCGCTATACCTGCCTGCTCACCCAATAATTCTAATGCATCAATCGCATTTTCAGTTTGAAATACCTGATGCCCTGCATCTTCTAAAACTGCTGCAATCATTTCGCTTGCCAAGGCATCGTCGTCCACCACTAAAATCTGCATACTATCCTCTTAAAATCTTTAATTATTATTAATCGAGTAAAATTTTTAAGGTGTCAACCAAGCTATTTTGGTCAAAACTGCCTTTAACTATATAGGCATCTGCACCTACTTCTATACCCCGTCGCCGGTCACTTTCTTTTTCTCGTGAGGTGATAATGATAATGGGTGTATCTTTATAAGCCTCTTCTTCACGCAAACAAGCCGTTAAAGTGAAACCGTCCATAATGGGCATTTCAACGTCGGTTAATACCGCGTCAAATACTTCAGCACGGGCTTTATCTAAACCATCTTGACCGTGTTCAGCAAGGGTAACCTGATAACCCCAAGCCTCTAAAACATCGCGTTCAATTTCACGTGTATTCAATGAATCATCAACCACTAATACTCGCTTACGCACTGGCTCGTTAACTAGGTTAGCGCGGTTATTAGCTGGGCCTCTTACTTTACGCGCTTTATCTAATAAATAAGGTACGTGTATAAGGCTAACTAAAGCGTTATGACCAATTGTTACCATACCAGAAATAAGCGCATTACTTTGTAAATGTTCAGGCAGTTGCTTAATAACCAAATCCCGCTCATCAAGCAATTCATCAATAATAAGCGCCAGCTTTTCATTGTGTACGCGAATCACTAACAGTAGTAAATCTTTGCTTTTTGGCTGCAAAGGTTTCTTAGCTAGGTAAGTGAATTCAGGCAAGTTAATTAAGTCCGCTAACTTTACCACTGGTACAAATTCATTGCGAATAATAACAGCATTTCGATCAGCAACATTAATCAATGAAGCCTCGGGTACGCTTAGTAATTCTGCAATGTACTGGGCAGTAAAGCCAAACTTATGACCTGCTGCACGAATTAATAATACTCGCATTTTAGCCAAAGAAAGCGGTAAACGCAGCGTAAAGCAAGTGCCTTCATTGTGGCGAGTTTGCAGGCTAATCACTCCTTGCAACTCATCAATTACTGAACGCTTAACCACGTCCATGCCAACGCCACGACCTGACACCTCAGTAATCATGGCACTGGTAGAAAAACCTGGTTGAAAAATTAAATCGGTTACTTCTTGGTCACTCATGGCAGTTAAATCTGCCTCTGTCACCAAACCTTTTTTTAACGCTTTATCACGAATCGCTTCTAACGACAAACCAGCGCCATCGTCACTAATATCCAGCACAACCCAACCAGCATCTTGACGCGCAGTAATGCTGATTAAACCTTGCGGTGATTTACCTTTTTTCTGGCGTTCAGCGGGGGGTTCAATACCATGATCTAATGCATTACGCAGCAGGTGAATAACAGGGTCGGCTAGCTGATCTATCATTTGCCTATCTAGTTCAATTTCACTGCCTTGAATACGGCATTCCACCTGCTTACCTAAAGAACGCGCCATTTCTCTGACTAGACGCGCAGCAGAATCGAGCACTATACCCAAAGGCAACATACGCATTTGCAACGTTTTATCGTGCAATTCTTGCATTAAGCTTTCTTGGGAAAGCACTGTTTCCCGAATATCGTATGAAAACTGCTGCATTGCCGCTAAATTAGGCTGATTTTTTTGTACCTGCTGTTCTAACTGACGCGCTCTAGTCACTAGCTGACGCATTCCAGCATGGTTAGAAACTAATTCCCCCATAAGTTTAATCAGTTCTTCTAGCTTATTAAGCTTAATACGCACTGTGTCTGAGGTTTTTAAAGCGGGCTTGTTTACTTGCTCTAAAACTTTTTCTATCGTTTTTTCTACTGGCTGTTCTGGTTCTGTCACTGCATTTACAACAGCAGGCGTAGCAGGAGAGATAGGAGAGGTATTAGCTGTTGCATCTAGCAACGCTGGGGTTTCTGCGACTTGGCTTAAATGTTGACAAAACTCTAATTGTTGCGCTGTTAAAGGCGTAACCTGCCCATTATCGGCTAAAGCCTCTACCTGATCGGTAAGTAGATCAACGCCTTGATACAACAAGCCGTTTACCTGCGGATTAATGCTTAAACGCTGGTCACGCAACGCACTTAACAAATCTTCTAAGCTATGCGCCACTTGGGTGATTGGCTCTAGCTTTAGCATTCTAGAAGAGCCTTTCAACGTATGTGCAGAACGAAACAAACTATTAATTTGCTCGGCATCAAAGCCCTGTTCTAATTCTGCTAGGCCTGAAGCTAAGCGCCCTAAATGGTCTTTGGCTTCTTCAATAAAGCGCACAATAAACTTTTTAATGTCTAAAGCCATGCTTACCTCCTAGCTATTTGCAGGCTTGCTGTTAACTGCTGCAAGTGTCGTTGACTAAGAAACAGTACGTGCCCAGCCGGTAAGGGTAAAGGAATGGATTGAGTTCCATCACTCACGTCAGGATTAGCCGTCAAAATACGCAATACAGTTTGATAAGACCTAATCGCTGCTTCGGGCTGTTGTTCGTTGCGATAAATATCCGCCAAATAATAATGCGCCGACCAGCACTCTGGGTAGGTATACACAGCCTTTTTAAACCACTGAATCGCCTCGTCCACCTGCTGTTGCCATTTACAACTTAACCCTTTCATCAGCATGGCATCAACCGACCAAGGATCCATAACCAAAGCTTCATTCAACAGCTGTTCGGCAGATTCAAAGTCTTTATTATTTAATACTAGCCAGCTTTTCAAAAGGTTAATCGGTAAAAAACTAACCGATAAAAGATTAACCAACGGGTCTTTACTCGCCGTTGCTAACCACTGATTCAACAGCTGCAAAGCACGTTCTTGCCGACCATCAACCACCAGTTGCTGAATGTTTTTCAGATCAGGCAACACTGCAACATCTAGCTGCTTTGGAATAACTTTAGGGGCGATTGATGCGCCAATACTCGATGCGCTAATGCTAGGTTCACTAATACGAATTGAAGGCGCGTGGTCTGTTGCAGCAGGCAGTATTAATGAATGATTAGGACGATAAGCTTCACCTTTAATAAAATAATATTGGTGTTTTTGTTCAACCAACTCAAATACACCTAAATCATTACCCAAGGTTTCTGAGCTGCCTAACATCAAAATGGCATCATCATTCATTAAATCATAAAACTTATTTTGAATTAAACGGCGGGTTTCTAAATCAAAATAAATAGACACATTACGAAAAAAAATAACATCGTAGCGGCCTAGTTGTTTAGGAAACACAGGGGCTAACAAATTTAACTGGTGAAAATTAACCAGTTGCCGAATCTCAGAAACTAACTGATGCCCTTGCGTTTGCGGCTTAAAATAGCGTTTGCGTAAAGCAGGCTTCACGCCTCGAAAAGAAAAATCTGAATACAGCCCTATTTGCGCTTTTTTAAGAATCTCATAATCTAAATCACCCGCATCAATTTGCACACGTTTAGCGGCGGTTTCACCCAAAGCTTCGCGCAGGGCAATCGCTAAACTATAAGGCTCTTCACCTGAAGAACAGCCAGCACTTAAGATGCGTATTGGCAGCATGGGCGATTTTTGTGCTTGTATTTGTGGTAGCAGCACTTCAACCAGCAGCTGTATTTGTTCAGGTTCACGAAAAAAATAAGTTTCGTTGACTGTTAACTGATTAATTAACTTATTAAAAGCTTGGCTGTCTTTACTAATAAGCTGCCTATAATCAGATAGATTAAGGCAAGCAGCTTCCAACATATTGGCTTGCACTGCTTTACGTAAGCGGTCTTCAGCAATGCCTTCTAATAACAATCCACAGTGCTTATAGACCATTGCTTTAATAGCAATTAATTCTTTAACACTCATAAACTAATTCGGCGTAAAGCCGTTAAATAAGTGGCTGGCTTAAGTTGTAGAATTTTTAACATTTCACCTGCTAACTTACTTAAAGGTAATTCTAAATGAATCACACCTGCATTCACGGCTTCAGCATTCATACCATAAATAACCGAACTCGCTTCATCTTGTGCAAGGGTTACACCGCCCTGCTCATAAATCTGTGTCATGCCTAATGTGCCATCGCGCCCCATGCCGGTCATAATAATACCCACGGCATTTTTACCATAAATCTGGGCAGCAGAAACCAGCATTTCATCGCAGCTAGGGTGGTAAATGTCTTGTTCGGCACGCTGTTTAAGCTTTACTTTAAAATCTGCCGTTAAAGTTAAGTGTTGCTCAGAAGGCGATAAATAAACCGTACCAGCAACCAACAACTCACCTTCTTCTGCAACTTTCACTGGCAATAAACACACACCCGACAACCACTGCGCCATACCTTCAATAAAACCATTACTTATGTGCTGGGCAATAATAATCGGCGCTGCAAAGTTAGCCGGTAGCTCTGACAAAAGATTAGCCAAAGCTTTAGGCCCGCCCGTAGAAGCAGCAATCGCAAAAATAGGTTGATCGGCCTGTTTAACCGATGGAATAATCACTGCAACACTGGTCAAAGATGGTGTAGTTGGCCGAATTAAATTACACCGCTGTATACGAGTAATCACTGGGACACCCGATAAAAGACGCACCCGCTGCACTAAATAATCCATTTCTTCAGGGTTAAAACTAGGCTTATTAATGGCATCTAAAGCACCGTGGTATAAAGCCTCACAGGCTAGTTCAGCATCAGTTTCACTACTAACAACTAAAATAGGCACCGCCTTCTGATGCATAATATGCTCTATGGCTTTAACACCATTCATGACAGGCATATTAAGATCCATAGTCACCAAATCGGGGCGCAACTGTTGAGTAAGCTCAACCGCTTCCTTGCCATTAGTGGCTTCAGCAATCACTTCAATATCGTCTTGCTCTTCTAAAACTGCACGTAACATTTCCCTTGCGACACTACTATCGTCAGCAATTAAAACCCTAATTTTCTTAGCTGGTTTCATTTTTGAACCTTGAATTCATGAACGAGTTGATTAAGGTTACCTGACATATGAAGCATTTCTTCACTTATTTCGGTAATGCTACGCACCGATTCAGCATTACGGCTACTAGCGTTAGCAATATCATGCAGCGCAATAACCACCTGACTGCTGGCGGTTTTTTGTTGTTTAGTCGACAAGGAAATTTGCTGAGCTGCATTGCTAGTACGGCTGGCCGCTTGCACCAACGCTTTTAAATCGTCAGCCGTTT
>CAYJCB010000022.1:0-23202 GCA_964368615.1 uncultured Halomonadaceae bacterium | reverse complement strand
CACAAGCCAGCCGCCCGTGCTGGCTTTTGTCATGCTGACTGGTTTGGGCAGGCTTCGTTTAGCTTATGATTCTTGCTGCAGCTGTCTTTACCAGCCACTCTTTTAGAGTGGAGTTTTCCTTTAAAAAAAAGCAACAACAAGCTTTTTTAACGCATAATGTTGCTTAGAAGCAGTGTAGTGTGCATTTTTCTCATAACTTTATTATCTAAAATCACCAAAATAACAAACTGAATACCATTAGTATTATTAATTATATTAAAGTCACCTATAAAAACCTTGTTGCATTATCAAAATTAATTTGATTTTTTCTCTTTGACAGTCATTGTGTATTAAGGTAATTTTTATACTCTTATAAACAGCTATACTTGGAGTTTTCATGGGCGACTTGCTTCAGCTTCAATTAGAATTAAATGCCGAAAAAGAAAGAAGCAGACTTCTGTTAGACATAGTTAACGCTATCCCAGAACCCATTTTAGCGAAAAATTGGGATGGCAATTTTATTTTTGTTAACCAGCATGTTGCCAAGCTTTATGGCACAACCCAGAAAGAAATGATAGGAAAAGAAGATTCATTTTTTACGGGCAACAAAGAGCACGGCAAGCTTTTCAAGGAAAGCGTTCAGGGCATAATGAGGCGCTTAGAGCCAGAAACAGTTTACGAAGAATCAGTTGATAGTAATACCGGCGAAATTCGTTATTTTCAATCATTAAAAATTCCTTTTAAAAATAGCCGTGATGAATTAAATATTGCGGTCATTACCAGAGATATCACGCAAATAACCGAACTCAAAAACCAAGCTGAGTTCAATGCTAAACGCTTGAATTATGTTCTTGAAGTTTCAGGTGAAGGAATGTGGGATTGGAATATACAAACCAATGTTGTATTTCAAAATAAACGCTGGGAAGAAATTACTGGTGTTAAACATTCAGAAAAATCGATTGAAGAGTTTCAAAACTGTATTCATGAAGAAGATCGAAACTATGTTTTTAAGTCTCTTGAAGCATTAGTTGAAAATAATACCCCTTACGATATTGAATTCAGGTTTAAACACCCTAACGGTAAAGTAATTTGGATTTGGGATAGAGGACAAGTTATTGAGTTTGACGATCAAGGCAAGCCAGTATTACTCGTTGGTATCATGCAGGATATTACGCAGCAAAAAATCAATCAGTTAAAAATCGAGTCTATGGCTTTTCATGATGATTTAACTAAACTCGCTAACCGCGCATTACTAAATGATAGATTACAACTTGCACTTGAGCATTCTAAGCGCTCTAAACAATGTGGTGCGGTACTGTTTGTAGACTTAGATCACTTTAAAACCATTAATGATTCTTACGGCCATAAAATAGGTGACGAACTATTAGTAATAGTGGCAGACCGCATTAAATCACTAGCGAATGAAGGTGATACAGTCGCAAGGTTTGGCGGAGATGAGTTTGTGTTTGTATTGAATAACTTACACACCAGCCCTCTTAAAGCGGCATTTAAAGCAGAAAATATTGCCAATCAGATTCGTGAAGCGATTTGTAAAAAAATCTCTATAAAGTTAGAAAAAAACAGCGAAATTGATTGCTTCATTACAGCCAGTATCGGTATTACTATTTTAGATTCAACAGTAGAGACGGCCTCTAAATTACTACAACTTGCAGATTTGGCCTTGTATCAGGTTAAAAAGAATGGCCGTGATAACTGTGCAGTGTTTGATCCGGTGATGCAAGAGAAATTCGATTACACCATGCGCTTAGAGATCGACATGAAAAACTCTTTGAAGCAGGGTGACTTTGTTTTGTATTATCAGCCTCAGTACAATTTTGAAAAAAAAATAGTCTCTGCTGAAGCTTTAATTCGTTGGATTCATCCAGAAATGGGCTTAATCAGCCCGGGAGATTTTATCCCTGTGGCTGAAGAAACCAACCTAATATTGCCAATGGGCAACTGGGTATTAGTGCAAGCGTGTCAACAGCTTAAAAAATGGCAGTCAGACCCTAAAACTCAACACTTATCTTTATCGATTAACGTCAGTGCTAAGCAAATTTGGCAGAAAAACTTTGTACCAGATTTGAAAAAAATTGTGTTAGATTCCAAGATTGATTTTTCTAAATTAGTCTTAGAAGTGACAGAGTCGGTTGTATTAGGCGACATAAACGAGGTTGTGATGAAGCTGAATGAGCTAGTAAGCTTTGGACTAACTTTTTCTTTAGATGATTTTGGAACAGGTTATTCATCTTTAGGCTATTTAAAAAACTTACCAATTAACGAACTTAAAATTGATCAATCGTTTATTCGTGATTTACTCGTAGATAAATCTGACTTAATCATGGTCAAATCAGTTATTGACCTAGGCAAAAATTTTAACCTTATAGTGGTGGCTGAAGGAATTGAAGAAGAAGCTCACTTTGAACATTTAAAAAAATTGGGTTGCGATATATATCAAGGGTTTTACTTCAGTCGACCTTTACCTATTAAAGATTTCAATGACCTTATACAGACACAAACTTCTTGATAGCTTTTATAAAATTATTTCTAATATAAAAACTAAAAAAAATTAAAGCGTCCCGCGTATGTGCAGTTTAAACGTATCAGGATCAAGCAGGGTTTCTCGCAACGGGCGACCCGGTTTGTATTTCACGTCATAGCTTAAAATTCGGCTCACCTGCTCTTTTGTTTCTTCACTCACATTCACCCCCAAAGTCACCGATAAAACTGCTTTGGCTGGAAAGCTATAAAAGTGAATAAGTTTACCGTTGGTTAATGGCTTGCTGCTTCTGGCTTCTTCCAAAGGGCGAATCAGCCGAATTTCTTCTTCGGGCGCATATTCAGCAGGGCGATGAAATAACGCAGGAAAAGGCTTCAGGGGGTGATCGGCTTGCGGGCGTTTTTGGCCATATACAACAGGGCGCAACACTTGCTTGCTGCTGTTAAAGCCGGGGTAGGTGGTGTCTAATTCCAACACCAAGCCACGGTGCTGGTCGGCCCAACGCTCCCACAACAAAGGATTGTCTGGGCGGCTTGAAAAACGCGCCAGCGCTAAATCTTGATAAGCTTGTGGATTAGGTAAAACAGGTGGCTTAACTTGCCGCCCTTTTTTCATCTGCTGTTCTATTTTAGGGCGTTTTTTCTGGGCTTCGGTTTGGAAGATTTCCCAAGTCATTAAGCCTTTCAGCTGCGCGGGTAACGACTTAAATTGGCGCTCTATTTCTTTTTGAAAATCCGCTTCACTAATCCGAATTGCTTGGCGTTGAATCATGCGGGCATTGTTTTGATAAGGGTCTAACACTTCGCTCACTTCGCTTAAATGCAAACGCGCATTGCGTAATACATCAAGCTGCAAAGGGTTTAGATAAAGGTAAACCTTCATCGGTTAGCGTCCTTAAATGGATTGCCTTGAATAACAGCTGGCAGGTAAGCAGCATTAAATTCGGCAGGCAAGCGGCGTAGTTTGCCAGAGGTAAGCGCCACGCAAGCAAAACGGGTGGTGCAGCGCATCAGTGTTTTTTGGTCGCTAACTCGAATTAATTGAAAATACCTTGCCACCCGAAAACGCTGGTCGTACTGCACTATCCAAGTGGCAATTTCTAGCTCGTCATTTTCAAACGCTGGTGCTGTGTAATCAATTTCATGGCGAATAACCACTAAAGCCCTATCTAGGCGTTCATAGTCATTCATCGTTAAGCCCAATTGGTTAGAATGCTGCCAGCTAACCTCTTCGATATAACGCAGGTATTCAGCATTATTAACGTGCTTATAATGGTCAATAGCTTCAGCGCCCACTCTAAAACGTGTGGTAAAGGGCTGCGCTAAATCCCACTCCATTGAACTTAATTGTTTAGTCATTACAACGTTTCTAGCAAAGCTTCATAAGCCGCAGCATCTAATAACTGCTGCCATTCTTGGTTTAGCTGTGCAGCATCGGCTTCCAATAAAAATACCCAAGTGGTTAGCGGTGCTTCGTTTAAAATTTCTGGCGCATCTTCTAAAGCGGTATTACAGGCAATTAACTTGCCCGAAACGGGCGACTGAATTTCAGAAGCCGTTTTAACCGATTCAATCGCTGCTATCACTTCACCAGCTAGCACACTTTTGCCTAATTCAGGCAGTTCAACATACACCACATCGCCTAACGCAGCTTCGGCATGGTGGCTAATGCCAATTCTTACTTGGGTATCACTAATTCTTTCTGCCCACTGGTGCGTGCTGCTAAACCGCTGTTCTTTGTTCATTTATGCCTACCTTAACCTGCTTAATTAGTCTTTTAACTTTAGCTTATGGGCGCTTTTATCGTGATAATCAACCACTTTACGCTGTAAAAAAGCACCGAGTTCATCGGCAGTTTTGCCTTCTTCGATACGTGCCAAAGGTAACCACATAGGGCCTG
The DNA here is from genome assembly GCA_964368615.1 of uncultured Halomonadaceae bacterium. Lineage (GTDB taxonomy): Bacteria > Pseudomonadota > Gammaproteobacteria > Pseudomonadales > Halomonadaceae > Marinospirillum. Next base: position 18,824 of record CAYJCB010000022.1, on the reverse strand, counting down.
GGTAGACTAAAAAACCTTCTTGGGTACGAATTACACGCTTAATTTTCGACCATTCAAGGGTTTGCTCTGGCTTGGCATCGACTTGAACTTTAAGCTGCTCTTCTTCTAAATTGTATTTAAGGTTAATGCCGTCCATGCCTGAACGCTTAAAAGCGCGCACAAACATACGAGTCATTAAAGGGCCACGCAGCGTATACCAACAAAGCCCCGCTGCAATCAACACTAAATCCCACACCGAATAGGTAAAACCTCGGTAGGCAATATTAATGGTCAGCAAGCCAATTAGCGTAAAAATAACCAGCCACATGGTTGCTTTACCACGTCCACTACGCGGCCCTACTTCAAAATCATAAAGTGCTATACGCACAAATTGGGATTCAGTCCAGCGGTATTCAATCTTCATCGTTAACCCTTATTGTTTTTAATTGTTGTTAGAAAAACTGTTGTTAGAAACCTAAAAAAACCGATTTAGTAATCGCCACGCCAGCAATGTAAGCCACGCTTAATAACGCCATAGCATAAGCCCAAAGCTTGCCACGCTTAATCGCAATCGTGCCAAAAGCAATGTAAGCCAACAAGCCTACTACTTTAGCGGTTATCCAAGCTGAATTATAAAAAGGCCACTGCCCCAAATGGTAGCAAAGCGCCAAGGCAGCAATCAGTAAAACTGTGTCGTTACCGTGGGCAATAATTTTCACCCATTTATTACGAATCCATTGCGCGCCCATTAAAGCTGAAGCGCCTCTAATTGCAAAAAACACCACGCTAATGGTGATGGTTAACATGTGTAAATGCTTAAATGCATCATAACCCATAGCAACAAACCCCTAATAAAACATATAAGAAAAAAAACATAAAAAAATTAACAGCAGCATCTTACCAGATACACAAAATAATCGGCATTAAGCTTGGCAGGTTGAACACCACACACTCGACCGCTGACCTAGTTTTACTTCCTGCAACAGCGTACCGCACACCTTGCAAGGCAAACCACCACGACCGTAGACATACAGCTGCTGTGCAAAATAACCAGGCTTGCCATCGCCACCCACAAAATCGCGCAGCGTTGTGCCACCTTGTTCAATGGAAGCTGCCAGTACTTCACGAATAATGGCTACCAAGTTTTGATAACGCTTAAGGCTAACCGCGCCAGCAGCAGAGCGCGGATCTATGCCAGCAAGAAACAAAGCTTCGGTTGCATAAATATTACCAACGCCAACTACTTGCGCGTTGTCCATAATAAAGACTTTAACGGCTAATTTACGGTTTCTGGAACGCTTAAAAAGACCTTGGGCAGTAAAAGCATCGCTTAAAGGTTCAGGCCCTAACTTTTTTAATAGCTTGTGTTCGTTAGCATCGCCTTGGTAATCCAACAGCGCACCAAAACGGCGCGGATCGTGGTAGCGCAGCCTTAAAGGTTGTTGCGTATCACTGGGCAAAGCAGCCACTTGTAATTCAACGTGGTCGTGCTTTTTCCATGCTTCATCAGGCGTAACTAAACGCAAACTGCCCGACATACCCAAATGCCAAAGTATGCCCCACTCTGCATCTTGTGCAGCCTTATCTAATAATGGAAAAACCAAGTATTTAGCACGGCGCTGTAAAGGTGCCAGCGTTAAACCCACAAGACGCTGCGCTAAATCGTCTGGAATCGGCCAGCGTAATTTGGGCTGACGTACTTCTAGTTTTTCAACAACTCTGCCTTCCAACCAAGGTGTAATGCCTTTGCGGGTAGTTTCCACTTCAGGTAATTCTGGCATAACTATCTCCCAGCTATTTTTTCCATAAAAAAACCCGGGCCACCTGCGCAGACCGGGTTTTTTCAACAAGTTAAACCAATCAATTACTTGATTTTAGCTTCCTTGTAAATAACAACCTTACGAACTACTGGATCATACTTCTTACGTTCCAGTTTTTCTGGGGTGTTACGCTTGTTCTTCATAGTGGTATAAAAGTGACCAGTACCGGCACTTGAAACCAATTTGATTTTCTCACGCATGTTTATTGCTCCAGTAAATATTTAAGTCGAAACTTAAATTTTTTCGCCACGCTTAGCGATATCAAGTAAAACTTGCTCGATACCTACCTTGTCAATAGTGCGTAAACCTTTACAGGATACGCGCAATTTAACAAAGCGTTTCTCTGACTCAACCCAGAAACGGTGAGCGTGCAAATTTGGCAGGAAACGACGGCGCGTTTTACGCTGCGAGTGGGAAACATTGTTCCCAGCTAACGGTTTTTTACCGGTAACTTGGCAAACCATGGACATTATATGCCTCCAGTCAATCTTAAGGGCGCAGGTGTTAGAAAAATGAAAGGCGCCTTTATACCAGAAGGGCAGCCCGCAGGCAAGCCGACAAACCATCCAGGTTAAAAAGCTGGCGTATTATAGCAGACCTCTAGCAGCAAAAGACACAGGTTCTCCATCACCAATAATAAGATGATCTAAAACACGTACCTCGACACACGCCAAAGCCTCTTTCAATCTCTTCGTAATCAACTCATCGGCGTTGCTAGGTTCAGCAATTCCAGATGGGTGATTGTGCGCCATTATGACGGCAGCAGCGTTGTGTGCCAAGACTAACTTAACAACTTCGCGTGGATAAACTGAAGCACCGTCTAAAGTGCCACGAAATAAAACCTCAAAATGTAGCACTCGGTGCTGATTATCCAACAGCAGCAGGGCAAAAACTTCATGGGGCAAGTCGCGTAGCTGCAACTTTAAATAACGCCCAGCCGCTTCAGGGCTGGTTAAACCTTCGCCGCGCTTTAATTCAGCTTCTAAATAACGGTGCGACATTTCTAACATGGCTTGCAGCTGAGCAAACTTTGCAGGCCCTAGCCCTAAATGTGAACAAAACTCTTCTTGCTTGGCTAACAGCAGCGGTCTTAAACCACCAAACTCATGCAATAGATGCCGCGCAAGATCAACAGCACTTTTACCTGCCACACCGGTACGTAAAAAAATGGCAAGTAATTCTGCATCGGTTAGAAATGAAGCCCCTCTTGATAACAGCTTTTCCCTAGGGCGCTCATCGGCTGGCCAGTTCTTAATTCCCATCGACTACCTCCTTGTCTGATTTCTCAGTTAAATACGAATCATGTTAAGGTTAGTCTCCTTTTTCTCAGTGGTTAATTGATCCATGACAGGACTTACTAACAAACGCCTGCTATTAGGCATCAGCGGCGGCATTGCAGCTTATAAAAGTGCATTTTTGGCACGTTTACTGGTTAAAGCCGGTGCCGACGTTCGCGTGGTTATGACTCAAGGCGCACAAGCCTTTATTCAACCGCTAACGTTTCAAGCATTAACAGGCAACCCTGTGCATACTGGCTTGCTAGACCCTGAAGCAGAAGCCGGTATGGGGCATATTGAACTAGCACGCTGGGCAGAATTAGTGATTATTGCGCCCACCAGTGCCGATTTAATGGCACGTTTAGCCAATGGGCAGGCAGGTGACTTATTAACCACCCTTTGCCTTGCCACGCCAGCGCCTGTTCACCTAGCGCCAGCCATGAACCAAGCCATGTGGCAACACCCAGCAACGCAGCGCAACGCCAAATTATTAGCAGAACTGGGCTACACACTTATTCCACCCGCTGTAGGCGAACAAGCTTGTGGTGATGTAGGTGCTGGGCGCTTGCCTGAACCCGAAGCCTTGTTTGCTTGGGTAATGGCTTTTTTTAACATTCAAGCAGCCACTCAAGCAGCCATAGACAAGCAACCTGCTGCTGGGTTGCGCATTACAATTACTGCTGGCCCTACGCAAGAACCTCTTGACCCAGTGCGCTACCTTTCTAACCACAGCTCTGGGAAAATGGGCTATGCGCTGGCTGCGGCTGCGGCTGAATTAGGTGCAAGTGTGCAGCTGATTTCTGGGCCGGTTAACCTTGCTGTGCCTGTTGGTGTTGATTGCATAAAAATTACCACCGCAGCACAAATGCTTACCGCGTGTGAAAATTTACGCAGCAGCACCGATATTTTTATTGCCTGTGCAGCAGTGGCGGATTACCGCGCCGAAACCGTTGCTGACCAAAAGATGAAGAAACAAACCGACCAAGATGCACTTATTTTAAAGCTAATTAAAAACCCTGATGTGTTGGCAACTATGGCTAAAGCAACGGTTGATAAACACCACCCACGCCCTTTTTGTGTGGGTTTTGCGGCTGAAACGCAACAGGTTGAAGCCTATGCCCAAACTAAATTAATAGGCAAAAATTTAGATGCCATTGTTGCCAATGATGTTAGCGACAGCAGCATAGGTTTTGGTAGCGACGACAACCGTGTGATTTTATTTACCCGCAAGCTAACGCAACAGGGTGAAATTATTAACCGCGAACCGCTGCCACAAAGCAGCAAACAAGTATTAGGCCAACAGCTATTATTAAAAATTCTAGCTTTTTATAAGGAACCATAAACGCCATGACCACGAACGAAATACAAAAACCCAAGGTTGCTGTTAAAATTTTAGACCCACGCATTGGCGACCCCCTTGCTGTACCTAATTACCCCTTGCCAACCTATGCAACCGAAGGTTCAGCGGGCATGGATTTACGCGCCTTGTTAGATGAAGCGTTAGTGATAGAACCAGGCGCAACCCACCTAGTAAGAACTGGGCTAGCCATTCATTTAGCCGACCCTAGCCTTGCTGGCATCATTCTGCCACGCTCTGGCCTTGGGCATAAACACGGCATCGTTTTGGGGAATCTGGTAGGGTTGATTGATTCTGACTACCAAGGCGAATTAATGATTTCTGTTTGGAACCGTGGGCAAACTGCTTTTACTTTAGAGCCAGCCGAACGCCTTGCCCAGTATGTAATTGTTCCAGTTCTACAAGCGCAGCTTGAAATTGTTGCAAACTTTGCAGCGACTGAACGGGGTGCTGGTGGTTTTGGTAGTTCTGGCCGCAACTAAACATCTATTTAACTTAATTTCTAGTTAATTTAATACCTATTTAAATTAAAGGATTACTTATGACTGACCTAACTGCTTCTATTTTTCGTGCTTATGATATTCGTGGCATTGTGGGTAAAACTTTAACGCCTGAAATCGTGCAACTCATTGGCAAGGCGCTTGGTTCTGAAGCCGCTGCGCGTGGCGAAACCACCATCGTTGTTGCCCGTGACGGACGCACTTCTGGCCCTGCTATGGTAGAAGCCCTTAAAAAAGGCTTGCTTGAAACTGGCCGCGATGTGATTGATATTGGCATGGTGCCTACGCCTACGCTTTATTATGCAGCGATGGAAATAGAAGGCACTAATTCAGGCATTATGGTCACTGGTAGCCACAACCCGCCTGATTACAACGGTTTTAAATGCGTATTAGCCGGTGAAACTTTATATGGTGCAGCCATTACCGACTTGCACCGCCGCATTGTTGAAGCTGACTTCAAACACGGCCAAGGTTTTGAAAAGGCTGCCGATGTTAAAGATGATTATATCAACGCTATTCTTGCTTCCGTTCAATTAAAGCGCCCACTTAAAGTAGTTACCGACACTGGCAACGGTGTTGCTGGCGAACTTGCACCACGCTTAATGAAAGAACTGGGCTGCGATGTTATTCCGCTATTTGCTGAGATTGATGGTACTTTTCCACACCACCACCCAGACCCTAGCAAGCTAGAAAACTTAAAAGACTTAATTACTAACGTAAAATCGAATCAAGCGGATTTAGGCTTGGCTTTTGATGGCGACGGCGACCGCGTGGGTGTTATTACCCCATCGGGTCGACTTATTTTTCCAGACCATTTAATGATGGCCTTTGCCGAAGATGTGTTAAGCCGCAACCCTGCTGCTAAAATTATCTATGATGTAAAATGTAGCGGTAATTTAGGCAAGGTAATTAGTGCCGCAGGTGGCAAGCCAGAAATGTGGAAAACTGGTCATTCGCTGATTAAAGCGCGTATGAAAGAAACTGGCGCTTTGTTAGCCGGTGAAATGAGTGGGCATATTTTCTTTAAAGAACGCTGGTTAGGTTTTGATGATGGTTTATATGCTGCTGCAAGGGTGTTAGAAATTTTAGCCGCCCAAGACCTAGATGCTGACGCATTTTTTAACCGCTACGCACAAGATTTAAGCACGCCAGAAATTAACGTTGATGTTACCGATGAAAACAAATTTGACCTAGTACAAAAACTAACCGAAGAAGGTGATTTTGGTGATGGGCAAAAAACTACTTTAGATGGTATTCGTGTTGATTACGAAGATGGCTGGGGATTGTGCCGCGCTTCAAATACTACCCCCGTTTTAGTGCTACGCTTTGAAGGCAAAACACCCGAAGCTTTAGAAAGAATTGGTAACACTTTTCGTGATGCTTTAACTAAAATTGATAGCAGCCTTGAGCTGAACTTTTAATTAACCCACTTTTAATTGAGAACCAACAAAATGACCACAACTCCATCGGCTGCTAGCCCACAAACCGTTGTTACCGTGCTTTCAGAAGCTTTGCCCTACATTCAAAAGTTTTCTGGCAAAACGCTAGTTATTAAATACGGCGGCAACGCCATGACCGAAGAAGACTTAATTGACTCTTTTTGCCGTGACATAGTGCTGTTAAAAGAAGTCGGTATTAACCCCGTTGTTATTCACGGTGGCGGCCCACAAATTGGTGATTTATTAGCACGTTTAAACATTGAATCAAAGTTTGTAAATGGTATGCGCGTCACCGATGGCGCAACAATGGACGTTGTGCAAATGGTATTAGGCGGCTTGGTTAACAAAGAAATTGTTACCCAGTTGAACCTTGCTGGCGGTAAAGCGATTGGTTTAACTGGCAAAGATGGCCAGCTAATTCGTGCTAAAAAGCTTAAAGTTAAACACCAAACACCTGATATGTTGGCACCCGAAATTATTGATATTGGTCAGGTTGGCGAAGTTGAATCGGTAGATATTTCGTTAATTGAAATGCTAACTAGCCGTGATTTTATTCCCGTGATTGCACCGATTGGTGTTGATGCCAAGGGCGCTTCTTACAACATTAACGCCGACCTAGTGGCAGGCAAAGTTGCCGAAGCGTTGCAGGCCGAAAAGTTAATTTTGCTAACCAACGTAGCAGGCTTACAAGACAAGCAAGGCAAAGTATTAACTGGCTTATCAACAGCGCAAGTAGACGATTTAATTGCTGACGGTACGATTTATGGTGGTATGTTGCCTAAAATAAACTGTGCCTTAGATGCCGTAAAAGGTGGCGTAAAAACTGCGCACATAATTGATGGCCGTGTTGCCCATGCCACCTTATTAGAGATTTTCACTAATGCCGGTGTGGGTACTTTAATCACGAATCAAAGTGACAATAAAGACACCTAGTTTCGTTAAATCTTAACAGGTAAGCCTAAGTGCCAAAACAGCAACCAGCAAAGCAAAAAAGGACAACACAACGTAAGGACGAAATTCTACAAGTATTAGCAAAAATGTTAGAAGAAAAATTTCAGGAACGCATTACAACAGCAATGCTAGCCAAAGAGGCTGGCATTCCTGAAGTTGATCTTTACGTGCACTTTAGTAGCAAAGCGAGTATGTATCAGGGCTTAATCGACTTTATTGAAGAAAGCTTATTTACTCGCATTAATATTATTATGAAGGAGCACCGCTCAACTTTAGTGCGTTGCGAGCATTTATTAACCCTAATACTTACTTTTGCAGAGCATAATCCTGGCCTGTGTCGCATTCTTACCGGTGACGCTTTAGTGGGCGAAGAGGCTGAGCTTTACCAACGCATTAATCGTTTTTATGACCGTGTTGAAGCACAAATTAAACAGGTGTTAAGAGAAGCTGAAATACGTGAAGGCATGGAAGTAACTTTACCGATTACAGCAGCAGCAAGCCTGTTGTTAGCAATTATTGAAGGCCGCATTGTGCAATTTGTGCGCAGCGGCTTTCAACGTAAACCTACCCATGAATGGTATATTCAGTGGGATTACCTAGCTAATGGCCTAGTTAGCTAAGATTGCTATTACCCAAGGAAGGGTTTAATTAATTTGCTGTCGCAAAATTTACTGATTGGTTTACTATGCGCCATTCAAAATATTCAGTTAAATACCTAGGCTAATATGTCCACCAACGCGCTTTATACCGACCTTTCTGGTTACTACGATTTAATGTGTGCTGATATTAATTACCCAGCACAAAGTAATAGTATTCGCAGACTGCACCAAATTTTTGGTAATGGTGGCACTCAACACCTAGACTTAGGCTGCGGCACTGGCCCGCATGTGCGCCATTTTATTGATTTTGGCTATCAAAGTAGCGGGCTTGATATTAATCAGCCCATGCTAGACCTAGCAAAACTACGCTGCCCTGAAGCAGAGTTTGTTTTACAAGACATGAGCGATTTTACCGTTGCAAAACCCCTAGATTTAATTACCTGCTTTTTATATTCCATTCATTACAACGCTGATCTTAAAAAACTAACAGAATGCCTTGCCAGTGTTCACAAGGCATTAAAAGTGGGCGGTGTTTTTTGCTTTAATTCGGTAGATAAAAACAAAATTGATAACACTTTATTGGCTAAGCACACAGCGCAGCAAGAGGGGGCTAGGTTTAATTTTAGTTCAGGCTGGAATTACGTTGGGCAGGGCGAAAGGCAGTCACTTAACGTGAGTATTGAAAAAGTAACGGCTGCAGAAACACAAATATGGCATGACCAGCACCCAATGGTAGCGGTTAGCTTTGATGAGTTAAGCGCAATTTTGAAGCCTTATTTTGAAGTGCATGTGTTTGAACATGACTATGAAAAAATCCTTCCTTGGGATAAGGCTTCTGGCAATGCCATTTTTACCTGTGTAAAACTTTAGGCTTATTCTTCTTCGTCAAATTCAGATGCATCAAACCCAACTTCATCTTCCTCAGCAACTTTTTCAGCAACTTTTTCAGCAACAAGGGGCGCTGCTGCTACAGGGCGCGGGCCGTGCTTACAAGCTTTTGCCAATACTTCTACATAAAACTCTGGCAGCCCTTGCTCTACAGCAGCGTCAATGTGCTGGTTTATTTCAGAAATATAAATCACTTCTGCGGCTGCTTCGGAAGCACCAAAACGGCTATCAAACGCCCAATAATCAGTACCTTCAGGCAATGCCTTGCTGCGTTCTCTTTTAAGGTATTTTTTAATATCGTGCTTAATAGAATCTACTAAACGAGCGGGTTGCAGCTTAGGGTGAGTTAAAACGTATGTCTTTTTCATCAAAATTCCTACCAGTGTACGCACAACAGCAAAAAGCTGCGTGATGGCTAAAAGCGCATTCTACATGGATATGAAAAAGTTAACTGCTGATTTTCTCATAACTTCTTTAAACCTTGTTAAGCTTATCAATGATTTTACCTAACTAACGCTCACCTGCTATCACTGCTGTGCTTTTTAAGCTTTTCCTATTGAACAACCACAAGGCTATAAAGGCTGGAATGTTCATTAAAATCCCATACAGCAGGGCTATTAAGCCTAGCTCTGGCGCTTGTAAAAAACTAAACGAAATCAGCATCGCCATGCCAGCGTTTTGCACACCCGTTTCAAAACTTAACGTGCGCGACTGCTGTTCACTTAAACCCACAAACTTGGCAAGCGTATAGCCAACAAACAAGGCTGTAGTGGCTAACAAAACCACCATAAAGGCGCTGAACCCAAATACTGAAGGCAACACTTTATAGTTAACAATAATTAACACCAAAATCATCAACATCAATAGCCCAATTGAAAGCATCTTCAATTGTTTTTCATACGCCTGCACCCAGTTAGCATAAAATTTACGCAGCGCCATACCTAACAATAAAGGCACAGCCGTCACTAGGGTTAGCTGCAACACGATTAACTTAAATGGCAATTTAAACGCCACTTCATAACCCAGCCAGCCCAATTGGGTTTGTGCTACCCAAGGCATCCAAAATGGCGACAGCAGGCTAACAATGGCGGTTAAGGCAATCGACAGCGGCAAATCACCGTCTGATAAATGACTAAACAAGTTAGACGTTGCGCCCCCTGGCGCACAGGCCAGCAGCACCAAACCTGCCGCTATCACTGGCGGTAAACGCAATACTAAAATTAGTAGCCAAACAATTATCGGCAGCAGTAACAGCTGGGCAACAACACCTAGCAGCGCAGCTTTAGGCTTATTAAATAACGGCAAAAAACTCTGCCAACGTAATCCCGTACCCATCACCAACATAATTAAAGCCAAGCATAGGGGTAATAAAACTTGGTTTGCTAATTGAGCCATTCACTTTTTCCTTGTTTAAAATTACTAACTAAAAAAATAAAATTTGCCGCAAGCTTAAACTATTAAAGTAGCTAAGGCTTATACCTTCCAAGCGCTGCGCTGTTCTTCGTTAAGCGCAGCGGTTAGTTGCGTGCTAAGTTGTTCGCTAATCCATGTGCTAAGTGCTTGCTGCTGTTTGGTTTTCCATTTGCTTTGCTGCAAGGCTTTTGCCCAGTTTAAAAGCTGTACTTGCTGCGGGCGTGACCAATCATCGGCCTGCGCTTGCAGCGTTAAGCGGGTGCGTTGGGCATGGGGGCGCAGCCACAATAGCTGCGTAAAGGTTAGCGCCCTTGCCATCACCACTAAAGGAAAGTTTGGGTGGCGAACTGGCCCAATGTAATCTTTTTTACCCGCCAAAGGAATCCAGCCTAAGCGTTTGCCTGTTAGCTGTTTGCTGGCTAGCCAACCACTGGTCGAACCAATAATACCGCCCGACACAGCGCCCAACATAAAAGAAGCGCCGCCCAAACCTAAGTCAATTAACGATCCAGCCGCAGCGCCTGCTGCACCACTTGCTAGTAATAAATCTTGCTGTTTTAAACCCCATAAATACCAATTTTCAGTATTCATTAAGGTATCGCTGTCTAAATCCCACGCGGCATTTAAAGCCAGCTGCGTGTTGCCATGCCCCCAATCTTTAGCCAGTTGGCGAAAAAGTTCGCCTTCTGCCTTGTCTAACCGCTGCTGCAAATAACTTTCTGGGCTATCGCTAAACAAAGCAGTTAATTTAGACAAGGGTTCGCGGCGGCTAATCTGTTCGCACCAATAATGGGCTAGTTGCAAACTAACCGCTTCCAAGCGTTGCTGGTCTCTTTCGGCTAGGCTTTGGCTAAGTTGATTCAGCGAAAATGTCCAATCACTCGACAGTTCCGCCATCGCCCGCAACAGCACTTGCCGCGCTGGTAAAGTGGCAGTCATGGGGTTAAATTCCCTAACCCATTGAAAAAACTGCCCCAGCGTTAACTGCCATTGTTGGTGTGCAGCATTTGCGCTAATCGGGTTAATCACCGCCATGCGTGGCTGCCCTGTCCAGCGTAAAATTTCCATTTCAGCTTCGTCAGCAGCGGTGGGTTGATTCGCCGCATCGGTAATATAAAGAATGCCAGCGCCAGCCATAATCGGCGTTAACAACTGCACTTCATCAGGAAAACGTGCCGCGTGTTCTGGTTCAGCTAAAAAAGCACGCACCCTATCTGGGCGTTGCGCTGGGCTAACGTCTTCTTGTTGCAACCAAGCCAACACCTGCCGCGAACGCTGAAAACCTGGCGTGTCGGTAAGCGCCAGCAGCAGCTTGCCGTCAAGGGTAAATTCAAAGCGTGCATTTTTTTGCGTTGTGCCAGATTCCACACCAATTTCAACCGTATCATTTTCAACCAGCGTAGAAACAATCGACGACTTGCCTTGGTTAGGATGCCCCACCACGCAAAAATGTGGGTAGTTATTCATGCCCAAGCCTCTAGCCAAACCAGTTGATTTTTACGCGCAAAAGCTTGCCAACTCATTAAATGGCGCTCTTCAATATCGCCTTGGCTAACCAGTTGCAACGCTTGATGACAACCTACTTTTGCGGCTTGTTTAATTTTATCCGCCAACTCATCTAAAGGCGGCTGCTGCGCCACCACCAGCCAAACCAAGTGCTGCGATGGCGTTTGCAACCAAGCTTGCCATAAGTCTTCTTCTTCCTGCCAATCACCTTCGCCCAAGTTTAATGATTGCGCTGGCGTTGCAGCAGTTTCACCCAACTGCCAGCCAATTTTTACCGCTGTTTGCCATTGGTCAATAGCAGGCTGTTGTGGCGCTGCGGTTGGCGATTGCGTAGGAATTTCATGCGTTTTAGTGGCTTGAATTTCAACACAAAGGGGTTGCAACTGACGACTACGCCAGCCACAAAACAGCGTTAACGCCACACGCGGCAACAGGTTATAAAACAGCAAGTTTGCCAATAAAAAAGGCCACCAACGGCTGGCTTCTTGAAAATTACCCGCAGCAGCTTCAATACGAGCAAAGCGGGTTTGTTCAATTAACTGTAAATCAGGCACAGCTTGCGGCCAAAAAAACTGCCAAGGCAAACTAATAACTTGCGTGATTTCAACCACCACTTGCGGCTGGCTAATCAGGGTAGAACTCCAGCCAAACGCCAGATCGGAAAACAACAGCAGCAGCAGAAAAACCAGCAACATACCCAGTGCTAAAAAAATCCACAGGCGATTAATTTGTGCCAACAACCACCAGCGTTGATGCGGCAAAGGTTGCCAATAGGGTGAAAGCTTTAACGTAGATTTAAGCCACAACGGTTGGGTTGGCAGCAAAAAACTACCCAAGGCCAACAGGCTACCCAAAAATGGCAAACCAGCCCAAAGCCACCAAAGCCATAGCAAATTAATGCGCCCTTGCGGCGTATAGGCCAAGGCTGCTGCGCCCAAAAACACACCACCAGCCAGTGCCAACCAAGTCAGCCATTTGGGCAGTTTTAACGCCTGAACTGTTTGCAACATGCCTCCTGTTAATTAATTTTTATGAGCTAACTTATGGAAGCAGCTTTTAATTCTATATTAAGTGCGTGCATAACTTTAATAACGGTTTCAAAGCGTGGCTTAGCACCAGCCGTGAGTGATTTATACAAACTCTCACGGCTTAACCCTGTTGTTTTAGCTATTTGAGCCATACCCCGTGCTTTTGCAACATAGCCAATAGCACGTAAAAGCTCATCGTTATCACCCTCAGCAATTACTTGTGACAGGTATTCAGCAATAGCTTCATCACTATCTAAAATGTCCGCCAAATCAAAATCTGTTAATTGAGCACCCATTTTATAACTCCTTAGCTAAAGTTTTAGCTTTAATTATATCCGCTTCTTGACTGGACTTATCACCACCTGCCAGAAGGATAACTCATGCACAGATTGTAGCTAATTAGCTACTAAAGTAAAGAAAAATTAACTAGAAAAATCACACTTAATAAACCACTTGGGCTGCATTTTTTCAAAGTCGGTTCGAATATTGTTGGGTAGGTAGCTTGCTGAATCCAACACAGCAGCCTTGCCATTAAATCGTTTAAAAACTACCCAGTGCCAAAATTCTTTGCCCTCGTTTTGATGGTGCTTAATGGGTAGCAATGCTAAATCAGGTAATGCCTCCCACGACACAAAAGGCAATTCTTTAGCCGAAGTTACAACGCCTGAACTAGCCAGCATTTTTCTTACATATTCAGTGTCTGACCAAAGCGACTTATCTTCAGCGTAAATACCCATAGCATTGGCAATCGCTTTCATTTCTGAATAAGTTTTACCCAAAACATTAGCAACAGCAGCAATACCACAGCCAGTGGGTTCTTCTTGAATGACCGACTTAAACATTTTCACCCCACAATTTCAGTTTTAGAAGAAACCTGTTATACGCTAACAGTCTCTTTTTGAATGACTTATAATGAACAGCCAATAAACTCAAAAAATATTATGAAAAAAAACACTAAAAAAATTACGCAAATTAAAAACAATAAATACGCCAAAGAAACAGATTATTTACTAAAATCTTCAGCGAATGCTAAACGCTTATTAGAGTCTATAGCCGAGCTTGAGAAGGTAAAAAACTCCACCACTATGAATATTAATCCTTAAAAATTAGCCATGATTTTTATAAGCAACACCCTTAGCTTGAATGATGATGAAGTAGAAATTAGTGCGATACGCTCCCAAGGTGCAGGTGGGCAAAACGTTAATAAAGTCTCATCTGCCATTCATCTGCGGTTTGATATTCATGCTTCAAGCCTTGACGACTTTCAAAAAGAACGCTTACTAGCCAGCAAAGACAGCCGCATTAGCAAAGAAGGCGTGTTGGTTATTAAAGCGCAGCAGTTTCGTACTCAAGAAAAAAACAAAGTAGCAGCAATCGAACGCTTGCAGCAATTTATACTAGAAGGCACCTTCGTTAACAAAACCAGAAGACCCACCAAGCCTAGCAGAAATGCCCAGCGCAAACGTACTGACCAGAAAACCCAGCGGGGCAAAACTAAATCATTAAGAGGCAAGGTGGATTTTTAAAAGTTAGAAGTGATTTTTGATAGCAATTAGTAATCACAAACTCGCTTCACGACTCAAAGCATCTGATGCCCACTGATTAATACTTTGACCGCTTAGCTCAGCAGCTGTTGCCACTGCTGCATGTATTTCTGGGCGAAGTCTTAGCATAAGCTTACCCGAATAAGGTTTTTGAGGTGTTTTCCCTATCTTTTCACAAGTCATCAAATAGTCATCAACGGCTTCATAAAAAGCATTGGTTAATTCAGTAACTGACTCACCATGAAAACCAACAGTGTCTTTAATGCCAGCAATATGCCCAACAAAGCATTCATCTTCAGAACTAAACTCAATACGAGCAGCATAACCTTGATAGGTTAAAGTGTTGTTCATGGCTTTACTCCTATTTGTGTAAGAAAAATACGCACATCTCTTACCTGATATGGTTTTGCCTCTTTTTTGGGGTGAGGTCGATGAAAAGTAGCAATAACTGCATCTTTATGAAATCTCACACGAGAACCATTACCTTCGACCACCGCTGCACCAACAGAAATTAGTAGAGACTCGATATCTTTCCATATTAGTGTTGAAGATATTGGATCTTTAAAGACTAGGTTAAGAGTGCGTTTTTGTTTTGAGTTCATGGATTAACGATATCACAAAACGATATCATTACAAACAAATTCTGAACTTGCCATTAGAGACTCTGCTTGTACAAAAAAAGTGGCTACACTTAAACGCTTACACCAGCTTATTTTGAAAGGCATCTAAGTTAACTAAACCAAAAAAAGCCCTGAATTTCTTCAGGGCCTCTCTCTTAGTTACAGCTAATCTTCAACCACTTCTACCTACTCATGCGGTATTCCACGTTTGTGGTAGATGGAGTAGTAAAGCAGCGGTATCACTACTAGGGTTAGTATTGTTGATACTAATAATCCAAAAATTAGTGATATCGCCAAGCCATTAAAAATGGGGTCGTCTATTATAAAGAAGCCACCCACCATTGCTGCCATTATAACCAAAGGTACTAGGTAAGATTTAAACTGCGCAACGACTTTGCTTTAAGTGCCGAAAAAATGCGCTATGTAATACAACAATCTGAAGCCCGCGCAATAATCAGCAATCTAAGTTTAGCGGCCAATGTTGAGCCAGCAATTAAAAGCATTAATCTAACCCTGCAGACCTACTTTCATAGCAGTGAGTCTAACGGTAACTTTAGCTTGCATGATTGAGTTAGATTTTAAGCCCAATGAAACCATGTTCGCTGCTTTGCCTTTATACCATTCAGCACAAATGTACGTATTTTTAATGCCTGCCTTACTCTTAGGTACCACTTGCGCCTAATGGTAGGATAGTTGCACTACAAAACCTGTAGCTGCTCTATTTAACATATTTGACATATATAGAACCCATGACTTACACTCATTTAAGTGATTATTAATCACTAACCCCCTCTTAATAAATATAATATACATGAGGCAATAAGGATGTTTGATATATTAAAACTATTGCTACTAAGTAGCAGTTTGCTTTTTTCCACTGCCTTATTGGCAGCTAACTACCATCCGCAACAACTGGAACAGTTGCGACAAGAAACCAAAACCAAGGGTGTGACCAGTGTTGTGGTGACACTACCCAGTGTTCTATCACTCAGTAATCTCAAAAAGGGTGCAATAAACAAACGGGGCACCTTGCAGCAAGAAGCCCAGCAACTGCGATTGGCTCTGGGTGAACAAGCCTGGAATGCTGGTTACCATGAAAACGGCTTGGGTCAAGTGGCCTTGTACGTAACGGAAAAAGGGCTAGATATACTGGCAAAAACAGATCTGGCTTTAAAGTTTTCACTCGATACCAATCGCAAGGGCAGATTCAAGGTTTATAGTCAGGATGGCAGCTTGGATGCCATTGAAGCTCAACTGGATCAAAAAGGCAGCGCCAGTGTAGAGGTTTTTCTAAATATTGATACCTTTGAATATCGGCTGGGGCAAACTCGACAGGAAGACCAGTACCATTTTCTACCAGGTTACGAGCAGCAGGTTGAGAAAACACTGCAATACCTGATCGCAGAGCCCTTTGCACAAGGTGCGTCAAGACTGAATAGTCAGCAGGCTATGGGGAAAATCAAACCCTCAGTGATGGTCACTCTGAATCGTGAAGCCTTTTACGGACTCAGAGAGAGTGAACGGGTAAGAGCAATACGCCCGGTCGGTTATCAAGACCCACGTAAGGCACAATGGCCTCAAGAAGTGTTGGATGAGGCCTTGGCGCTGATGAACACTGAATACGCAGCGGTTGAAGTATTAATCAGCCTGCGTGGTGGAGAGTTTTTCTCACCATCCAGCGGTTACATGAGCCAGCTGGCCTGGGCAAGACAAAGTCAGGCTAACCAACTGGCGCTGCAGGAAATTCTTGCTAATGCATCAATCAGTGTAGATCAATTCCGGTTTTATGCTGATCATGGTTATATGTCTGGCAGGCTGAGTTTTGAACAACTGGTTAAGCTGTACAAGAATGCAGACAAACGCATTTTCAGTGTCATGCTGAACAAACCCATCGGCAGCACTAGCCTAATCCAAAGCACTCAATTGATCAATATGCCTTCCGCCTGGAGTTTTGGTTATACCGCACCAGGCCAGAATATTATTATTTTAGACTCGGGTATCCGGAAAGATCACCAGTTTCTACAGAACGCTTCTGGTTCAAAAGTAACCTTTGAAGCCTGCTTTGGTACTACGAATGCTACTCACACAACCAACTGCCCCAGCCCCAATATCTATGGTGACAGTCTGCTGGGTTTACCGGGTTCAGGAGAACCCTGTAGCGCTTCAGGTTGTTATCATGGTACTCATGTGGCGGGTATTGCAGCAGGCAGAGCCAATATCAACTACTGGTCTTCTAGTTTTCAGGGGGTAGCTCCAGATGCCAATCTAATATCTGCTCAGGTTTTTTCAACCAGCAACAGTGGATCAGAAATAACTTCTTTTCTTGATGATCTAGCTAATGCTATGAATGCAGTTAAAAACGCTGTACCACCTGGAACTATCGACCTATATAACACGGTTAATATTAGCCTTGGCATGCCAATGACTCCATTTAAAAGCCAAGCCATCTGTGATAATACCTATTTCCCAATAACAAATAGAATTGCTGACTTAAATAGCCTGTCCATACCAGTCGTTATTGCAACAGGCAATGATCACTACAAAGATGCTATAAGCTGGCCCGCCTGTGTATCTCATGCCGTTAAGGTATCTTCAGTCGATGCTGCAACAGGATTGATAGTTTCAGATTTTGCCAATATTATTAACCCTTCAACCTTTGCAGGTCCTTTTTTCCTAGCTCCCGGTGAAGTTATACGCTCATCTGTAAGTATTTCTTCCACTGCGACCATGGCTATTCAAGGCACATCAATGGCAGCACCTCATGTTTCCGGTCTTTATGCCGCAATTAAAGCAGCCATTCCAGGGGTTACTGTAGCAAACGCTACAGATTGGATTAATACACAGGGCAGCGTGTCAGTTACGGCGCATGGCTATACCTTTCGGAGAATTCATCTGCCTAACTTTTGATGCAGCCATGAAAATTGAAACCATTACTTAAAAGGAATTGTTATGAAATACCTATTAAAAAAACCAGCATCTCTGGTGGTAACGACTGTATTAGCTGTAATGCTACCCAGCTTGGTTCAGGCCAACTTTTATCTGGGATCGGGGTATGGGCAGGCAGAACACAGTTACACACCCAATATTTTTTACACCAGTAATCACTGTACTCTGAGCACAGAACCAGAGCTATCAAATGGCAGTGCTGTTTTTGAAGACAAGACGGGGCAGGCTTTTTTAACAGGTGGTTATCAATTCAGCCCCTATTTATCGCTACAGTTGCGATACAGCAGTCTATCTGGACTGAAGAACAATATTACTGTTTATAAACCCTCGTCAGGTGCTTGCCAGCCAAGTGGTGACCTTACGATTGGCTCACCTGCATTCTCCCCTGTAAAAGCTCAGACAGAGATTAATGCAAAATCCTTACTGATCAGGGTGCGGCTGGACTATCCCGTAATGGATCGGTTTATTGTTTCTGGCTTAATCGGACATGGTTATCTTTTTCAAAAAAGTAAGATGACATTTATTGGCACCACCGCCGATCCATTAATAGATAAGACTTATGAAAATGGTTGGAATTATGGTGTTGCTACCCGTTACCAACTGACTCCCCAGTTTGCCATTGGCGCTGAATGGATGAAAGAGAACCTAGGTTCAATTGATCTGGAATCCACTAACCTAACACTGGAATATGGGTTTAAGTAGCCGATCACTAAAAAGGCTGTTCTGCTAAATTAATTGGCAGGATAGAATTTAGACATACCCCCTGAGAAATTGGGTGTCCAACTTTCAGGGGCAGTTTATTCAATTTCTTCAGGGCTTCTCTCTTAGTTACAGCTAATCTTCAACCACTTCTACCTATTCATGTGGTATTCCGCGCTTACGGTAGATGGAGTAATAAAGCAGCGGTATCACGACTAGGGTTAGTATTGTTGATACTAATAATCCAAAGATTAACGA
>CAYJCB010000021.1:0-24225 GCA_964368615.1 uncultured Halomonadaceae bacterium | reverse complement strand
GATTTCGTAATAATCACGTTTTGCCATGGTTTTTTGTCACCGCCTGTTTCAACCATCGTATAAAGACAACGCGGGAATGGCTCCCGCGTTGTCTGTTATGTTTACTGCTTATTGACCAGAAAACTTATTTTTTATCGTCTTCTTTAGTGTCTTTCACTTCTTCAAACTCTGCATCAACGGCATCGTCTGGTTCTTGTGCGCCAGCACCACCAGCGCCTTGTGCTGTGGTCGCGTCTTGTGCTTGCAGCTTCTCAACCAAATTACCTGAAGCTTCAGTTAAAGCCTTAATTTTAGCGTCGATAACGTCTTTATCGTCACTTTTAATGGCTTCTTCTAGTTCAGTAATCGCTGTTTCAATGGCTTCTTTTTCAGCTGCTTCAACCTTGTCAGCCGCATCAGTTACCATTTTACGTGCTGCGTGAATCATGCCGTCAGCTTGGTTACGAACCTGAACCATTTCTTCAAACTTCTTATCTTCAGCTGCGTGTGCTTCAGCGTCCTGAACCATTTTTTCTACTTCTTCATCAGACAAACCTGAAGAAGCTTTAATGATGACCGACTGCTCTTTACCCGTGGCTTTGTCTTTAGCTGAAACGTTCAAAATACCGTTGGCATCTAAGTCAAAAGTTACTTCAATTTGTGGCAAGCCACGCTGTGAAGGTGGAATGTCTGCCAAGTCAAAACGACCTAGTGATTTATTCTGTGCCGCTTGCTTACGCTCACCCTGCAACACGTGAATGGTTACAGCGCTTTGGTTATCTTCAGCAGTCGAGAAAACCTGAGATTTTTTGGTAGGAATCGTGGTGTTCTTCTCGATTAAAGAAGTCATCACGCCGCCCATGGTTTCAATACCTAGCGTTAGTGGCGTTACGTCGAGTAGTAGAACGTCTTTCACATCACCAGAAAGTACCGCGCCCTGAATTGCCGCACCTACTGCTACTGCTTCGTCTGGGTTAACGTCTTTACGCGCTTCTTTACCAAAGAATTCAGCAACTTTAGCTTGAACCAATGGCATACGAATCTGACCGCCGACCAAGATAACGTCGTCAATCTTATCAATAGTTAAATCCGCATCTTTTAAAGCAATACGGCAAGGCGCAAGTGAACGCTCAACCAAATCTTCAACCAAAGATTCTAACTTAGCACGGGTTACTTTTACGTTTAAGTGCTTAGGGCCACTAGCATCAGCAGTGATGTAAGGTAGGTTTACATCGGTTTGCTGGGCTGAAGAAAGCTCGATTTTAGCTTTTTCAGCGGCTTCTTTTAAACGCTGCATGGCTAAAGGGTCGCCCTTTAAATCCATGCCATTGTCTTTTTTGAATTCATCGGCTAAATATTCAATTAAACGAATATCAAAGTCTTCACCGCCTAAGAAGGTGTCACCGTTGGTTGCTAACACTTCAAACTGTGTTTCGCCATCAACGTCAGCAATTTCAATAATAGAAATATCGAAAGTACCACCACCCAAGTCAAATACCGCGATTACTTTGTCGCCGCGTGACTTATCCATACCGTAAGCCAGTGCTGCTGCGGTAGGTTCGTTAATAATGCGCTTAACTTCTAAACCAGCAATACGGCCGGCATCTTTAGTAGCTTGGCGCTGGCTGTCGTTAAAGTAAGCAGGCACAGTAATTACCGCTTCGGTGACTTCTTCACCTAGGTAATCTTCTGCGGTTGCTTTCATTTTCTTTAACACTTCAGCAGAAATCTGCGGCGGTGCCATTTTCTTACCGTTTACTTCAACCCAAGCGTCTGAGTTATCGGCCTTAATAATTTTATAAGGCACCATTTTGATGTCTTTTTGAACAACTTCTTCATCAAAACGACGACCGATTAAACGCTTAATCGCGTAAAGGGTGTTGTGTGGGTTAGTAACCGCTTGGCGCTTGGCACTTTGGCCAACTAAAATTTCGCCATCTTCTGTGTAAGCAATAATCGAAGGGGTAGTACGTCCGCCTTCTGCGTTTTCAATAACTTTAGGTTTATCACCATCTAATACAGCAATACAAGAGTTGGTAGTACCCAGGTCAATACCGATAATGCGACCCATATTTTATATCTCCGAAAGTAAGTTCAATTCGCTTGTCTATTTAATGTGTGCTGAGGTGTGTTATTTCAAGCCGTCTCATCAACTTTTTTTGTATCACCGCCAGTGGCAACAACAACCATCGCAGGGCGCAACAAGCGGTCATTCAAGATATAACCCTTTTGTAGCACATCTATAACCGCATTCGATGGTAAAGATGGGTTAGGCACCATACTCATGGCTTCATGGTATTGCGGGTCAAAGGTTTGCCCAAGCGGGTGAAGTTGTTTAATTTGAAATTTACCGACAGCTGCTAAAAATAGCTGCAAGGTCATTTCCACGCCTTCTTTTTGTGATTCGTCTGCACTAACTAAGGCTTCAGTCGCTTTTTCTAAGCTATCCACAACGGGTAAAAGTTCACGAGCAAATTTTTCTAGCGCAAACTTATGGGCTTTTTCGACATCGGCTTCGGCTCTGCGCCTTACATTTTGTGCTTCAGCAGCAGCGCGTAGCATTTGATCACGAGCAGAAGCGACTTCTTGCTGTAACACTTCAATTTGCGCATAAAGGCCGACAATTTCTTCTTCAGGACTTATATTTTCAGCTTGTCCGATATCGGTATTCATTGCATCTAGCAATTCGCCTTCAATCTGCTCTTGAACTTCTTCTTGCTTGCTCATATTTGGCTCCGTAAAACGGGCGCATAAGGGCACCCTTGCGTTAATTCATGCTGAAACTGGTTAGGTTACAGATAAATGGGGGCAAGCTACGCAAGTTTCAAGAGAGAATTTCTAACATTTGAGCTGGAGAAAGGTTATAGCTTTCTAATAAAGCTTCTATCTCTTCTCGTAATACAGCATCTGGGTCGACAACAGGTTTGCTTCGTTCTAGCTTTAAAAGCTCTTCACGAAACTGTCGCTCAATTTCGTCGTGCAGATTTATTTTTTGCCGATAGTAATCCGGCAAGCCACGTGGCTTCAAGTGCATCACCTCTAAATTTATAACTAATAAATACCTGATTTTATGACGATTTCTTACCGTTTCTCAATCTAGGTCACGCTTTTTATTCTACAACCTCTGCTATTCTAGAACTTATTTGCCACACTCAATGGAAAACGCCTAATGAAACAAATAAATACGCTTAAACATAAAATTATTCAACTGCTGCAACGCCTTGAGTTTTTTAAAGATTTTAACAACACAGACGTAACACTGCTAGTTGAAGGCAAGGGCATGATAGTGCTGGCAGAAGAAGGAGAATACATTATCAAACAAGGAACTGTAGACCCTATTCTTTATATACCACTTAGCGGTGAACTAGAAGTGCGTATTACCAATGAAGCAGGCAAAGAAGTCGCTATTGCTAAAATACCACCTGGTGAAACAATTGGCGAGGCTGCATTTTTAACCGACAGTCTTAGAAGTGCCAGTGTTGTGGCTTTAAGGCAAACCGTCCTATTTCGCTGTAGTCGCGCAGGCCTTAAAAATTTAGCGCCATCGGCCCGCGAAAAAATCAAAGATCAAATTATTTTGAAGTTAATTGAACGCTTGCATCAAAAAAACCTTGAAATAAGTAACCACAGCTAAAAAAAACCTAGTTAGGCAAAGTACGAATACGCCCTTTATCGTCTAAAGCAACCATCACAAAAGTAGCTTCAGTTACCTTATATAAGCTATTGAGATCTTTTTCATTGGGTGGCAAAATCCATACTTCAACACTAATTTTCATCGAACTAGTGCCCGTTTCTAATAGCTGTGAATGCACTTGCACCAAGCTACCTAAGCGAACAGGACACAAGAAATCCATTTGAGTAATCGCCACAGTGGCGGTGCGCCCCTTAGCTAAACGTGCAGCAGCTAATTCTGCAGCCTGCTCCATTTGTACCATTACCCAACCGGCTGAAATATCACCATGCAGATTAGCATCTTTAGGTAAAGCCACTAACTTTAGGCTTAACTGCCCTTCTGGACTGGGGGTATCTTCTAAATCGTCATACTCTAACATGTTTGCGCCCGTCTATTTTTGTCGTTATTGTTCGCAGCTGCGATATAGAAAAATTTTACCTGCAATTGATAAGAAAGCCAATTTTTAAAGCATTTCAGACGCTACTAACATTCACTTAACTTTAACGCTAGAATTATGTTTAGTTAATTTTACTTCTTCGCTGGCACATAACTATGAAAAAAATAAGACTTTTAATTATTGACGATGCTAAATTTATTCGTGATTTGGTACAAAAAACCTTAAAAAGCGAATACCCTTCAATGGAAATTACCGAAGCCGTTGATGGACGTAAAGCGCAAAACATTTTACAAAACAACAGCTTTGATCTAATTCTTTGTGACTGGGAAATGCCCGAAATGAATGGCATTGAACTCTTGCAATGGGTACGCAGCCAAGAAAAACTACAAGAGCAACCCTTTGTACTAGTAACCAGTTTAGACCAAAAAGAAAACGTGGTTGAAGCGCTGCAAGCGGGTGTTAACGATTACGTTACCAAACCTTTTACGCCCGAACAGCTAATCAACAAGGTTATGAAACAACTGGTTAAATCGGGCTGTTTAACCCGTGAAGAAGCCATGACAATGGGGCGCAGCAAAGAACGCATTTCTGCTGCTGGCGGCGCAGAACTACTGGCTGGCGGCAACCCTTTGTTGGCTCAAGCCAAAATTCGTACTGTTGCTGCACCCAAACGTAAAGGTCCATTTGGCAAAGCACTGCTGTTAACCGGCGAAGACCGCATGACGGTTATTATTCGTGACATTAACCAAAAAGAAGCACAGTTGTTGGGCAAATTAAGCGAAGGCCGCCCCAACTTAACCGAAGAAGTCACTTTAGGCATTGCAGCAGGTAGCGAAGAAAACTCCGTTAAAGTTACTGTTAAAGCCTACGTTTCTAGCCTACAACTAACCGAACGCAACCCCAACAGTGACAAGGTTAACCTGCGCGTGCAATTTCTACCGCAAGACGCTGAAACTGAAGCAAAATTTAATAAAGTCTTGGCGCAAATGCTGTAAATCAAACACCTAAACCAAATAGTCGAGCGCTAAAAAAACAAACAGCAACATACCCGCAAAGTGGTTATTCAAAAATGCTTGTAGGCAAGGCCCGCGTTGGCGTTTGCGAATTAACCACTGTTGCCACACAAAAAAGCCTGCCATACCCACCAATCCTAGGTAAAACAGTACGCCCCGTTCAAAAGCCATGCCTGCTAACGCTAACAAGAGCAAAGTTAACAACTGCAAAACACCTATCGCTAAACGGTCGTATTGGCCAAAAAACACTGCTGTTGATTTAACGCCAATTTTTAGATCGTCTTCGCGGTCTTCCATCGCATAAGCCGTGTCGTAACCCACGGTCCACATTAAGTTAGCCAAGAACACCAACCACAAGGCCGGTGGTAAAGCGTTGCTTTGCGCGGCAAATGCCATGGGAATCGCCCAAGAAAAAGCTGCGCCTAACACGACTTGTGGAAAATGCGTGTAACGCTTCATAAAGGGGTAAATCGCCGCTAACAACAAAGCCACTGGCGCTAACATTACCGTTAAAGTATTAGTAAACAGCGTTAACAGAAATGAAATGAAAATTAAGCTTACAAATAAAACCAAAGCTTCTTTGGCACTAATCTGCCCCGTTGCCAAAGGTCGCATACAGGTACGCTGCACATGCCCATCTACTTTACGATCAGCAAAATCGTTAATCACGCAACCTGCCGAACGCATTAACACCACGCCAAGCACAAAAACCAGCAGCACTTTAAGGTCTGGCATACCACCAGCCGCCAGCCACAGCGCCCAAAGCGTTGGCCACAACACCAAATAAGTTCCAATCGGGCGATTTAAACGGGTTAGCTCTACAAAAGCAGGCAGGCGTTGATACCAAGGGGTCATACTTCAGGTGCTCCGTATAAAAATAGCTGTTTAGCCATAGGGTGTAAAAAATGCTCGGCAACCAATAAACGTAAATTTTGACCAGAAAAACACGAAGCTCGCCCCCACAAACTGGGTAAGGAAAGCTGATTAGGCGCACAAAATACTAAAGGGCCGCGTTTAATTAACGGATTACTAAATAAAATATCCCCCAAAGCATTATTACCCACCTGCATAAGACGGCGCTGCAACCTGCCGCGTGCATCTAACGGCAACACCGACCGCGCAAATACCCAAGGCTTGCCATCAACTTCTAACAAAACATGCCGCACCCAAGCCTGCTGATGTAAACCACCCAACAACGCGCGTTCATTTGCCTGCACTTTAGCAACCGTTTCACTTAATACTCGCACCTGAAACCCTTGTTGGGCATGGCGTTTTAAGCGCAGCGTTAACGAACCTTGCTCTTGCAACCAACTGCGCCAAGCACCCGCTGGTGCGCCCGTTAAATGAGCGTTTGGAAGCCAATGTACCGCTGCTGTGCTAGGTAGCTGGGTGGCTGAGATTGTAGCTAAATTTAGTAATGGCATAAAAAAACAAATGTACTTTCTGGTCTATAAAGGTTGCGAATTCTAACACAAGGAAAGCGCCCAACTGTTAAATCCACTGGCAAGCAATTTTAAAACGCTTGTTTTATTTTGAGTGTTCTTTATTATTCTTAACTCTTACTTATTCGTGGTTAAGGAGTCGTCTAACAATGCTTAAACTAAAATTTTTACTGTGGATACTGGGTTTTCTATTAAAGCGCACTTGGCGTAAAGATAGTAAATTTCGTGCCAAGCTAACCGAACAGCCATTAAATTTTGCAATAAAAACAAGCGACAAGGCACTTGAACGCAGTTTTTTATTAGCTGCAACAGGAATAACCACTAGCAAAACTAGCCAGCAACCTATGGATTTAACCCTAATTTTTGGCAGCCCTGCCCAAGCTTGGAAAACGTTAACCAGTAAAGACAAAAATGCCTTTATGCGCGCGATTCAAGAAGGCGATGTAACCGTAACAGGGGACTATAAACGCCTATTTCAACTACAAAGCTTGATGAAACACCTAAAAATTTAACCTGTGCGACAGATGACACTGGTTAGTAAAATCGCTAACCTAGCTGGCTAGTTTTTTACCCAGTAGTTTTATACCCAGCAAGGGTTTAGCAGAGGTTGTTAATATTATGCAGCGCTTTTTTTATGCACTTTCCCCCGTTCTAGCACTTAGTTTGCTGTTGGGATTGTCTAATCACGCCTTGGCACAAGTTAAACCCCTGCCAGAACCTATTCAGCACCTTAAAAACAAAGGGCTAAGCATTGTTCGGCAATTTGATGTTGGCACAACCCTTGAGGGTTGGGTGGTTAGTTTTGAAGGCAACGACATGATTGTTTACACCACTGCCGATGGTGAATTTTTAATTAATGGTGTGTTGTTAGATGCGCAGGGTAATGATTTAACCGAAGAACACCAAAAAAGCTGGCTACCTAAACCCGGCTGGAATGATTTAGCAACTAGTCATTTTTTAACTGAAAAAAACCTGCTAGCTGATTCAACAAGTGCTAAATCAACCATTTACATGTTTTTTGATACCAACTGCCCTTTTTGCCATTTATCTTGGCTGGCGCTGCAACCCTACCGCGCTGCTGGGTTAGAAATACGCTGGATTCCAGTGGCTTATTTAAAGCCTGATAGCCGCGATAAAGCCGCAGCACTCTTAAGCGCCCACCCAAACCAGCAAGCTGAGCTGCTTGAAAAAAGTATGCAAGATTTTGGGCAATCAAAAGTCGACCTAAGCAAAGCAGCCAGCGATAAAGACAAAACCCAGCTACAAGCGAATATGAGTTTAATGCAAGCCTTTGGCATTAACGGTACACCCGGCTGGGTTTGGTTAGGCGAAGCGGGCGAATTACAAACCCATTCAGGCATGTTGCGTTTACCAAAATTGCCTAGCGTTACTGGCTTACCTGCACAAAAGCACACGGAACCAGCCTTGATGCGTTTTCGCTAAAATTCATTGCAGTTAAAAAAGGAAAGGAAAGAAAAAATACTATGGAAGCAATTACCCTTGGCCCGTTAATTTTACCCATCAGCCGTATTCCCGGCTTGGTGGCTTTAGTTATTTTACTGGCGGGCAGCGAACTTTATAACAAGCGTTTTCCTGGCCTTGCCCGCTGGGGTTGGTTAACCGCTTTAGTTGCTACGCTGGGTGCACGTTTGGTGTATGCAGCAAGCGCACCAACAGCTTATTTAAGTGAACCTTGGACGCTGCTGTATTTTTGGCAGCCGGGTTATAGCATTTGGGGCGCCATTATTGCAGCAGCGGCTTTTACAGGATTTTATGTGTATAAAAAACCACAATTAGCTGTTGGCGGCATTACTAACCTTGGCATTGCCAGCCTAGTGGGCATGGCGCTTTTGTTGTTAACACCGGGCAATTCGTTTAATAGCGAGGGTTTGCCTAACCATGTTTT
Source organism: uncultured Halomonadaceae bacterium (assembly GCA_964368615.1). Lineage (GTDB taxonomy): Bacteria > Pseudomonadota > Gammaproteobacteria > Pseudomonadales > Halomonadaceae > Marinospirillum. The sequence goes on along the minus strand of CAYJCB010000021.1, from coordinate 15,815 downwards.
TACTAATATAGACGGTGAAGAACAGCACCTAACTGAATTTCAAGGTAAGCCATTAATTATTAATATGTGGGCAACTTGGTGTCCGCCTTGCCGCCGCGAAATGCCGATGCTACATAGTTATGAAGGCGATGAACGGGTGCAGTTGATTATGATTAATCAAGGCGAAAGCCCCGTTACGGTTGACCATTATCTACGCAGCGAAGGCTTTAACTTTAGTGGGGTGTTGATTGATATTCACCAACAAGCAGGGCGAATTTTTAGAGCGCCAGGTTTACCTGCTACGGTATTTTATAATGCTAAGGGTGAACAAGTTGACCGGCATTTTGGTGAATTAAGCCGCGCACAAATTGAGCGGTTTATTAATCAGCAGACTTCGTTGCTGGACAAGTAAACACCTACGCCCTACAATTCACCGCCTTGTAAACGCTGTTTTACAAGGTATGCGCTAGTAGCTCAGCTGGATAGAGTGTCGCCCTCCGAAGGCGAAGGTCGTGGGTTCGACTCCCGCCTAGCGCGCCAATTTCGTTTTAATTACCTACAAAAACCTTAAACTAGCTAATAGCAATATGTAGCTTTTTTGCGCCAAAAATTCTAGCAACCTGCCTGTAAAAACGCCTTCCATAAAATAATGTTATGATTATAGTCCGTTATTATTAAAGGAGATAATCTTGATTAAGAAAAAAATTGCTATCTTAGGTGCAGGTCCAAGCGGTTTAGCACAATTACGTGCGTTTGAAGCAGCGCGCTTAGCAGGTGTTAAAAACCTGCCAGAAATTGTTTGTTATGAAAAACAAAACGCTATTGGCGGTATGTGGAACTATACTTGGCGCACTGGCTTAGACAGAAATGGCGAACCTGTTCATGGCAGTATGTACCGCTACCTTTGGTCGAATGGCCCAAAAGAATGTTTAGAATTTGCTGACTATTCTTTTGAGGAACATTTTGGACAACCTATTCCTTCCTACCCACCCCGTGAAGTTTTAAAAGATTACATTATGGGGCGTATTGATAAACAAGACATTCATAAATACATACGTTTTGAATGCCCTGTACGCTGGGTAACGTTTGATGACGACACCAAAAAGTTTACCGTTACGGTAATGAATCACAAAACAGAAGAACAAGAAACTGAAGAGTTTGATTACGTTGTAGTGGCAACAGGGCATTTTTCTACCCCCAACATGCCTTATTTTGAAGGGCTAGAAGAGTTTCCTGGCCGCGTTATGCACGCTCATGATTTTCGTGATGCTTTAGAATTTAAAGATAAAGACATTTTATTAGTTGGCGGCAGTTATTCAGCCGAAGACATAGGTACTCAGTGCTATAAATACGGCACCAAGTCAGTTACCATCAGCTATCGCAGCCAAGCACTAGGTTATGACTGGCCTGAAGGTATTTCAGAAAGCCCGCTAGTGACGCATTTTGAAGGCGATGTAGCGCATTTTGTAGATGGCACTAGCCAGCGTTTTGACGCAGTCATTATGTGTACGGGTTATTTGTTTCACTTCCCCTTCTTGCCAGATGAATTACGCCTACAAACACACAACTGTTTATATCCAGCTAATTTGTACAAGGGTGTTTTCTGGCAACCTAATCCCCAGTTAATTTACTTGGGTATGCAAGATCAGTACTTCACTTTTAATATGTTTGATGCACAGGCTTGGTATGTGCGTGATGTAATTTTAGACAAAATACCATTGCCTGAACTAGCAGCACGTGAAGAAGATGAACACCAGTGGTTAACAGACTACGAACAAGTAAAAACCGTTGCTAACGAAATTGATTTTCAAGCCAAGTACATTCGTGATTTAACCAATGCTACCGATTACCCTGAATTTGCGGTTGAAAAACAGGGCGAAATTTTGAAGCAATGGCAAAAAGATAAACAAGAAAATATTATGGGCTTTAGAGAAAAAGCCTACCGTTCAACGCTAACCAATACCTTAGCGCCTGAATTGCCCGAACCTTGGTTAGATATTTTAGATGATTCACTAGAACACTTTTTGAACCTAGCTTTTATAAAAGCGAATAAAAAAACCAATAATAAATAGGTAGACAATGACCATAACGAAAAAAACTCGTTATGGTCGTATCTATAAAGTGCGTTTAAAAAACTAACCTTCTTCAGCAATGCGTATCTGGTTTCTGCCTGCATTTTTTGCCACGTAAAGTGCTTGGTCAGCTTCGGCAATTAATGTATCTAAAGTTTTTGTACCTAACTCAACAGCACTAATCCCAAAACTTGCTGTGCAGCTAATAGCAATGCCTTCAAGCGTAATTTTATTAGCAGCAATGGCTGTTCTTAAACGCTCAGCAAGAATTAAAGCTTGCTCTAACGTTGCTTGCGGCATGAGTATGGCGAATTCTTCGCCACCAATTCTAGCCAACACATCAGACGAACGTATCTGCTGTTCAGCCACTCGGGCAATGGCAACCAAGGTTTCATCACCCGCAGCATGGCCATATTCATCGTTAATTTGCTTAAAAAAATCTAAATCAAACATCACCATCGCAATCGGCATGGCGCTGCGTTCGGCTTGGTGCAGCAGTTGTTTACCTAAATTAAAAAATGCACGACGGTTATTTAAGCTAGTTAATACATCGGTATCTGCCAATAGCTCTGCGTGCAGGCGAGCTTCAAGTAGCTCCTGCTCCATTAACTTACGTTCAGTAATATTTGTGGCAACTTCAATACGCACCATGCGCCCATCTATCCAAGGCACGGCTTGGTCGCGGCACTGATACCATTGTTGGTCGACAGTGTTTTGTAATTCAACCACCTGCACGCCGGTTGATTCGCCCTGTTCATTTAACAGCAAAGGATTCGTACAAAAGTTGCACGGGCCTTGTTGCTTGGTTTGCAAAACTTGCCAGCACTTACGTCCAACAGCATCACCCCAATGCTTGCGACCGTATTCATTAATAAATATAAGTTCGTAAGTTTGAATGTCTGCCACATAAACCAAAGCATCTAAGCTATCCAAAATGGTAGTTATTGCTTGGTGACTAATCGCGTCCGTTGTTATTAAGTCATTATTCTTCAATTTTTCTATCCAAATGAAGTTTCTTTATAAAAGCATCTTACCATTGCTTTTTGACTGTCGCAGCTTAAAACCTAATCAAAATATGAACTCAACCTATTCAAATAAAATACCTCTGCTGTTAGATTTTTTTACGCCCCATTTTTACTTAGAAAAAGAAATTCAGCAGCAGGTTATACTAAGCAACGTTTAAGGCTAGGATTAGCCCATTTTTCACCAACCGGATTAATTCGCATGAATGAAAGCTGGATTCAGGCAGCAGCGATGTTTGTTGTCATCATTGGTAGTGTATTTTTATTAGTTCTTATTGGCTTGTTTATTGCTGGCTTAGTTATGTACCGCAACGACAAGCAGCAAATTGCTCATACACTGCGTCGTAACTACCCGCTTATTGGGCGTTTTCGCTATATTTTCGAACATTTGGGTGAGTTTTTTCGCCAGTATTTTTTTGCAATGGACAGGGAAGAAATGCCCTTTAACCGTGCACAACGCTCGTGGGTTTACCGTGCCGCCAAAAACGTTGACAACACCGTAGCCTTTGGTTCAACCCGCGATTTAACCAAGCCTGGCACCTATTATTTTTTAAACTGCCCTTTTCCAACCCTAGAAGAAGATGCAGCACAAACTAAGCCCATGCGTATTGGTGAAAATTGCCGTACGCCCTACGATGCACCGTCTTTTTTAAACATTTCGGGCATGAGTTTTGGTGCACTGTCTAAACCCGCTATTCAAGCCTTGGCAACAGGCGCTGCACAAGCTGGCTGCTGGATAAACACCGGCGAAGGTGCTTTGTCTAAATACCACCTAGAAGGTGGCTGCGACATTGTTTTTCAAATTGGTACGGCCAAATATGGCGTGTGTGATACAGAAGGCAAACTAGACACAGCTAAACTAAAAGCCTTGGCAGATATTAAACAAGTCAGAATGTTTGAAATTAAGCTTTCACAAGGTGCTAAACCGGGTAAAGGCGGTATTTTACCAGCAGAAAAAGTAACCCCTGAAATTGCTGAAACGCGCGGAATTCCTGTTGGAAAAGCTTCCATTAGCCCTAACCGCCACGCAGAAATTGACAGCATTGATAGCTTGCTAGATTTTATTGTCAATGTGCGCGAAATTACCGGCAAACCCGTTGGCTTTAAGTTAGTGCTTGGCACAACCAGCTGGCTTAAAGAATTTTGTGAGCGTATTAACGCCAGAGGCATAGATTGTGCCCCCGACTTTATTACCCTCGATAGCTCAGACGGCGGCACTGGCGCTGCGCCCATGTCGTTAATGGACAGTGTAGGCTTACCGTTAAGAGACAGTTTGCCGCTGTTGGTTAACCAGTTGATTAACAAGGGTTTAAGGGAACGTATTCGCGTCGTTGCTTCGGGCAAATTAATTAACCCCACCGAAGTTGCCGCTGCCCTTTGTATGGGCGCAGACTTTGTAGTGTCAGCGCGAGGTTTCTTATTTGCACTGGGCTGTATTCAAGCCTTGCAATGCAATAAAAACACCTGCCCAACGGGTATTACCACCCACAACCCACGCTTGCAGCAAGGCCTAGTACCCAGCGAAAAAGCAGTGCGGGTTGCCAACTATCACCGCAACCTAGTGCATGAAGTAGAAAGTATTGCCCATTCGTGTGGCGTAGCTGAACCAAGGCAATTAATGCGCGAACACGCAGCGGTTGTGGTTGATGGCGGTGCTGTGGCGCTTAACCTGCTTTACCCTGAAACATCGCGGCGCTTAAAACCTGAAATCATGGAAAAGAATAGCTAATGAGAGCAAGCAACTAATGCAGCAGAAAAATTGGCTGTTAGCCCTAAAAACTTCTTTGCCAGTGTTATTTGGCTATTTGCCCTTGGGCGCTTCTTTTGGCGTTTTATTCAGCACCCAGCTGGATTACGCTTGGTGGATAGCACCTTTAATGGGCGTGATTATCTATGCAGGTTCTGGGCAGCTGCTGGCGGTTACGCTGCTGGTGGCTGTTGCTGGGCTGACGCAAGTGTTTATTGCCATGCTGCTGTTAAATGCTCGCCATGTGTTTTATGGCTTGTCGCTGCTAGAAATTTTTAAAGGCGCTGGCTGGCGTAAGCCGTATTTAATTTTTGGGCTGACCGATGAAACCTATTCATTGCTAACCAGTCGCGCCCGCAGCGATGATAAACCCCGTGAACAGCAGATCGATTTTTTAATCACTTTATTGAATCACGGCTATTGGATATTGGGTTGTGGGTTGGGTGCTTGGCTGGGCAAAAACTTAACCTTTGATGCAACAGGAATTGAGTTTGCGCTGGTTGCCTTGTTTATTGTGCTGTGCATTGAACAATACAAAGTGCTGCGTTCAGGTTTTACTATTTGGCTAGGCATTGCCGCGGGCCTGTTATCACTTATGCTTTTCCCTGAAAGCCAACAGCTGTTAGTTGCGATGCTGTTAATTTGTGTGGTGCTGTTTTGGCAATACCCAGCACAAAAACACCACTATTTAAAAGGAGAAAAAGTGAATGAGTAGCGACACTTTTTACCTTGTTAGCTTTATTTTAGTAACCGCTGCAGCCACTTTTTTAACACGCTTACTACCTTTTGTTTTTTTGGGTAAACACAGCAGTCACCCCCTTGCCCAGCATTTAGGGCGTTACTTGCCAGCAGGCATTATGGCGGTGCTTGTCGCTATCTTCCTGCCCCGTGCCGCGCACTGGGCAACACCCATTTTTGGGCTAGATGCTTTAATACCAGCAGCTTTGGTGATTCTGCTGCACCTTTGGAAGCGCAACGCTTTACTGTCGATGCTGGCTGGCACCCTGTGTTATATGGCAATTCAACAAGGTGTTGTACAATTGGCTTAACACTAAGTAAGCTTAATATTCACAAATAAAAACAAAAAAGCACCTCCTGGAGGGATTCAGTGTCAACAAGAGTATATTTTTTACTAGCGGTTTTTTTATTAGCCCCGCTAAGTTTAGTGGCTTGCTCTTCTTCACTTTCGCAAGATGCCTTGAATAAAGACCTAGTTACAATTCCTGAACTAGGCGACCGCACCCCTTCCGTTACTAATACAGCCATATTTGCACCCAAAACCCCCAGCATTCGTGCGCCTAACGAGGTTACCTTTAACCTTTGGTGGCGTTATACCGGCAATAAAGAACTGGCGGTGTTAATTGACCGCGCCATTACTAACAGCCAAATGTTGCAGATTGCAGCACAGCGGGTTGTGCAAGCCAAGGCACGTTTTGTGCAGTCGGGCGCGCAAAATATGCCCACTATTAACGCGCAAGCTGGTTACAACATTGAAACGCCTACCAATGGCATAGGTTCAGTGCCTGCTGGCAGTAAACCTAAAGGCAAAGGTGAGCTTGAAATTGGGCTTACTGGCAGCTATACCCTAGACTTGTGGGGGCAGCGCAAAAGCCTAGCCCAGTCGGCAGACCTTAAGTTGAAGCAAGCGGTTTTTCAATACGATGCGCAGCTTTTAGAATTAATCTCGCAGCTGTCAAAAAATTACTTTGAATACCTGTCGTTGAATGACCGCATTAAAAACACCCAAGAAACCGAACAAGCTTTAACGGCAATGCTGTTGGCGATGGAAGACCGTTACCGTTTGGGTGATGCCACGATTGTTGAACTGCAAATTCAACGCTCTAGTGTTTATAGTTCACGGCTGCGCCTACCCACGCTTTTAAAAGACCGCCAGCAACTTAAATACGAAATAGCGCACTTAATGGGTATTTCACCCGATTATTTAGAGTTGTCTAACTTAGGTTTGGCCAGCGTTTCGTTACCGCAAGATGTGCAAGGCATTTCTACCGCGCACCTATTAAGGCGGCCAGATATACGCACCATTGAATCGGGTATGTTGGCGGCTGATGCTGATTTAGACGTTGCCCGTAAAGCACTTTTACCGGGGCTTACGCTAGTGGCAGATATTAGTTCTGGCGTTCGCAGCCCTGCCGACCTGTTTCAACCCAATACCTTAGTTTGGAATTTTTTAAGCACGTTAAGCGCCACTGTTTTTGATGGTGGGGCTAAAGAGCAAGAAGTTAAATACGCGCAAGCAGTGCGTAACGAGCTGATTGAAAGCTATGTGAATACGGTTCACAACGGCCTACGTGCTGCACGCAGCGCAATTACAGAATTAGAATTTAGTGGTGAGCGCCTAGCCATACAGCAAGAATCAGCCACAGCAGCAAAAATTGCCCAAGATTTTGGGTTTGATTCTTATGCAGTAGGCGGCATCGACTTTTTAACCTTTCTTAATTCCACCCAGTCTTACCAAGAACGGCAAGATAGCGTTTATCAGTTTGAACTAGAATATTACCAAGCCTTTGTTGATTTTTATTCAGCGTTAGGTGGCGGTATTCCTTACCGTGAAATTAGTGCGCACAATCCTGTTTTTAAAGCTTCTGAAGATCTGGCTACAAAGCTTGAAGAATCAGTAGGCTGGTTAGATAAACCCAAAGAATTTACCGACAGCCCTTGGCTGGTGAAGTTAGCAGGGGTGTTTGACCGCTTTGCCATTGAAGCGTTAATGCGTGATTTGCCGCGTCGATACACCAACTTACAACCAGCTAAAACTTTAATCGTTGAAAAGGTAGGTGTTGATATTCCAACCCCTGCCAATGATGCCGTTTGGTATTCGGTTAACTTTACTGGATTTGAGCAAGAGCAAGATGCCGTTGCTTGGTGCCAAATGTTAAGAAGTGTGCAGCAACGCTGTGTTATTTATCAGCCTGTTGAAAACTTTGAATACGTGGGGCTATTTAACATTGCAGACATTGAACAGCGAGCCGACCGCCTAGACCCAGCTTTGTTTGCCAATGCGCTTGCTGCTGAACCCAATGCTTGGCAAACGCTAAATAAAACGGCTGCTGACAACACAACTAGTTTTGATGAAGCCGCTAGCCTAAGTTTTGGGCAGCGTTATTCACTATTAAACATGGCAGCTAATCAGGCTTGGTTGATTGATAACCAGACTTATCAAGTGCAGCGGGTTAGCCTTGGCGAAACCTTAGAGCTAGGCGGCGTATTAACTAGCCTAGATGCAGACCATGCGGTGATAAATTTTCAAAATAAAGATTACCTTTTATACCCCCTTTACAGGGTTGCAAGCGTGGAAGCTGGCCCAGATGGGCAGATATTTGCACGTATGCATTGGGGCAGAAGCAACCAAGAGGTCTATCACTACAGAATTGGGGATAGCCTACACGGCGGCGGGATTATTAATTTAATCAATGCGCAGCAGGTGGGCATTGATTGGCAGGGGAAACAAATTTTACTGCCTATCCTAAATTAGCCAGAGGTTAGTTCATGCCAAAGCATACAAATACAACAGCAGCAGAGCTGACGGTTAGGGCGAATTTAACACCAAGGCAGCAACAAATTTTAGAGCTGATGCAACAGGGTAAAGTGAATAAGGAAATTGCCAACGAGCTTAATATCAGCTTAGGAACCGTTAAGCAGCATTTAGTCGCGGTGTTTAAAAAGCTTAACGTGCAAAACCGCACCATGGCCGTTGCCCGTTTGGCAGAATTTAAAGACCAGTCGGGCTTTGATGCAGTATTTGCCCAAGAAACCTTAATTGCCCGTCGCCCTGCCATTATTTTAAGCCTAAAAGTGGCTAACAATTTACCGCTAGAAGCCATGCGGCTGTTTAATTCCTATATGGCAGAAATGGCTTTCGATAGTCAGGCTTTATTTATTAGCCGTGAACAAGGTGATGGCGATTTAATTTTTGGGCTGAAACGTTCATCGGCGCAAGATATACGCATGGCAATTCAAGTTGCTGAGCGGGTTTTTAAAGCTATGCGCCGCTTTGTAGCAGAACAGCTGCAACCAGCTAATCCTGATTTAGTGTTAACTGGCGCTTTGGTAGCAGGGTTAATTGACGTTAGCCAAAACCGTTTTGGCGGCTGGTCGGGCGAAACCGTTGGCAGCTATTTACTAACGTTAGCGCATAAAATTCGCGACCTAGCTGCAACAGGCCACTTAGCTTTTGATACCGCTGCTACCTTAGTTATGCAAGCCTTCGATTTAACAACACCTAGCCACTCTTCAGGGCAGCTGCTGTTTGCTGAATTACATTCTTTAAACCGCTGGAATGCACCTAGCGACTTGCCATTAATTGGGCGCGATTCAGAATACCAATACTTGCTTAATCTGCTGGCTGAAGACTACCCAGTGCTGCTGCTGGAAGGTGAAAACGGCATGGGCAAATCACGCTTATGCCGCGAAGCAGCGCGTTTAGCACTTAAAGAAGGCCATGCGCTTTTTTATATTAATTTATTGCCGTCAGGTTTTTTTGATAGCCAGCAATACCCGCATTTAAAAGGCTTAGGGCAGGTAATTGCTGATGTAAAACTTGCCAATAAAAGCCTATTGATACTGGATGACGCGCACCACCTCACGCTAAACGACAAAACGCTGCTGGTTGATTTTTTGAATGATTTACCCGCAGGTATTCAGGTGATTGTTTGCGGTCGCCAACCACAAAATTATGCTATTAAAGAAACCTTGTACCCCATTTATAAGCGGCTGCACCTTCACCGCTTAGATGAAGAAGCTTCGATGGCTTTAATTAAGCAGCTAGCCAATAACTTAACCAACCAAGCTACTGCTGATATTTTAGAACAAGCGCGTGGTATTCCTTTATTTGCTAAAGAGCTATTAAAAGCAACGGATAATGAATTTATATCGCTAACTTTAATGATTACCATTGCATCACGCATTGATAAATTTAAAGTGGATTGGAAACTACTTTATTGCATCGCCAGCCATAACCAACCCGTTAGCCTAAAAGACCTTAGCGAGTTAATGCAAGACGATTTAGCTTACATTACAACCGCGCTTGAACATGCAGAAACGCTTGGGGTGCTAACTTACCAAGCTGGCTTAGCTGCGTTTCGACACCCGCTGGTAAAAAAGACCATCAGTTATTTATTTCAGCCTACCCCTACTGTTAACACTATTAAGTAGAGCGATATGAACCCAAAAAAAATTACTAGCTTTGGCTTATTACGAAAAATTCTTGCTTCACGTGACCTAAGATTTGTCTTGCCCGTCATTACCTTAGCCTCGTTAATGACCAATTTGCTGGCCTTAGCTTTACCACTAGGTATGCTGCAAATTTTTGACCGAGTATTAAAAAACCAATCGCTAGATACCTTGGCGGTATTGGCTTTTGGCATAGTATTAATGATGGTGCTAGAAGAGTTGCTTAAAGGTGTGAATGCCACCATCACCAACTGGCTAGGTGCAAGGTTTAAGCACAGCACCAGCCTGCAAGTTTTGAATAAGTTTTTTGAAATTCCAGCACGTTTATTTAGCCAAGAAGAACCCGGTGCTTATGCTGAAAAAATGCAAACAGCGTCTAAAATTGCCGATGTTTATTCTGGCAGCGCGTTATTAGTGTTGCTAGATTTGCCTTTTGTACTGATTTTTTTAGGCGTTATTTGGATGATTGCTGGTAGTTTGGTGGTCGTCCCGATTATTTTAATTGCCTTTTTTATTGTCGCAACCCTATTTTTTGGGCGCTGGATGTACCAGCAAATTATTCTGCGCGACCTGAACGATGAAAGGCGTATTAGCTTTTTAACCGAAGTATTGGCAGGGGTTTTATCCATTAAAACCATGTCGTTAGAAAGCATTATGCAGCGCCGCTATGAACGCTTAAAAGAAAACAGTGCCCAGCATGGTGAGCGTTTGTTTTTTGGTAATAACTTTGCCAACAACCTTGGCGCAATCATGTCGCAGGTGATGATTGTTTTGGTGATATTTTTTGGTGCTTTGCTAGTGCTAGAAGGGGATATGAGTTCTGGGGCGCTGGCGGCTTGTATGATGTTGTCGGTTCGCGCCTTACAGCCTTTGCAAAAAGGGTTAAGCGTTTGGATGCGCTACCAAGCATTTATTGCTGGTGACCAACGACTCACCGAAGTGCTGTCGATGCCTGGGCAGCATGAAGAAGACTTACCGCCACTCACGCAAGTCTATTCTGGCATGAGTTTGATTGATGTCTGTTTAAGCCACGAAGCAACGGACGGTAAAAAATACGTCTTTAAAGACCTTAATTTAAACATTGCCAAAGGTCAGTGCATTGCTATTCGTGGCGACAGCGGTAGCGGTAAAACTACGCTGCTATCTTTAATGAATGGCATAGAAAAAATTGATACTGGCAGTGTGTTGGTTGATGGGCAAAACATTAGTCTTTTTCAAGCCGAAAGTGTGCATCAAAAAATTGCCCTGTTACCCCAAGAAGGTGTGGTGTTTGTTGGTTCTATTTTAGAAAACATAACCATGTTTGAGCCAAGCCGTGAAGCGCGTGCTTTAGAAGTTGCTAACCAGTTGGGTTTAAACCTGATTGTTGCCAAAATGAAGCAAGGCTATCAAACCCCTTTGGGTGAAAATGCCAGTGAAACACTGCCAATGGGGGTTCGTCAGTTAATTGCCATAGTGCGAGTGCTGGCGTTTAATCCAGCCATCATTTTATTTGATGAAGCCAATAGCGCCCTAGACTTTGAAGGCGATAAAAAACTACGCCAATACCTTGAATCACGCAAAGGCGAATTAACGATGGTAATCGTTACTAACCGCCCTTCCATGGTTAAGTTAGCCGACACGGTTTACCGCATCAGTGATGGAAAGTTAGCCTTAGATGATGGTGAATTTATATTTTCACGCAGCAATAAAGACGATGCAGGCTTTGCAAAACCTGACAGCGAAGATTCACTAAGCGCAGTCATTGGCACACGCGTTTTTAATGATTCCGATTTATCTAGGTGTTTGCTACCTTTAGCACGTTCGCTGGGGTGGAATGGTAGTACACGTGAATTTGCACAGGCTTTGCCGCACCTTGCCGACCATATTGATATTTCTTACTTCTTTGGCGCTATGGCAAATATGGGCTATAGAGCCCACTATTTTGATCATCAATTCAAGAATTTTGATAATCGCTTATTACCTTGTATTTTTATGCCGAACAACAAGCCTGCGATTGCAGTATTAAAACACCTGCCTAATGGCAGTTATGCCGTTTTTAATAGCGCCACCAACAGCGAAGAAACTTGGGAGCAGCTGCCGAAAGACAAAGGTGATGTATTTATTTTTCAGCCCATTAAAGTTGAAGAAATACAGCATAAAAAATCTTGGGTAAAAGACCTGTTTTGGAAGTTTCGTAAACACCTATCATTAATTTTTACGATTACCATAATTAGCACTGTTTTAGCCGTAGCCCCTTCGCTGTTTGTGCGCTCTGTGTTCGACACTGTTATACCCAGTGGCAACATTGCTATGGGTGGCTTTTTACTAATAGGGGTTATTTTAGCGATTAGTATTGGCTGGTTTTTAAATTTATTACGCGGCAAATTATTAGCCTATATAGGTGGCCGCATAGAGTATGTGCTGGGCAATTCAATTTTTGAACGCATTATTCGGCTGCCCGTTGCTTCTTTGCACGGCGTTTCTGTTAGCCGACAAATTAGCCGTATTAAAAGCCTAGAGCGTTTAAGGGATTTATTTTTAGGCCCATTAGTAACGCTGCTGTTTGACTTACCTGCCAGTATTATTCTGCTAGGGGTTATTTTAGTCATTAACCCTTGGGCGGCAGGCGTGTTGTTAATTACCGTTGCTGCCTTTGGGTTATTGCTGCTGCTAACCCGTGCAATGGCTGATAGAGCCGCAGAAAAATCTTCAGCTTCATCGGGTAAGAAAAGCGAGCTGATTGACGAATCGTTAGGGAAGATGAGTGGCTTACGCGCCCTTGGTAGCCAAAGCGTTTGGATGAAACGGTTTCGTGATATTAGCGGTTCATCTGCACACCGTGAGTATTCTGAACAACAGACGCAGCACACAATATCTGCCCTATCACAGCTGATTGGTAGTTTTACTGGGTTAGCAATTTTGGTGACATCTGCCTATATGGTGATTCAAGGTTCGATTACCCCCGGTACAATTATGGCGACAATGATTTTGACTTGGCGCTTAATTTCACCTTTACAAAACTTATTTACCGCCTTAACCAGCTGGTCGCGTATTTCAACGAACATTTTTCAGGTTAATCAGCTGATGAAATTAGCCCAAGAAAATGATGGGCAAAACCCTGAAGCTAACCGTTTTCTTGATAAAGGGGCTTTAGATTTTAATCGTATTTCGTTTCGCTATGCACCAGACCTTGACCCTGTTTTGTTGGGTGTCACATTTAAAGTACCAGCCACCAAACTAGTGGGTATTACTGGCCCTGATGGTGCGGGAAAATCTACTTTATTATCGCTAATTTGCCGACTGCATTACCCACAAGCGGGTTCAATTAGAATTGATACCATTGATACACGCCAGATAGCAGCGGATTATTTACGTTCGATTATTAGTTATATGCCCCAAAAATGTGACATTTTTTATGGCACTGTGGCTCAAAATTTAAGACTGGTTCACCCAGCAGCCACCGAAGCAGAATTAAATTGGGCCATTCAAATGGCAGGGTTAACTAAAGACGTTGAGGCTATGGAAAGGGGCATTAATACCCGAATTTCAAATACCAGCATAGGCCAGATGTCTAGCGGCTTTAAGCAGCGACTTTCTTTGGCGCGTACCATTTTAAAACCCGCCTTAATTGTTTTGTTAGATGAACCTGGCAACGGTATGGACGAGGCTGGAGACGAGGCACTAATGCGTTGTATTAATTGGTTAAAAGGACGCGTTACGTTAATTCTTGTAACACCTCGCCCTAGCCATTTACGCGACACTGACCATATTCTTTATATGGAAAATGGCACGATAACCGCACGCGGCACTTATGCTGAAGTAGAAGAAAAAATCATGGCAGGGCTAAACTAATGGCGAATCAATCTAAACACAAAAAAACAGACAAAAGTATGGGCGCTTCTATGAAACCACAGAAATCAGAGATTCCATTTGGTTCGCGGCAGCGCAGGCTTTTATCTGAAACCATACAAGTTGAAGATGAGTTAATTCCTTCTTACGCTAAACCTGTGCTGTATTTAGTTACCTTTATGTTTATCAGTTTCTTTATTTGGGCAGGGTTGACTAAATTAACTGAAGTTACGCTTGCGCCAGGGGAAATTATTCCATCAGGACAAATTAAAGTAGTGCAGCACCTTAATGGTGGCATTATTTCAGAAGTGCTGATTGAAGAGCGTAAATCAGTTAAAGAAGGCGATATTTTAATTAAGCTAAATGATGATAGGGCGCTGTCTGACTTACGCCAAATTGAAGGGCGTTTAGCATCGCTTAAATTAAGGGCAGAGCGCCAAGAGGCTTTTATTATTGGGCGTGAGCCTGATTTTAGTGCCTACAGCACAACTTACCCAACGCTGGTTGAAGTGCAGCACAAACAATTAAGCAACCAAATTCGCGTAAGAGATTTAACGTTAGATGTACTTAATCGCCAAATTCAACAAAGAGAGTCGCGCTTAGAGCAGTTAAGTAAGTCGCTTGAAGCAGCAGCAAAGCATCGGCGTTTAACCGAAGAAATGCTAACTATGCGCCAAGGCATGGCTGAAAAGCGCCTAATTACACACATTACCCTGTTAGAAACCGAACGCGCTGCAATCACTGCGCGTGGTGAACAAGACCGCATTCTTAAAGAAGTTAATTTAATCGAGCAAGAATTGGCTGAATCGCAAAGCCGCTTTTATGAAAGCCAAAACCAGATTCTACAAGAACCTTTAGAGCAGCTAGGGCAGCTTGAAGCACAAATTGCCGAAACAGAAGAAGAATTAAGCAAAGTAAAAAGCCGCCTAGACGAGCTGTGGGTTAGAGCACCTGCCAGCGGCCTAGTTTTTAACTTGGCAGTTAACAACCAAAAACAAGTAATTCAACCAGGCGCTGTTCTTATGCAGATTGTGCCTAACGATGTGGAACTACAAGCAGAAATTCGCATTTCGCCCAACGATATTGGCTACTTGCAACTAGGGCAAAAAGTTAACCTTAAAGTCAGCAGTTATGATTTTACCCGTTATGGTTACGCAGAAGGTAAGTTAAGCCGAATTTCAGCCTTCAGCACCTTAGATGAAAGGGAACAGCCTTATTTTAAAGGTTGGGTAACGTTAGAAAAAAACTATTTAGGTAGCAAACAAACCCAGTTTCCTTTAATGCCGGGCATGGTTGTTTCTGCGGATATTTTAACGGGCGAAAAAACCATTTTGGCTTATTTAGCTGACCCCATCACTAAAGGGCTATCCAATAGCTTTAATGAACGTTAAGTCCATTCCAAAAACATATAACTTATGGCTAGCTGCTAGATGGGGTGCTTCGGGGTAGGCTTATTAGAGTCAAAATAATTATAATTTTATCGCTAGAATTCGAGGTACTAAATTATGGCAGATCAAGCTGGAAATCCAAATGTATCAGGTGTTACAGGTAATACACCTAACCAAAACCTATCCGACGAAGCCTTGCTGTTTGATGAATCAACTGTTCTAAGCCGCAGCGAAGATAGCGGGCAAGAAGAGCAAGAGAGCATTGATACTTCTGACATTATGGGCAATGCACAAGAGTCGGGTAACGAAAACATTCAGACTTTTGTAGATGGTGAAGACCAAGTTGATCGTGCCGAATATAGTGAAGGTTTGATAGCAGAAGATAAAGTTGCTGCCAAAACAGCGGAAGAAGAAGGCAATGCCGAAGCTTCTTCTACTGAAGGACTTGCACCCAGCGAAGGCGCACAGCTTAACCTTCAACAGGGCAACCCGCCTGTTAATGATGCAACTGTTAATCCACAAAGTACCAACCCTAATACGCCAAGCGGCACTTCTGATGCTGCTGTTGATGATTTTATTACTGCTA
>CAYJCB010000020.1:14834-25032 GCA_964368615.1 uncultured Halomonadaceae bacterium | reverse complement strand
GGTTTTTTAACGAGGGTATGACCACAAGCAACAGCATCAATATTAGCAACTGGGTGGTCTAGTTTTTTATGCAGGCGGCGACGCAACAGCGTGGTTGCATCTAATAGTTCTTGGGTTATATCACCTTGCCAGTTTCTTAAATTATTCCAATCATCACCCAGCACTTCAGCGTGTACAATGCCTAAACGCTGCTCTTGGAAGCTTAATTCAATGGCTAAAGGCATTTTAGCTTGCATTAGCAGCGTCACATTGCTTAGCTCTTCTTCTGTATAAGGTAAAATCCAATCATTACCATGCTTTTTCCAAACTTGGGTAGCTGATTTATCACCCGCTAAACTTAGCAACATTAAGCGTTCGTGATTGCCCTGTACAGAATAAAACCAAGCTTCATTTAATAATTGTAAGCACTGATAAGAATCAGGCCCACGGTTTATTAAATCACCAACAGCAATTAAGCGATCACGGCTGAAATCAAACTTGGCTTTATCTAAAGCTTGCATCAATTCAGTATAATAACCATGCACATCACCCACCACAAAATCTCGCCCTAAAGCGTTGTTGGGTAATTGCTTTAAAACCTGCATTACTTAATTAATTCCTTCATTGCAGCATCTAAGCCTTCAAGGGTTAGTGGAAACATACGCCCATCAACCAGCTTATGAATCATGCCAATCGAATGGGTATAACCCCAATACTTTTCAGGCGTTGGATTAAGCCACACGGTTTTATTCCAATTATCTAGCACACGTTTTAACCACACCTGCCCAGCTTCTTGGTTCATGTGTTCAACGCTGCCACCGGCTACGGCAATCTCATAGGGCGACATGGAAGCATCACCGACAAAAATCACTTTATAGTCAGCGCCATATTTATGCAGCAGTTCCATGGTTGGAATGCGTTCGTTAAAGCGGCGGTTGTTGTCTTTCCAAACTGATTCATACAAGCAGTTATGAAAATAGTAATGTTCTAGATGCTTAAATTCAGTGCGGCAAGCGGTAAATAGCTCTTCCAACATTTCTATGTGATCGTCCATAGAACCGCCCACATCTAGCAGCAACAGCACTTTTACCGAATTGTGCTTTTCGCGCACCATTTTTAAATCTAAATAACCCGCATTACGCGCCGTTGCACGAATAGTGCCGTCTAGGTCTAATTCTTCCGCAGCGCCCGTTCGGGCAAACTGACGTAGGCGTTTAAGCGCCACTTGAATATTACGGTTGCCAAGGCTTAAAGAATCATCAAAGTTTTTAAATTCGCGTTTTTCCCACACCTTAACAGCACTGCGGTTTTTAGATTGCCCACCCACCCGAATGCCTTCAGGGTGATAGCCGCCATGCCCAAAAGGCGACGTGCCGCCTGTGCCTATCCATTTACTGCCACCGGCATGGCGTTTTTGCTGTTCTTCTAGGCGCTGCTTAAACTGTTCCATCAATTCTTCTAGGCTGCCTAAGCTTTTAATGTTCTTGCGGTCTTCTTCGCTTAAAAACTTTTCAAAGGTTTGCCTTAACCAATCATCAGGAATCACTTTTTCTAACAGTTCATCTAGGCTACCGATGCCTTTAAAATAGCTAGAAAAAGCCAAGTCAAAACGGTCGTAATACTTTTCATCTTTGACAAGGCAGGTTCGCGCCAGCAGGTAAAAATCATCAACCTCTGCAAAGGCTAAATCGGCTTGCAAACCCTTAATTAAATCCAGCAGTTCACGCGGCGTTGCAGGTACACCAGCAGCCCTAACTTCTTCAAAAAAATCAATCAGCATAGGTTATCTAATCGCTTATCGGTTTTGGCGGCGCAGCATAAAGCTTAGGCGTTCGATTAAACCAGCATCTTGCTCATTTTTAACCAAAGCACCGCTAAAAGGTGGCGCACTAGTGGTTGCGTCTTTATTTAATAGTTCGGCACGCGCTAATTCGTCAGACATTAACAACTTAATCCAATCCACCAATTCTGAAGTGCTCGGCTTTTTCTTTAAGCCAGCAACATTGCGCAGGTCATAAAAAACTTCTAAGGCTTTTTGAACCAGTTCTTGCTGAATATTAGGAAAATGCACATCCACTATCTGCTGCATGGTGTCGCGGTCTGGAAAGCGAATATAGTGGAAGAAACAACGGCGCAAGAAAGCATCGGGCAGTTCTTTTTCATTGTTAGAAGTAATAATAACTAACGGGCGTTGGTGGGCTTTAATGGTTTCTTGGGTTTCGTAAACATAAAACTCCATACGGTCTAGTTCTAACAGCAGGTCGTTTGGGAATTCAATGTCCGCTTTATCCACTTCATCAATCAGCAGCACTGAAGGGCGGTCACTGGTAAAAGCTTCCCACAGCTTGCCCGGCACTATGTAATTACTGATGTCGTGTACACGGTCAGTACCTAACTGCGAATCACGCAAGCGCGACACAGCATCGTATTCATACAAGCCTTGCTGCGCTTTGGTGGTTGATTTTACGTGCCAAGTAATTAACGGCATATCTAAAGCAGCAGCCACTTCTTCAGCCAACAGCGTTTTACCTGTGCCCGGCTCACCTTTAATAAGCAACGGGCGCTCTAGGGCAATCGCAGCATTTACGGCCAACTGAAGCTCTTCAGTCGCAACGTAGTTTTTAGTTCCGGTAAATTTCATGGTGTTCTCTTTTAAATAAAAACAATATTCAAATAAAGATAAATCTTTAAGCGAGGATACATCTTTAAACAAATAGAGGGGCTTGCGGCTAAATTCTAGGTAAGGAATGGCTATGACGCTTCGTAACCTGCTCACCACTTTCAAACACGGCTAACTCACCTGGCTGCATAATATTCCAAGTTTCGTCTAGGGTTAGCGGTGCAGTAGCAATAACGCTAACAACGTCTTTTGGTGTGGTACAAGCCGCAAAGTCTACTTTAAGTTCAGTATCTTTTAATTCTGCTGGGCCAAAAGGTGCGCGGCGAGTAATGTGCGCCAACTTGGTAGAGCAATAGGCATAAAGGTAGTTGCTGTCTGAAATAAGTAAATTAAACACACCCAATTCACGCAGTTTTTCACAGCTATCATGAATTAAATACTGCAAGGCTTCTTTATCTTCAGGTGGTTTTGGGAAGGCTTTACGAATCTCGCCCATTAACCAACAAAATGCCCATTCGCTGTCAGTTTCACCCGTGGGATAGTAAAAACTTAGCGGTAAATTTTCTTTAAACCCAGCTAGCTGACCATTGTGCGCATAACACCAATGCCGCCCCCAAAGCTCGCGCGAAAACGGGTGAGTATTGCCTAGGTTTACTTCACCCACATTGGCTTGACGAATATGGCTAATCACAATGCGGCTTTTAATGGGGTAATCCAGCAACATTCTTGCAACGGGCGAATCAATCGACGGAAAGGGGTCTTTAAATTCACGGTAGCCTTCTTTTTCATAGAAGGCGACACCCCAGCCGTCACGGTGGGGGCCAGTGGCTCCCCCGCGCTGTAAAAAACCCGCCATACTAAAAGTGATATCGGTAGGTACATTGGCACTCATGCCTAACAATTCACACATTCAGTGCCTTCCTTACCTGTTTAAAATTAACGCTTAGTTGCTTCAAAATCGTCATCTCCCAACTCATCTAAATCATTTAGCTCTTCTAATTCACTTTCATCATCTTCAAAGCCATCTAAATCAGCGCCGAGTGAGTCATCTAAATCCAATAAGGAACTATCATCTTCATCGTCTCCTGAGCCTTGACGCGCTTTACGCTTGTTAATAAAAGCGCGATACATGAAAAACGCTACTAAAAATAACGCAATATTAGCCAAGCCTAGAGAAACGTAGATCCAAGGCATACGCGGATCGTCCCAGCTTTCAATAGGATCAAACAAACCCGTTTCGTCTTTATTAGCGAGCAGTTCTTCACTAGGTTCTTCCATCAGCGGTTCAGTGATTATTTCAGGCGTTACAGCGGGTGCAAAAGTTGGCGTTACCGAAGCACTAGGAACCGACTTAGTAGGCACAGGCGTAGCAGGCACAGGAAGCACAGGTGCGGGTATTATTTGTGGCACAGGGTTAGGTACTAGAGAATTAGGTACTAGAGAATTAGATGCTGCAGGATTAGGTGCTACAGCCGTTGGTACAGGGCGTTCAGGCAATGTTTCAACCCTAACACCACCCTTGGCAAGAAGCGTTAATTCAGGCAGTTCAATACTAATAGAAGAATTACCCTTTTTGGTTTGCACCAACACCTTAATGACTTGGGGAACACTGCGGTCAACATAGGATAAATCAACCTTCCATTCACCATCACCACGGTATTCAGCTACCAAAAGTTTGTCATTGGCACTAATAATGTAATTCACATCAACAGGGTTTAAATCTGGGTGTTGCGCACGCAAAATAACCCTTGGGCTGCTCCCGTCTTCGGGCAGCTGTAAACTTGCCGCCACTATATCTTGCACGTTAAAACTGTGCGTTACTTGACGTAAAAAAGTACGGCCATCGACTTCAACTTTAAGTGTTTGCTCACCTAGTTTAGGGAAATCGCTTAAAGTCACCTGATAATGCGGCTTGTTGCTTGCTAAAGGCATAGCAACTTTGCCCAACAGCTGAGCGCCTTTTTGGTGAATCGCATGAGTGTCTAATAGGCTTAAAAATTCACGTCTATCAATTAACTTGCCTTCTTCCGTAAACCAAGCTTCTACAGTTTGTGGATAACCACGGTAAATGGTGGGTGGCAAATTACTGGAATGAAAACGAATATCTGAAATAACTGTCACACGATTATCAAGGTGTTCAGGCGTTTCTATGTACCACTTACCCGCTAAAGGTGATTTAACCGTCACCATAGTGTAACGGTCGCTACCATGCCAACGCAGATTAGGGTCGTTAGATGCGCTAGTAAAGGTTTTACCATTAGGATCATGCAAAACAGCAGCAGCACCTAAACCATGAAAAACCAGCAAGGTAAATTCATCAATGGTGGGGTCAATTAAAAAGCGATTGTCTTGCAAGGGTACTTCTTCACTAGGCGCTAAGCGGTTAATGATTTGTAGCAACAAAGGCATTAAATCTTTGGCTTCATAAGCAATGGCGTGTAAACCACCTGTGCGCTGCGCCATCGTTGCCATTAAGTCATGGTCGGCTTCATCAGACAAAGCAAGGGTATGAATGGTATAACCTGCTTTAGCTAGCTTAGGTACTAGCACCCTAAGTAGATGATCGCGCGACTTTTGATTTTCAGCTTCACGCACTTTGGTATTTGTTGCTTCTGAAATATCCACTAAACCATCAGACAGCAAAACAATGTGCTTTTGAGTCTTTTTATTGTTTTGATCTAGATTAGAACTAGCCCTTTCTATGGCATTTTCAATATCCGTAAAAAGGGAAGCTGAATTAATTTTTTTAGCTTGAGTACGTGCATTATTACGCCACGCATTATTAACTTCGCCATGTGGAACCAATACATTACTGTAAGCACCAAAGCTCCAAATACCTGCTTTACTATTTGCTGGCAGCAAATCAATCAGCAGGTTAGTCGCAGGAATGCGTAGATTGTTAGGGTCCGTTCTTTTCATGCTTCCTGACGTATCCACCATTAGGCGTACATCAGGTTGCGCTGCAAAAACCTTAGTGATAGACAATAATCCGGTTATTAGTACTAACACCATTAGTTTTTGTACAGTTTTGCGTCCAAACATGATCTTCTCCACAACCAATTATTCATCTCTGCCTAAGCAACCGCCAGCAAGTACAATTAGTGCTTTAATAAATAGCATTCAATACAAGCATTAAATACTTGATTCAGCAAGGCGGCGACCACGTTCAGTTAAGTGCCAACGCAAACCCCAACTTGAATTAACCTTTCCAGTTAAACCCTTAGCCATTAACCCGCTCAAGGATTTAATAACGTCACTATCCGCTAACTCTAGGTCTTGTAATAGGCTATCTTGTGTACGAAAAATGTAACGCCCTGTACCCAACGCTTTCAATACTTGCGTAGCAGCAACGTCTAAACTATCCAAGGTTTCAGTTTCTTCTTCACGCGCCACTTCCATTTCTGTTTCAGTTTCAATCAGTGGCAATAAAGTAATCTGTAACTGTTTCACCTGCATACGCAACTCTTCAACTTCAAGCTTAGCGGTATCGGCTGCTTGCAAAGTACGGTCTAGTTTATTAGTCACTACCACGCGTGAAGCGATGGCCGCAATTAAACACAGGCCGGTATAAATCAATAGCTGACCTGGGTCATTTTGGCTTTGCGCTACAATGCTGCTGCCCACTAAATCCAATAGAACGGGCACTAAAAAAGCCGCACCTATCCCCACCACCACACAACGCACCATGCCAGTGGTATCACGATTATTTTGATTTAGCAGATAGAAATTAACCAACCCACCAAACACACCTGCCACCAACATAACAAAAGTGAGAACTATAACGAATCCGACCATAACGCAATTTTCCTATAAGTAACTTGAACATAAATAATTTAAATGTTTAATGCGCTTCAACATCTTTATCTACTGCTTCTTTTTGTGCAACCAAGCTAAGGTGTCGCGCCCTTAGCCAACCCAAGATAAATGCTAATGGCCAAACTAAAACTAAAGTTGCAACCAAAGGTGCAATTTTAGCAATCACTTCATCTATTGCTAAGTGGGATAACAAGTCGATAACCAGCACAATAAAGACCGGCGCAACGGCTGTTTCATTAATATCAGCAGGTATTAACAAAATAGCTAACTGGCTTAGCAAAATCCCCACCCTAAGCGTAAAGGGTAACCAAAAAAGCAGCTTCCAACTTGCTAACACTAAAAAAAACGAACTAATACAATAGGCTAGCCAACTAAGCGTAATAAGATTATCCATTAGTTATTTTATACACCCTTAGTCTATCCAGTGAATAATACGTTCTTCTAAATCCTTGCCTTTAAGTGCATCTTCAGAAATCACCTTACCGCGAATACTAATACCTAAAGCGTGCATTGTGTCGCTATTACCCGTAAATAAAGGGTGCCATAAAGGTAAAGGCTTGCTTTCATAACGCAGCCGATAAGCACAGTTAGAAGGCAAAAGTGCATAAACTGCATCACCTTCTTCACGAATCGACATACAATCGGGCACGTATTTAATTCGGTCTTCATAATGGCTACAACGGCAAGTTTTTAAGTCCAACAGCTTACAAGCAACGTCCGTGTAATACAGCTCATCATTTTCTTCATCTTGCAGCTTGTGCAAGCAACAGCGACCACAGCCATCGCACAAAGCCTCCCATTCGGAAGCATTTAATTCAGTCAGCGGCAATTCCCAAAACTTAGCACGTAAATCTGATTTAACTGTATCCGCCATTAATACCGTGCCTCGGTCGGGGCGCGGTATAAATCTAGCAGATACTCTTCACGCGCTGGCGGCATTTGTAAATAAAAGCCTTTAGTCATTAACTCGGTACAAATTTTTCCGGCATCAGCTCTGGCTAATTTTTTTTCTGGGGTTAGAAAAAAGGTAAACACGGCTTGCGGCTTACCAAAAATAGCCATTAAAGCTTCTGGTACTGCTTTTAAACCACGCTTTTTATCAATGTACAAGTACATTTCATCTTTAAGACTACTGCGGTAAACTTCAGTTAAAACGCGCATTAACTTTCACCTTCAATCACTGCATTATCTGTCTGCTTGGTTTCTAACTGCTTAGTTTCTAACTGCTTAGTTTCTAACAACAGCTGCTTCATTAGCATTTCTAATGCATCACGTCGCCAAACAGGCCAATTTTCTGGCACTTCAGGCAGTTGCTTTTGCGCTAATGCTTGCAACCAGTCGTCGGTTTGCTTGCGCCTTGCTAACAACTCAACGGGCACGTTTAAATGACTGGCTAAATTAATCATGGCTCTTTTAAGCTGCTTACGCGCCGCTTTATACTCTGCACCCATGGGCGACGACAAGGGTGTCGGCAAGAGTTCTTTAGGTATATTTAAAGCCTGCTTAATTTCATAAATCACTTCTCGGCCATAACGCTTCACCCAACCTGGCGCTATTTCTACTATTTCAGCAAAATCATCTTGCCCTTGCGGTTGCTTTTCAGCCAAAACCTGCAACTGCACATCACTAGCTACGCGGTTACGCGGACGATCAACCTGACGCGAACGGTCATCACGCCACCTAGCTAAACGCTGCAACACCGCTAACTGCCGTGCATTTAAGCGCCACGCCTGTTTGCAACGCTGCCAAGCATCTTCGGGGTGATCTTCCATCGCTTCTTCAAGTAACCAGCGGCTTTCTTCAAGCAAAATACTTAGCTGGCCTTTTTCTTCTAGCTTAGCTTTTAATTGATGCCAAATAGGCAGCAAAAACTCTACGTCTTGCGCAGCATACAGCTGTTGCGATTCTGTTAACGGGCGTTGCAGCCAGTCTGAACGCGTTTCGCCTTTATCCAGCACCACGCCTAAATACTTTTCAACCATGCGCTGATAACCCATCGCTGAATCACCTTCAGCAAGGCTAACCGCCAACTGCGTATCAACTAACGGATTAGGCAAAACGCCCAGCCAATGTTGTAGCATTTCTAAATCTTCTGAACAGCTATGAAAGATTTTTAACGGGCCAGTTACCAGTAAGTTAAGCAGGCATTCAGGGCGACCCAAAGCCAATACATCTAATAAATAACAGGCTTTACCATCGCCTACCTGCAAAAGCGCGGGGCGTGGGTAAAAGGTATCGGTACGAATAAATTCGGTATCCATAGCCAGCTCATCAAGCGTTTGCCAGCCAGCACATAATTCTTCTAGGTGTTCTAAATTATCAACCCAGATACGGTCAAAACTCATCCGTTGGTTTCCTTAGCGGAAGCAAAACCTAGTCGCCCAGCAAAAGCCCGCGACAAGGTACCGCCGTCCAAATATTCAAGTTCACCACCCAAGGGAATACCCCTTGCTAGGTGGGTGACTTTAAGTGGTAAAGAAGAGAGCAGCTCAACCAAGTATTGCGCTGTAGTCTCTCCTTCTAAAGTAGGGTTGGTTGCTAAAATAACTTCTTCTACTGGCTCGTTACCTAGCTTTTCAACCAGCTGTTCAAAACCTAAATCGTCAGGACCTATACCTGCTAAAGGCGACAAATGCCCCAACAATACAAAATAGCGGCCATCGTAAACACCGCTTTGTTCCAGCGCCAGCATATCGGCAGGCGTTTCAACCACGCACAAAACTTTAGTATTACGCCGTCCGCTGCGGCAAATACGGCAGAGTTCTTCTTCGGTTAGGGTGCGGCAACTGGCGCAATGCCCCACCCGCGCCATACTTTCTTGCAACACGCTAGCCAAACGAACACCGCCTGAACGGTCTCTTTCTAATAGCTGCAAAGCCATGCGTTGTGCACTTTTAGGGCCAACGCCTGGCAAACAGCGTAAAGCTTGAATAAGCTCTTCTATAAGGGGGCTAAATTGCATAGCTTAAAAAGGCATCTTAAAGCCGGGTGGCAAAGGCATTCCAGCAGTTAATTCTGCCATCTTGTCTTTGCTAACCTGTTCTACACGGCGCACAGCATCATTCACAGCAGCAGCCAACAAATCTTCTAAAACTTCTTTGTCTTCTTGTAGAAGGCTGTCGTCAATTTCAACCCGACGCACATCGTGGCGACCAGTCATGGTTACTTTAACCAAACCTGCACCCGATTCACCAATGGCGGTGGAATTAGCAGCATCTTCTTGTAATTGCTGCATTTTGCCTTGCATTTCTTGGGCTTGCTTCATAATTTTGCCCATATCACCCATACCTTTAAACATTTTTTGCTCCTAATAATCAATGAATGCAGGGTATTTTCCTGCATCTAAGCAGCAGGCACAAGGCTTGCTTCATCTAACCTTGCCTGAAACGCTTGCTGCAATATTTGTATATGCGGGTGCTGCTGTAAAGACGCAAGCGTATTCGCCAACAACTGGTCGCGTAATTTTTCACGACGGGTTGAAACGTTATCCAGCGGCAACGGGTCACGCGCTTCAAAATTCAACTCTAAACTTTGTTGATATAAGTCTTGCAGCTGCTTTTGTAAACTGGCTTTTAAATCGCCATTAATAAATGCCAAAGCTTGTGCTGGTGCTGCGAAATATAGCGCTTGCCCTTGACGCTCTAACAAACATAAATTGCGTACTTGTGTGGCTGCCCAACCCTGAAAATCTAATTGGTCAAACACCTGCAACCAATCTTCATTATTATTTAATGCTGCAACCTGCCCCTGAACTTGCTTTTGAACCTGCTCTTGAATCTGCTC
>CAYJCB010000020.1:8781-14734 GCA_964368615.1 uncultured Halomonadaceae bacterium | reverse complement strand
AGCAACAGGTGCTGCTGCTTCTATAATAGAAGGTTCTTCAATAGTAGATTCTTCAGGTATTTCAGGGGCTTGGGGCTTTGGGGCAAGCGTTTTTCCAGCAAGGGGTAACTCGGGTAATTCTGGAATACCCTGCGGACGAAACGCCAACATACGCAGCAAAGTCATTTCTAAACCAGTGCGTGGGTCGGGCGCTAGGGGTAAATCACGGCGGCCTTCAATCGCTAACTGGTAATACAGCTGCACTTCTTCGGCAGGTAAACTAGCCGCTAACGCAATTAATTCGTCTCTATCCAGCTGATCGTGCGGCAGTGCTTCAGGCACCACCTGCGCCAGTGTTAAGCGATGCAAGAGCGTAGCTAAATCTTGCAGCACAGCAGCAAAATCGGGCGCTTGTTCAGCTAGCGTGCCAACAACAGCCATTAACTGCTGCGGGTCATGGCTAACTAAAGCGCGTAGCAAACCTAATAAATGCTGGTGATCTAACACCCCCAACATGGTCGCCACTTGCTCTGCGACTAAATTACCCTGCCCAAAAGCAATGGCTTGGTCGGTTAAACTTAACGCATCGCGCATCGAACCATCAGCAGCGCGGCCTAATAGCCACAGCGAAGCATCATCAAAACCGACTTTTTCTTCTGCCAACAGAAAACGCAAATGCTCGACCACACGTTCTGGCGGCATATTTTTAAGCTGGAATTGTAAACAGCGCGACAAGACCGTTACTGGCAATTTTTGTGGGTCGGTCGTGGCTAATAAAAACTTAACGTGGGGCGGCGGTTCTTCTAAAGTTTTCAACAAAGCATTAAAACTGTGCGTTGACAGCATGTGTACTTCGTCAATTAGGTAAACCTTAAAACGGCCCTGACTGGGCGCATACTGCACGTTGTCTAGCAGTTCACGCGTGTCTTCTACCTTAGTCCGACTGGCAGCATCGACTTCGATTAAGTCAACAAAACGCCCAGCGTCAATTGCTTCACAAATCGAACAAACACCACATGGCTCGCTGCTTACGCCCTCTTCGCAGTTCAGGCATTTAGCTAAAATTCGTGCCAGCGTAGTTTTACCTACCCCGCGCGTGCCAGTAAATAAATAAGCATGGTGCAAGCGGTTAGTGTCTAACGCATTAATAAGCGCCCGACTCACGTGGTCTTGCCCCACCAGTTGATGGAAATTTTTAGGGCGCCATTTACGCGCCAATACTTGATAACCCATAAGCTTGCTACCGCAGCCGCTGAAAGAAAAATACTGAATTTAAAATAATCGTACAAGCATAACATGAAGCGGCAAAAGATAGATAACCCACCTACAACAACCATTCCACTGGCAGCCAGCCAATCACTTTTAAGCCCACATTGCGCCAAAAGCTGCTACCTGGTTCAGTCGTTAACTGGGTGCTAGATGGATTACTAGGGTCTACCCAAACCAGCTTACCTTGTTGATTTTGAACCTGCCAAGCCGTGCCACCCAAACCCTCATCAAAAGCTTGGTGCAAACTGCCTGCTAGGTATTCGCTGTCAATCAATAAGCCCATTTCGGTATTTAACCTTGCCGAACGTGGGTCGAAATTAAACGAACCCACAAAAATACGCTTACCATCTACGGCAAAAGTTTTGGCGTGTAAGCTTGCCCCCGAAGAACCAAACGGCCCTAGCTTGCGGCTAACTTCATCACCGCCTGCTACCTGACGACGCAATTCATACAGTTCTACCCCACCTGCCAGCATTTTTTTACGGCGTTTGGCATAACCCGCATGAACAGGCACCACATCGGTCGCTTCTAACGAATTGGTTAACATACGCACTTTTACACCGCTTTTTTCAAGCGTGTTGAATGCCTTAACTCCTTCTTTACCGGGTACAAAATACGCTGAAACACCATCAAATTGATGCTCGATAGTACCGACTGCTTTAGCTATATGGCCGCCTAATAATTCTTCTTTAGGTAATGCACCCTGCCCTTTAGCTGGACTATCGCTAACCAGTATTACTTGTGTCCATTCCATATCTAAACTAGCCGCAGACAACTTGCTCACTATTTCAGTTTGCTCTAGCACTGCACGGTATTCAGCCATTTGTTGAGTATTGCTGTAACAATCTATTTTGTCGGTTATCGGCGTACCTTTGGCAACTTTAGTAATAATCAAACTGGCTGGGTAGGCTGAAGGGCTGTTCCAGTAACCATCAAAGTCTTGTGAAATAAGTGGCACAACAGCGCCAGCCACCAACACATCTAAATCCACAAATTGTGCGGTTACGCCGGTACTAAAATATTCATCGCCCACGTTGCGCCCACCCAACACACTGGCACGACCATCAACGGTAAAGCTTTTATTGTGCATACGGCGATTTAAACGAAAAAAATCAAAAGTAAAAGAAAGTAGCTTAAATTTACGCAGACTGAAGGGGTTCCATAACCGCACCTCAATATTGGGGTGGGCTTGCAACGCAGCAATTTCAGGGTCTAAGCCCGCTGTGCCGTGGTCATCTAACAACAGGCGTACTTTTACACCTCGGTCAGCCGCTTTTTTTAAGCGGTCTAACAATAAATAACCCGTTAAATCGGCACGCCAAATGTAATATTGGGTATCAATCGAATGCACTGCGGCATCAGCCAACAACATACGCGCAGCAAAAGCATCAGCACCATTAGATAAAGGAACAACGCCTGTTAAATCTGGGTGCTCAGCCATCATTTCAGTGATAGCTGTGGCTAATTGGCCTTCTTTAGCAGGGGGTAAAGCAGCTGAATAATCGCTGGTGTTTTTTGGCAGTGTAAAGCTACAGCCAGCAATAAAAATAGTCAGTGCAATAAACAATAGAAAAACACTGGGTAGAATCAAAGGACGCAAGCCTTTATATAAATCATTCATAAATCTTCCGAAAAAACCCCGTCCTTGGGGTTAATTGCACATTACTTCTTAGCAGCATCTTTAGCGATAATATCCTTCCACTTGGCTGGGCCAAGGTCATGGATAGAATCACCACGCACGTCTACTGCAACAGTAACCGGCATGTCTTCAACATCAAACTCGTAGATAGCTTCCATACCTAAATCTTCAAAAGCCACCACTTTAGCGTGTTTAATTGCCTGAGCAACCAAGTAAGCCGCACCGCCCACTGCCATTAGGTAAACTGCGCCGTTATCACGAATCGCATCAATCCCCATAGGGCCGCGTTCTGACTTACCAATCATGCCTAGCAAGCCAGTTTTTTCTAACACGACACGGGTAAATTTATCCATGCGCGTTGCGGTGGTTGGGCCAGCAGGTCCTACAACTTCGTCACGCACAGGGTCTACTGGGCCAACGTAGTAGATAAACTTACCGTTTAAATCAACGGGCAGTTCTTCACCCTTGTCAATCATTTCTACCATGCGCTTATGCGCTGCATCACGGCCAGTCAACATTTTACCCGACAGCAACACCACATCACCGGGTTTTAAATCTTTTACATCGTCGCGGCTAATGGTGTTCATGTTAATACGCTTAACATCAGCGCCAGCTTCGCGAGTAATTTCAGGCCAATCTTCTAACTTAGGCGCTTCTAATACCGCTGGGCCAGAACCATCTAAAACAAAGTGGGTATGACGGGTTGCAGCACAGTTAGGAATAATTGCCACTGGCTTATTCGCAGCGTGAGTTGGGTAATCTTTAACTTTAACGTCTAACACAGTCGTTAAGCCACCCAAGCCTTGTGCGCCAATGCCTAGCTGGTTAATTTTGTCGAACAACTCTAAACGCAATTCTTCAGAACGGTTGCTTGCGCCACGCTTTTGTAAGTCTTGAATATCAATCGACTCTAGCAATGATTCTTTCGCCAACAGCATCGCTTTTTCAGCCGTACCGCCAATACCGATACCTAGCATTCCTGGTGGACACCAACCAGCACCCATTAAAGGAATTTGTTCTAGCACCCAATCAGCAACGCTATCAGAAGGGTTTAGCATCGCAAAACGCGATTTAGCTTCTGAACCGCCGCCTTTAGCCGCAACGTGAACATCTAGCTTGTTACCTGGCACTAACTTAACGTGAATAATCGCTGGCGTGTTGTCTTTGGTATTGGTGCGCTTGCCGTCTGGGTCAGCCAAAACCGAAGCACGTAAAACGTTATCAGGCAAAAGGTAAGCTTTACGCACACCTTCGTTAACCATGTCTTCAACGCTCATGGTTGAACCTTCCCAACTAATTTCCATACCCACTTCCAAGAAGACAGTAACAATACCGGTATCTTGGCAAATAGGACGATGCCCCATCGCACACATGCGTGAGTTAATTAGAATTTGTGCCATTGCATCTTTCGCAGCAGGCGATTCTTCGCGCTCGTAAGCGGCATTTAAAGATTCAATAAAATCTTTCGGGTGATAATAAGAAATAAATTGCAGAGCATCGGCAACACTCTGAATTAAGTCATCTTGACGAATAACGGTCATAAACAAGGTCCTCTTCTTCATCTGATTATTGTTACAGGCAAGTATAGCACCGCCCAACTTACAGACCAGCCGCCAAAGGTCGAAAAGCTTTAGGTAAAACGTTTAAGTTATCTTTATAGCCGCTCTTGTTGTAAACTTGCGCCTCTCGCCTGCCTTGTGGCAGGCTATTTATCTATTTTTTCTGTAAGTTACCGAGATTTCTCCCCACATGAGTTTTTCTACTCTGGGCCTAAGCGCCCCGATTCTTGACGCTCTTAAAGAGCAGGGCTACACCAGCCCAACCCCTATTCAATCCCAAGCCATTCCAGCCATTTTAGCCGGAAAAGATGTCATGGCAGCAGCGCAAACTGGCACGGGCAAAACAGCTGGTTTTACACTGCCTATTTTAGAGCGTTTAAGCGGCGGCAAGCCTGCTGGTGCTAACCAAATTCGTGCTTTAATTTTAACGCCAACGCGCGAACTAGCAGCGCAGGTTGCTGAAAGCGTGGCCACTTATAGCAAAGGTTTAAACCTAAGCTCTGCGGTGGTATTTGGTGGCGTAAAAATTAATCCACAAATGATGAAATTACGTCGAGGCGTGGATATTCTAGTCGCCACCCCTGGCCGCTTAATGGATTTATTCAATCAAAACGCTGTGCGCTTTAATCAGGTTGAAGTATTGGTGTTAGATGAAGCCGACCGTATGTTAGATATGGGCTTTATTCACGACATTAAAAAGATTTTAAAAGTGCTGCCACCTAAGCGCCAAAACTTGTTATTTTCGGCAACTTTTTCTGATGATATTCGCAAACTTGCTAGGGGCTTGGTAAACAACCCTGTTGAAGTATCGGTTACACCCCCTAACGCAACAGCGCCTAGCGTTGAGCAACGGGTGTATAAAGTTGAAAAAACCCAAAAGCCAGCCTTGTTAGTGCAGCTCATTAAAGACAACAACTGGTTTCAGGTGTTGGTGTTTACTAAAACCAAACACGGTGCGAACAAGCTGACCCAACAGCTAGAAGCGTCAGGCTTTCAAGCTGCTGCCATTCATGGTAATAAAAGCCAAGGCGCTAGAACCAAAGCCCTAGCTGGTTTTAAAGAAGGCAAAGTACAGGTTTTAGTGGCAACCGATATTGCTGCGCGTGGTTTAGATATTGACCAGCTGCCGCAAGTGGTTAACTATGAGTTGCCTAACGTTCCTGAAGATTATGTACACCGTATTGGGCGTACAGGCCGTGCTGGTTCAACAGGTCATGCAATTTCGTTGGTATCTGACGATGAAGTTAAACTGTTGCGTGGCATTGAGCGTTTAATCAAAACCACTTTAATTGTTGAAGCCTTACCGCAGTTTAATAAGGTATTAGCCAAGCCAGCGCCACGCGTACAGCCAAGCTCCAAGCCAGCAAATTCAAGGTCAACTACTTCAAAACCAGCAATAGCAGGCCAAAAACCAGCAGCAAGAAACCCACGGACAAGAAAACCAGCCCCTAGAAAGCCTGCGCCTCAAACGCAAAGCTAACGGCTGTTATTGGAGCGGCTATGCAAG
>CAYJCB010000020.1:2417-8681 GCA_964368615.1 uncultured Halomonadaceae bacterium | reverse complement strand
AAAGCCTGCGCCTCAAACGCAAAGCTAACGGCTGTTATTGGAGCGGCTATGCAAGATGCAGTCATGCAAAAACAAGAACGAACACCTCGCCTTGTATTAACAGAGGGTTACTACACCCTTTATGGCGATTGGACCACGGCTTATTTAAAGCAGTGGCTTGATTTGCAGCCCTCACTTGCATTAAACCAATCCAACTTAAGCCAACCAAAAAAAATAAAGCTATTAACCGGTGCTATGGACAGCAACGGTGCAATGGCTTTTATTCGTATTTTTGGCGATCAACCCAACCATTGGCCAACAGGCTTATCGGCAACCAACCAACAGCTGTTGCGCCTAGTGCTTCAAGAGCGCGAAACCCACATTCCTGAAGTGAAACGCTTAAATTGGTTAGCTGACATTGGCTTGCGCTTTACTGGCTTAGGTGGTCACGCCACACAATTATTAGAATTTATTGGTAAGTTATTTGGTGCGTTGCTTAACCTTTTATTCAACCCACGGCGCTTTAAAGTAAAACTCTGGCTAGATGTTATCCAGCGCGATGGCTTACATGCTGTGCCAATTATTACCTTGCTGTCTTTTTTGTTAGGTGCAGTTATTGCTTGGCAAGGTGGGTTACAGCTAAAAACTTACGGCGCTAACGTCTTTATTGTCGAACTAGTTGCCCTTACGCACCTGCGCGAACTTGGTCCATTAATTACCGCCATTTTGGTGGCAGGGCGATCTGGTTCAGCCTATGCAGCCCAGCTTGCTACCATGAATATTAACCAAGAAACCCTCGCCTTACGCAGCCTTGGTCAAAACCCTTTTGACTGGTTAATTCTGCCTAAATTATTAGGGTTATTAATTGCTTTGCCCCTATTAACCTTGCTGGCAGATATTAGCGGTCTAGTCGGCGGCAGTTTGGTTGCTCACCTACAGCTAGAAATTAGCCCAACCCTATTTTGGCAGCGTTTAAGTCAAGAAGTTAGCGTTGCCCACCTATTTATTGGCCTAGTTAAAGCGCCCATTTTTGCCATTATTATTGTTAGCGTTGGCTGCCTACAAGGTATGCTGGCTAGTGGTGGTGCCGATGCAGTCGGGGTAAGAACTACTCGCAGCGTGGTACAGTCAATATTTTTAGTGATTATTATTGACGCTATTTTTTCAGTTATTTTCAGCGATGTAGGCTGGTAAAACACTTTTCAAAAAGGTGGCAAAATGCCCTTAAAAAATCAGCCTCTAGTTGAACTTAATAACATTACCACCCAGTTTGGCACTCAAGTTATTCACCAAAATTTAAGCCTAACCATTCAACGCGGCGAACGCTTAGCCTTGGTTGGTGGCAGTGGCAGCGGTAAATCCGTTTTATTAAGTGAAATTGCGCTTCTTAAAATACCCCAAGCCGGTCAAGTTGCACTCTTTGGACAAGATACCAACAAGCTAACCACAAGAAGCTTAATCGAATTACGCAAAAAAATGGGCATCATGTTTCAACAAGGCGCTTTATTTACCAGCTTAAACTTGTTAGAAAACATTATGTTACCGCTGCGTGAACACCAGCGTTTGCCAGAAAGCTTTTTAAAAGAATTGGCGATGCTAAAAATAAAACTGGTGGGCTTGCCTGCTAGTGCTGCAACTAAACTGCCACAAGAAATTAGTGGTGGTATGTTAAAACGTGCTGCTGTGGCGCGTGCTTTGGCTTTAGACCCTAACTTATTATTATTAGACGAACCCACCGCAGGGCTAGACCCAGCCAGTGCCAGTGCTTTTGATGATCTGCTGCTAGAACTTCATGCAACGATGGATTTAACGCTGATCTTGGTTACGCATGATTTGGATTCTTTATGGCGCGTGAGTAACCAAGTGGCTTTTTTGGGTGAAAAACAAGTCTTATGCAAAGCGCCCATGGAAGAACTCACCCAAAACCCACACCCAGCAATCAAACACTATTTTGCAAATACCCGTGCTGCTGGAGCACGGGAAAGAGGCATATAACCCTAATTACTTACCTATCGGGTTGGGCATTAAACATCTGCCCAGTAACGCCCTTGCTGTCAGCGCCCATTAAATACAAGTAAGTACCCATAATTTCTTCTGGGGTACGCAAGGTATTTGGGTGTTCGGCTGGAAAAGCATCAGCGCGCATTTGGGTACGTGTTGCGCCTGGATTTAGGCTGTTAACGCGCACATTACTGGTGTTTTCTAATTCTTGGGAAAGAATTTGTACAAAGCCTTCGGTTGCAAATTTAGAAGACGCATAAGGCCCCCAAAAAGCGCGACCCACGCGACCCACCGAAGAAGAAGTAAAGATAATTGAAGCGTCTTCCGCTTCTTGTAGCAGCGCCAAGGTTGCCTGTTGCAGCATAACTGGCGCATTAAAGTTAACGTGCATCACCCGCTGCCACAACTCTGGGTTGTAAGACTGCACTGGGCTAAGCGTGCCTAAAATGCTGGCATTGTGCAAAATACCGTCTAGGCGACCAAAAGTTTCGTACAGCTTATCCGCCATTGTTTGGTAATCAGGCCAGGTTGCGCCTTCTAAATTAAGCGGATAAATAGCTGGCTCTGCGCCACCAGCGGCTAGAATCTCATCATAAACGGTTTCTAACTTACTAATGGTTCTACCTAACAAAACCACCGTTGCGCCTTGTGCAGCATACGCCTTGGCTGCTGCACGCCCAATACCTGCACCTGCGCCGGTTACTAATATTACTTTATCTTTTAATAAACCATTTGCTGGCTGATAATCAAATTGACACAACATAAATTAGGTCCAAAATTATTTTTAATTAAAATAGTTACTTTTTAAGCTAATTACTTTTTAAGCTAATTACTTTTTAAGGTAGCCACGTGCATGGTCAGCAGCAGGTTCGCGCGGGTGTTCAGCAATAATAGCTTCCATCATTTCTTGTGCTTTTTTATCGTTACCATAACGCGCATAAATTAAACCTAGCTTATATTTAGAATCAGCCATTTTAAAGCTATCAGGGTAGTTACCAACAACCGCATTAAACATTTTTTCAGCATCAGCAGTGCGATTTTGCGCCATATAAATTTCACCCAACCAATAATAAGCATTGCCTATTAAGCGTGAATCTGGGTATTGACGAATAAAACCTTGAAAACTACTAATTGCTTCTTCAAAACGCTGCTCTGGAACGTGTGCATAAGCCTTGTTATAGGCATCACGGTCGCTGCTTGCGTCTGTGCTAGCTTTTGAAGCAGGGGATTTTGCAGCCGTTGCTTTTGGGGTGGCTGTTTTAGGTGAAGTTTGCTCAGGCGCTGTTGTTGTTGTTGCTGTTGTTACTAAGGCAGCAGGGCGGCTAGGCGGTGCACTAATTGGGCGTTCTTCTAAACTTAAAATGCGCTGGGCATAGTCTTGGGCGCGTTGGTCTAAGTCTAAATAACGATTACGCTGTTCAGTTTGCATCTTAGAAAGCGCATTTTCTTGCTTTTCAACCATGTTACGCAAGGCTTTTATTTCTTGCTGCATTTGTTCTAGCTGCATCATTAGTTCAGCACTAGCCACTGCATTAGTGCGCGTATTAGCCTGTAAAGGTGCAGCAACAGACGTAAGGATTAAACCTGTAACGGCTAAAGTAAAAAGAAAACGGGGGGCTAAATTAGCCCCCACATTTTCTCTGACTTTGGCAAGGTACTGAATTGCTTTCATGTCAGAGACTCCATTCCATCTTTAGTGTTTAGTAACTAAACACTACACGACGGTTTTTGCTGTCTGCTTGAGCAGAGCTGCCTTTGTCTGCAAGCTTCATTTTACCGTAGCTAACAACTTCTAGCTGGTTTGCAGAAACGCCTTGCAACGACAAGTAACGCTGTACAGAGTTACCACGACGCTCACCTAGAGCATTGTTGTACTCAGCAGAACCACGAGCATCAGTATGGCCTTCTAGCTTAACTTTTGCAGAAGGATTAGCCATTAGGTAAGCTGCATGACCATTTAACACATCGTAGAATTCGCTACGAATGTTTGACTTGTCAAAGTCAAAGTAAATAGTGCGAATCGCAGGCAAAATCACTTTAGCTTCTTCAACAATCAAGTTATCAGCTTCAGCGTCTAAAGATTCTATTTCAACACCAGCAGTGTCTGAAGAATGCACTTCTGCGGTTACTTGCTCAGGAGCAACATCTTCTGCAACGCCGTCTTGTGTGTTTGCATCGCCACAACCTGTGACTAATGCAAAAACTGCTGCTAGTGCAAAAACCTTGCTATATTTCATAATTTCCATGGTGTTCTCCAGTTTCTTTATTACATTTCAACCTTTAGCAACAATTGCTTAAGGCCATTACTTTAACCTAACAGTTAAAATTTCTTTATTTTAAGTAGGGTGACCAAGCAGGTTCTAACACATCGCCACTTTCAGCCGGTAATTCATATTGAATTCTACCATCTGTAGAGACAACACCTAGCACACCTTTCCCATCAAGCATTAAAGCATAAATAACCATTGCACCATTAGGAGCAACACTCGGTGAGTGGTCTAAAGGTGATGTTGATAATACACGAATTTTGCCCGTGCTCATATTAAGTGCTGCAATACCAAATAGTCCACCACCAGAAGGCCTATGCATCATAAAAATCTCTTTCCCGTCAGGTGAATAACGTGGACGAGCATTATAGTTGCCTTCAAAACTTACCCGACTCTCTTCACCGCTGGCTAAATCAATGCGGTAAATTTGTGGCCCACCACTGCGGTCAGAGGTAAAGATAATACTTTTAGCATCGGGCGACCACGAAGGTTCAGTATCTATCGCGTAATGTTGCGTGACTCGGGTTAAGCGCGGATTATCTAAATGATAAATATAAATTTCTGCATTACCATCACGCGATAAAGTCATGGCAATTTTCTTACCATCGGGCGACCAAGCAGGCGCACCATTTAAACCTGTAAAATTAGTAAGCTGGGTACGTTTGCCCGTTGCTAGTTCATGAGTAAATATCGCCGGACGACCC
Organism: uncultured Halomonadaceae bacterium; assembly: GCA_964368615.1. Taxonomy (GTDB): domain Bacteria; phylum Pseudomonadota; class Gammaproteobacteria; order Pseudomonadales; family Halomonadaceae; genus Marinospirillum. The sequence goes on along the minus strand of CAYJCB010000020.1, from coordinate 3,730 downwards.
GTTTCAAAAGAGACGTAAGCTAGCTTTTTACCATCGGGCGACCAATCTAATGATAATAGCGGATAATTAGACGTTAAAATCCTTCGCGACCTTTGACCATCGGCATCAGCTACGTGTAAGCGGTGAATAGAAGTCATATTCGCCCCTTGTTTTTCTGCTGTGACGTAAGCAATTTTAGTTGAAAAAATGCCTTTTTGTCCGGTCAAGCGTTCATAAATCCGATCACTAATTAAATGTGCCTGACTGCGTAAATCCGCTGCATTGCCGATTATGCTTTCTATTAACAAGCGTTCTTGATTAGCAACATCAAACAATTCATAGCTAATACGCACCTGCTTATTCGCAAGCTCTTCTATGCTGCCAATAATTAAATAATTCACCTTTAATAAGCGCCAATCACGGTAAACCACTTCACTAGCTTGGGTTGGCAAGCTCACTAAATCTTCACGGGGTAAAGTGCGAAACAAGCCTGTTCGCGCAAAGTTGGCCGCGATTATACTGGCAACGTCTTGATCTAAATTACCGCGCCCCTTCCACATAAAAGGCACGACAGCGATAGGAATCGCTTGGTCACTACCTTTGGTAATGCGAATGGTTAAATTTGCTTGCGCAAAAGGGCTTAACAAGGTTGCCAACAGCAAGGCACTTATCAACAAACAGTGACGCCAATTAATCAATGCACCATTAATCACAGAGCTAAATCCTCCGGTGTAAATATAAACTCAATTTGCCTAAATCTATCACGCTGCCGTGGCTCTAAACGTAATAAGGGAAAGGGCGCTGCACGCTCAATGGCTTGCACAGCAGAGTTATCAAAAGCCGTGTTACCACTGCTTTTAGTTATGCTTATACCCTTAGCTGCTAGTTCTCCGGTACCTAACAAACTCACCTGCAAAATAGTTTGTAATTTATTGGTAACACCCGGCGGCCTTGTCCATTGCCTTGAAATCATGTCAAACATAATACTTTCCATACCGGCAATTGCATCAGCATCAACCGCTGCTTGTGCTGCCATTTTTTCTGCACGAACTCGTTCAGCCGCTTGCCATATTCTGGCTTCTTCAGCTTGCTGATAATCAGCTTCTTGTTGGCGCTGCTGTTCTACACGTCGCCGAATCGCTTCTTCTTCAGCCCGTTGCTCCTCAGCAGCCGTCTTTCTTTTTTGTTCCGCTTCTTGCTGACGCTTAAGTTCACGCTGCTTTTCTAGCTCATTTTTTTTGTCTAGCTCAGCCTTTTTTTCTTGCTCAAGTTTTTTCTTCTGCTCTTCTTCTTGCTTACGCTTCAGTTGCAGCAGTCTTTCTTGTTCGGCTTTT
>CAYJCB010000020.1:0-2317 GCA_964368615.1 uncultured Halomonadaceae bacterium | reverse complement strand
TTTTTAAGTGCTTCTTTTTTAAGAGCTTCGGCCTTTAACTGTTCTTGCCTAGCGGCTTCGGCAGCATCTTTAATGGCTTGGTCGCGCCTTGTGGTTGCAGGGTCTTGTGCCATCATGGTGGCTTTAATAATCGGCACGCTGGCTTGCGGCGGCTTTACCTGACGCGTAACAGAACCCTGCCAAACTAACAACGCCAACACTAGCGCGTGCATTAGCAAGGCTAGCGTGACTGAAATTGGCAGATTAACTGACTTCACCCAAGGCTCCTGGTTAATCTTCTAGGGGCTTGGAAATTAAACCCACCTGCGTCACGCCAGCGCCTTGTAACTCGCTCATCAACACCACCACTTCACCATAAGAAACGCGGCGGTCGCCCCTCACCAATACCGGCAACTGAGGGTTTTGGCGCTTTAATGCAGCAACTTGCTTAATAATGGCCGACAATTCCATAGGGTCTTTAGAATCAGCACCCATTTCTAAATAATAAAGCCCAGCAGCGTCTAACGAAATAACCACAGGTTCGTGTTCAGCATCATTAGCAATGGGTTCAGAAGTGACTTGCGGCAACTCAACATCAACGCCTTGGGTAAGAATGGGGGCGGTAATCATAAAAATAACCAGCAGCACTAGCATCACGTCAATGTAAGGCAAGACGTTAACTTCAGAAATAGGCAGCTTAGGCGTTCTACGGCGAAATCTTGAATTAGCCATTATTTTTCTCAACGTCAGCTTTTTTAGTCACTAGGCTGCGGTGTAATAGGCCAGAAAATTCATCGGCAAAATTTTCATAGTTGTTTAATAACAATTCACTAGAAGACAAGTAGCGGTTGTAAGCCACCACAGCAGGAATCGCTACAAATAAACCTAGCGCAGTGGTAATAAGCGCCTCAGCCATACCCGGTGCAACCACTGCAAAAGTGGCCTGCTGCACGGTGGCAAGGCTGCGGAAGGCTTCAATAATGCCCCACACTGTACCGAACAAACCCACGTGGGGGCTAACCGAACCAATGGTGGCTAAAAAAGGTAACCCAGTATTTAAGCGATCTTGTTCTTCGGCGACAGCAATGCGCATCGAGCGATCGACAGCTTCTAAAATAGCGGTTGGGTCATTAGTTTTTTGGCGAATGCGGTTAAATGCTTTATAACCTGAAAACACGATGCGTTCAGCGCCTTCAGCTTCATTGGCTTCCGTGTCACGGAACAGTTCGGATAATTCCATACCCGACCAAAAACGCTCACGAAAGCTTTTATGCCCAGCGCGCGCTTCACGAAATAACTGCCAGCGTTGAAAAATACTCACCCAAGAAACAATGGAGCCAAGTAACAAGCACAGCATTAAAAATTGTATAAAAAGGCTGGACCCTAACATCATGTCCAAAAAGGTAAGCTCTTGCACTTGAACTCCTTGCATCTTTGTTTATAAATAAGAGGTATTTTATTTACTTAGTATCTAGCTGTGACAAGCCTTGTAACAGCGTTACAGGCAGGCGACAGGGTCGCAAACTTTCACGGTCTACACAAGCCACTTCAATGCTTCCTGCACACAATAATTCATTTTTACGCGTAATTTGCTGCTCAAAAGTAATTCTTGCACCTTTGTAACCAGTCACTTGCACAGCAACGGCTAACGAATCATCTAATACAGCAGGCAAATGGTAGGTCAGTTGCACATGGCGCACCACAAATAACACCGGCAAATTAGACTGATTAAACCCTAAACTACGCAACCATTCGGTTCGTGCCCTTTCCATAAATTTTAAATAATTCACATAATAAACAATTCCGCCAGCATCGGTGTCTTCGTAATAAACGCGCACGGGTAAGCTAAAATCGTTCATTGTGGTTTCACCAAGCCAAAGTGCTGCCAAGCTTGGTCGGTTACTTGGCGACCTCGCGCTGTTCGCATCATAAAGCCTTGCTGAATTAAATAAGGTTCAATCACTTCTTCAATGGTATCGCGGGCTTCAGAAATGGCTGCCGATAGGCTATCCACGCCCACTGGCCCACCGCCAAATTTTTCCATCAGCGCCAGCAGCATACGCCTATCCATCGAATCTAAACCGTGGGTGTCTACATTTAATAAGTTTAATGCCATATCGGCTGAATTTTTACTGATGCGACCGTCAAATTTAACTTCTGCAAAGTCTCTAACACGGCGCAATAAACGATTGGCAATGCGCGGTGTGCCGCGTGAACGCCGTGCAATTTCTTCAGCACCTTCATCTTCAATGCTTAAACCTAATAAATTAGCCGAACGGGTAACTATGTAGGTTAAATCAGGCACTGAATAAAATTCTAGGCGTTGGGTAATGCCAAA
>CAYJCB010000019.1:21583-25131 GCA_964368615.1 uncultured Halomonadaceae bacterium | reverse complement strand
AGCAGCAGACTGTTAATCTGTTGGTCACAGGTTCAAGTCCTGTTTCGGGAGCCAACTCAACTTAACAACAAATTAGTAAAGAAATGCATACGTTCCCGAATAGCTCAGTCGGTAGAGCAGCAGACTGTTAATCTGTTGGTCACAGGTTCAAGTCCTGTTTCGGGAGCCAAGCGTTTTCTACTAAATCCAACCTTGTAATACCCTTCCTGCTTTAAAATCTAATTTTAGTGCTAATCTCTAAGCAAATTAAAAATAAGCTATTAACCTCAAGTGTTAATGGATTTTTTGCGTTGATTTTTATTTAAAAATAATCATGTTAATCTAGCCCACTCTATAATTTACTATTTAAAGGGCGGAAAGTTCCGCGAAAAAATTAATGGATACAGACTTTGTTAATGCTTTTGCTCGGCATTTTGACGATGCAGAGCTTCTGTTTAATCATCAACGGTTCGCCAATGCCAGCCAGTTGTATGGACTTGCAGCAGAGTGCGGCCTAAAAGCGCTGATGACAAAGTTTGATATGCCGCTAAGTAGTAATTCACCACAGGATAAGAAAGACAGAGTTCATGCAGATGGTGTGTGGCAACGCTATGAGAGCTATCGAAGTGGCCATATTTCTGGTGCAGCCTATGGGTTAACCACCCAAAACCCTTTTAGCCAGTGGTCAGTAAATCAGCGGTATTGGAAGACTTCATGCATTACCCAACAAGATGTTCTAATGCATCAGCAAGGTGCTACTCTAGTTAAAAATTTAGTTACAAAAGCACAACTAGCAGGTTTGTTATGATTTTATTTGATGATATTTTACCCACACTAAAAAATATTTTAAAACAGCACTGCGATCTTGCTATCGACTGTAAAGAACTAATTATTAATCGTGATTTGAATGGCAGAGTTAGGTTAATTTTTTCTACAGAATTTGAAGAAAAACTACAAAAAAATTCCGAGCTTACTATAAGATTTGAAGCATTATTACTTAAAGTATCTAATGATTTACAGCCTCATGCTTGGCCAGCAGATAAGCTAGTGTTATTTGAATCAGACCTTGATGCATTAACTCAAGCTACAGCTTCTTTTCAGCTAGAAACAGATTGTAAAAACTTAACCGTAAACGTTATTGACCGCTTAGCCACCAGTGCTAACTGGGCTGAAATTTCAAAAGAACAGACTAAACCACCTAGAGTAGTTTTCTTTTCTATAAAAGGGGGTGTGGGGCGCTCTTCTGCACTAGCAGCAACAGCTTGGTATTTAGCTGAACAGGGCAAAAGAGTTTTAGTGCTAGATTTAGACCTAGAATCACCAGGGCTTTCTACTGCGATATTACCTAAAGAAAAACAACCTGCTTATGGCATCACCGATTGGCTAGTAGAAGATTTAGTTGATAACGGCGATGCTGTTTTAACTAATATGATTGCCACCAGTGATTTATCCCGTGATGGTGAGATTTATGTAGTACCTTCGCATGGTGCAGATTGTGGTGATTATGTAGCTAAACTTGGCCGTGTATGGATGCCTAAAATTAATAATTTAGGTGAACAAGAATCTTGGGCTAACCGTTTAAAACGTTTATTAGAAGCACTAGAAGATAGATTAAGTCCCGATGTTGTTTTAATAGATTCACGCTCTGGCATTGATGATATTGCTTCAAGCAGTATTACTCATTTAGGTGCAAAGCTTATTTTATTATTTGCAATTGAAGGCAGCCAAAGCTGGAGTGGCTATCATATTATTTTTGATTACTGGCAGCGGCGTGGCTTGATTCAAAGTATTCGAGAGCGTTTACAAATTGTAGCGGCATTGGTGCCAGAACAAAATAAAATAGATTACTTAAAAACAATGCAAAACAGTGCTTATAATCTTTTTGCTGCTACTCAGTACGATGATATACCTGCTGGGCAAGCACTTACTAATGATTATTGGCATTTTGAGTCTAGTGATATTAACGCCCCACACTACCCTTGGTCAGTTAATTGGCATTCTAGCTTTATAGGTTTAAATACATTGCATGGCAGACTGGTAGAAATAGATACAGCAGCTGTACAAGCTATTTTTGGTGAGCTAGTGCAAGGAATAGAGCAATTGCTTAGCTTAGAGGTGAAGCATGACTAAAATAAATACACAACGCCAAGCAATGTTAGCAGCTGATTTAAAACCTATAAGCTTTGGTGGGCAGCCTAATGCTGCAAACCTATATATCCCACCTTCGCACCTTAAAGCTCTAAAACTTGAAACCAGTGTAGTGATTGGTGGGCGCGGGGTTGGTAAAAGCTTTTGGGCAGCAGCATTAAGTTCAGAAAAAATGCGCTCATTAATTGGCTTAGCTTTGCCAGAGTTTAAAGGCTTACAAGTAGGTATAGGTTTTTCTGAAAACTCAAGCTTAAATTACCCAGATGCTGATACCTTTGAACAACTTTTAACCGATAAAAAAGTAGATGCTTACGATATTTGGCGTGCAGTTATTGTGCGTTGGGTTGCTAGGCTTTTATCTGAACCTGAAGCAGTGCCTATGGTGGATTGGCAGGCAACCATTACTTGGGTTAAAGGCGAGCCTGAAGCAGTAAAAAACTTAATGTTAAAAACACGCGTTAATCAAGGGCTGATTGTTTTCGATGCTTTAGATAGAAGCAGCGATAACTGGCAAACCATGGATAGTTTAGTGCGCGGTCTATTGCGTTCACTTTTATGGCTAAAATCTTTTTCAGGCTTATATGGCAAGGTTTTTTTACGTGAAGATCAAGCTGAGCGCACTGTATTTGATTTTCCTGACGCTTCTAAATTAAAGGCGACTCAGGCAGAACTAACTTGGGCTAAGCATGACCTTCACGGGCTTTTATGGCAAAGGCTGGTTAATGCACCTAAAGAACATGGCGAAGTATTGCGCCAGTTACTGGTTGAATTAAATGCTGAGACAAAATGTGCAGGAGAAATTTGGATACTGCCAGAAGCGATGAAGCGTGAAACCAGTGTACAAAGAAAAGCTTTTGAATTGCTAGCTGGCTCTTGGATGGGAAAAGACCGTCGCCGTGGTGTTCCCTATATTTGGACAGTAAGCCATTTAGCTGATTGTCGCGGGCTTGCATCACCCCGTTCTTTTTTGGCAGCCATAGAGCAAGCGGTTGAAGATAGTCATAACCGCTACCCAGAACATAACTATGCTTTACACTACGAAAGCATTAAGCGTGGCATTCAAGAAGCTTCTAAAATTAGAGTTGATGAAGTTGCAGAAGACTATCCTTGGGTAAAGTCTGTACTTGAAGCTTTAGAAGGCTTAAATGTGCCTATAGAATTTTCTGAAATAAAAGCTCGCTGGCAAGAAAAGTTTGTAGGCGGTGTAGAGAGCATTGATAACAAACAGCAGTTACCAGCCCAGCATGAAAAGCAAAGCTGGGAAGGGATTCAAGAAGACTTACAGCGTTTGGGAATGCTAGAAACAAAAAGAGACAACCGTGTGGATATGCCAGATCTATACCGCGTAGGGTTTAAGTTAGGGCGAAGAGGCGGCGTAAAGCCAGTTAGGTAAAAACTAAAAATAAGCTTCGATAGACAAA
>CAYJCB010000019.1:0-21483 GCA_964368615.1 uncultured Halomonadaceae bacterium | reverse complement strand
CCAATCAAAACGCTTATGTTTTTGAACGCTTTATAGCGCCGCAACGTGCCGATTCGACCACTGAAAAGCGTTTTATTGATTTATATAAGCGCGACCACTTTGTATTGGAAGGTAAGCAAACGGGTAAAGAACTCGCTTCACGTACCCAACAAAACGCGATTAATGCTGCTGTTGTCCAAGCTGAACGTTATGTTCGTGGGCTTCCAAAAGATGAAATTGAACAAGGTCGTCCGCCCTTTATTATTGTTGTTGATGTTGGTAATGCCATTTATACCTATTCTGAATTTACCAGAACTGGCGGCAATTACGTTGCTTTCCCCGATCCACGTCACCATGAAATTAAACTAACCGACTTACACAAACCTGAAGTGCAGCAGCGCCTACGCCAACTTTGGCTAGCGCCGCTTAGCCTAGACCCCAGCAAACATGCTGCTAAAGTGACTCGCCAAGTCAGTAGCAAATTGGCAGAGCTGGCTAAGTCTTTAGAGCAGGGTGGCTATGACGTTGAACGCGTGGCGAGTTTCTTAAAACGTTGCTTGTTTACCATGTTTGCTGAAGACGTTGATTTACTACCTAAGTCATCTTTTCACGACCTGTTAGTCGACATTAAAGATAAAAATCCTGAAGCCTTTCCCCATGCCTTAAAAGCACTTTGGGACACTATGAATACTGGTGGCTACAGCGAACGTTTAATGATTAAAGTGAAGTGTTTTAACGGCGGTCTATTTAAAGGTATTAACCCCATTGCATTAAATGTTGATCAGATTCAACTACTGATTGATGCCGCTAAAGCCGATTGGCGTTTTGTTGAACCCGCCATTTTTGGTACGTTACTAGAGCGTGCGCTTGACCCACGCGAGCGCCATAAACTGGGCGCACATTACACACCCCGTGCCTATGTTGAACGCCTAGTTATGCCAACGCTGATTGATCCGTTGCGTGAACAATGGGGTGATATTCGTGCTGCTGCTGAAATGCTGTTGCGCCAAGGCAAGCAAGACAAGGCGTTAGAAGCAGTTAAAGCCTTTCATTTTCAACTGTGCCAAACCCGTGTGCTAGACCCAGCTTGTGGCAGCGCCAACTTTTTGTATGTTGCGCTGGAACACATGAAGCGTTTAGAAGGTGAAGTATTAGGCTTTATTACTGAATTAAGCGATGGGCAAGATACACTTGAAGCCGAAGGTTTAACCGTTAGCCCACACCAGTTTTTAGGGTTAGAAATTAATACCCGTGCGGCACAAATTGCTGAGCTGGTGCTGTGGATAGGCTATTTACAGTGGCATCATCGCTTAAACGGCAACCTAAACATTCCTGAACCGATTCTTAAAGACTTTAAAAACATTGAATGCCGTGATGCCTTAATTGAATACGACAGCCGTGAAGCCTTGTTAGATGACAGCGGCAACCTAGTCACGATTTGGGATGGTATTAGCATGAAAACCAGCCCAACGACTGGCGAACTAATTCCTGATGAAACAGGGCGAACCAACGTTTATAAGTACAACAACCCGACCAAAACAAAATGGCCAGAAGCAGAATACATTATTGGTAATCCGCCATTTATTGGTAACAAGCGACTTCGCAATGCGCTTGGTGATGGTTACGTTGATGCTATTCGTAAAGCCTATAAGGGTTCTGTTCCTGACTCTGCTGATTTTGTTATGTTTTGGTGGCATATCGCTGCTGAAAAAGCGCGACTTGGTGAAGTGCAACGCTTTGGTTTTATAACCACCAACAGCATAAAGCAGACTTTTAATCGCCGTGTTATAGAGCCTCACCTTAGCGATACAAAAAAACCTCTTTCATTGTTGTACGCTATTCCTGACCACCCTTGGGTAGATGGTAACGATGGTGCAGCAGTCAGAATAGCTATGACGGTTGGTACTAAAGGTGAGTTGTCAGGCGCACTTTTTACCGTAACCTCTGAGTCTGAAAGTGAAGATGGAAGCCGCTTAGTCAACCTAAAGCAACAAAAAGGCAAATTATTTTCAGACCTCAATATAGGTGCAGATATTGCTAGTGTTGTCATTTTGCAATCCAATAACTTAATCAGTAACCGTGGCATGATTCCGCATGGTGAAGGCTTTTTAGTTACCCATGAACAAGGTAAGAAGCTAGATAACGGTGCTTTGATGCGCCCTTATAGAAATGGACGCGATTTAGCTAGCAAACCACGCGGTGTATTAGTTCTTGACACCTTTGACTTAGAAGAAGAGCAGCTAAAAGAACAATACCCAGAAACATGGCAATGGCTTTTTGAACGTGTAAAACCCGACCGTGACGAAAATAAAAGAAAGTCAGTGCGTGAAAGATGGTGGCGCTTTGCTGAACCAAGAAAAGTTTTACGTGCTGCTCACGAAGGTTTAACAAAGTACATAGCAACTGTACAAACCTCTAAACACAGATACTTCACTTTTCTTGATTCTGAAATTGTGCCTGACGATAAACTTATCGCCATTGCTGTAAGTGATGCGCAATGTTTAGGAGTTTTATCAAGCCGAGTTAGTATGCTTTGGGCTTTAGTTGCAGGTGCTACTTTAGAAGATCGCCCTGTGTACAACAAAAACAGCTGCTTTGAAGCTTTTCCTTTCCCTACTTTAAATGATGAACAGTCAGTAAAAATAGCCAAGCTTGCTGAACAAATCGATAATCACCGTAAGCGCCAGCAAGCAGCACACCCTGATTTAACATTAACAGGTATGTACAACGTCTTAGAAAAGCTTAGAGCAGGTGAAGAACTTACTGAAAAAGATAAAACTACTCATCAAAATGGTTTGCTTTCTTTGTTGCGTGAACTTCACGACGACTTAGACACCGCAGTGTTTGAAGCTTACGGCTGGTCAGATTTAGCCACCAAACTAGTCGGCAAACCTGGCGCAACAACACCGCTACCCGACAAGCCTGTCGAACAAGCCGAAGCAGAAGAAGAGCTACTAATGCGCTTGGTAGAACTAAACAAACAACGCGCACAAGAAGAAGCCGAAGGCACTATTCGCTGGTTACGCCCCGAATACCAAGCACCCGATTCAGTAGCAGAACAAACCGACCTTGCGCTTGAAACCGTTGCCGCCAGCAAACCAAAAGCTGTTGCAGCGAAAGACAAAGCGACCTTCCCCAAAGCAATACCAGAACAACTAAAAGTGCTGCGCGAAGCCTTGGCAGAAAACGCTTACACTTTAGAAAACCTAGCCGAAACTTTTAAACGCAAACCTGTCAAATCAATTGAAGAAGGCTTAAAAGCTTTAGCGGCAGTGGGTGTAGCAGAATACGAAACAGCAACTGCAACTTGGCACAGCATTTAAATAAGATATAAAAAAACTGGAAGCTTGCTTTGATAAACATTTACCAAAAAAGCCTCCAGTTTTTTCTAGCAGCAACAACCACTGCTGCTGTCACTCAACCAACCTATAAGCTAGCTAAAATTGCTTCTGCAGTGCTAACTTTAAGTTCTTTAGGCGCTTCAACGTTAAGTTGCGTCACCACGCCATTTTCAACAATCATCGCGTAACGCTGCGAACGAATGCCACCAAAAGCCGCAGTATCCATTTCTAAACCTAGCGCCTTGGCAAAACTGGCATCGCCATCACTTAACATGGTGATTTCTGACGCATTTTGCGACTCAGCCCATGCCTTCATAACAAAAGCATCATTTACAGCCACGCAAGCAATTAAATCTACGCCTTTAGCTTTCAATTTATCGGCCAACACAATAAAACCAGGCAAATGCGCATCAGAACAAGCTGGCGTGAAAGCACCCGGTACTGCAAATAAAACCACTTTCTTGTTAGCAAATAATTCTGCTGTTGCATGATTAACCATGCCATCTTTGGTTAACTGGCTAAGCGTTGCTGCGGGTAAAGTTTGACCTTGCTGTATCATTTTAAGCGTCCTCGTTGGTTAAAAATCTTGCTGTTTTTCTTAATAGCTACAATTACTTTAACAGCAAGGCGGGCGTGATTGGAAAAAATTGGCTGGCGGCTTGTTTAAGCGAGTCGGCAGTCAGCGACGCAACGCCATAAACCTCGACAGCAGCATTATGTTTTATTTTAATTTTTTCGGCTAACAAATCAAAGTCGCCATCGCCTGAAACCAACACCACCACGTCGCTAAATTCTGCATAGTCTATTGCATCTAAAGCAATGCCTACGTCCCAATCACCTTTAGCAGAACCGTCTGAGCGTTGAATAAAAGGCTTTAACTTCACTTCAAAACCTATCGCTTTAAGAATGTTTTGAAATTGTTGTTGTTTAGGGTCGCCGCGATCAGTTGCATAAGCAATTGCCTTAACAACTTGTCTATTTTGGGTAACTTCTGCCCAAAACTTGTTATAATCAAAGTTACGGCCAAAAGCTTGTTTAGTCGTGTAGTAGACGTTTTGTACGTCCACAAAAACAGATATATTTTCCACCTCTTAAAGCCTCTTTTTTATTAGCTATAATCAATATAAGAACATCAGCAAAGCAATGCCACACTATGCTAAAGTAAATCACTTCACTCTTAATAGCTTACTCTAAATGGATTATATAAAAACAATGTTTAATACAGAGTTAAAAAAAGAACTGGCAACTTCTGAAAAAAAGCTACGCGAATACGAACAAAAGTACGCAGCCATTAACCAATCAACAGCACTCATTGAGTTTAGCCCAGACGGCACTATTCTTCACGCTAACAGCAATTTTTTAAAAGCTACGGGCTATAACCTACAAGACCTAGTGCAACAAAAGCACCGTATATTTTGTCAAGCCAGCTATGTTAATAGTAAAGAATACAAAGAATTTTGGGCGCGTTTAGTTGCTGGCGAATTTATTCAAGATCGCTTCTTACGTTTAAATAAAGACCAAAAAGAAATTTGGTTAGAAGCCAGTTATAACCCAATTAAAAACGAACAAGGCAAAGTTGTTAGTATTTTAAAGCTAGCAACAGTTATTACCGAACAAGTAAAAAAACAGCTTGATGATAAAAGCATTATTGAAACCATTAATCGCTCTATGGCGGTTATTGAATTTTCACTTCAAGGCAATATTATTACTGCCAATGACAATTTTTTAACAACAATGGGCTATCGTCTTAGCGATATTGTTGGCAAACATCACCGTATGCTTTGCCGTACTGAATATGCTAAATCGCAAGAATACATTGTTTTTTGGCAACGCTTGAATAAAGGTGAATTTTTTTCTAATAATTACCGTCGCTTGCACAGTTCTGGTCGTGTAATTTCGTTAAGTGCCACCTATAACCCTGTCTTTAACCAAGAAGGTGAATTAATTAAAATCATTAAATTTGCCAGAGATATCAGTACGCAGGTTGAACAGCAGCAAGCAGAAACTGAAGCTGCTTCATTTGCTTACGATATTTCAATTAAAACCGATCAAGAAGCACAGCAAGGTGCACAAACGGTTCAAGATACTGCCAATGTTATGCAGTGTATCTCTGGTGAACTACATGCCGCTGCGGATAGTATTTTAGCGGTTAGTCAGCAGTCTGAAAAAATCAGTAAAATAATCCAAACCATCAAAGGCATTGCCGACCAAACTAACCTCTTGGCGTTAAATGCGGCGATTGAAGCAGCACGTGCTGGTGAACAGGGTAGAGGCTTTGCGGTGGTTGCTGATGAAGTACGCAACCTTGCTGGGCGCACTGCACAAGCCACCTTGGAAATTGTTGAAGTAGTAGAAAGAAACAATGAACTTGCCAAATCTGCTGTAAAGAATATGCAAACTAGCCGTGAAAAAGTGGAACAAGGTGTGCAAATGGCTAATCAAGCTGGGCTGGCGATTGCGGAAATTCGTGACGGCGCAACACAAGTTGTTGAAGCAATTGGGCGGATTCGTACAACCATGAAAAATTAACGTTCACTAATGTATACTGTGTTTTTATTTTATACTTAGTTAACGACGCGTTTTTAGGAGATGTGATGAAGCTTTTGAAGCAATTATTTTTAGGTTTTACTTTAGTTTTTACAACTTTGGCCGTTAATGCTATTGAACTAGGCATTAGTGCACAAGATGCTTACGCTAAAACTCAACAAACTAAGCAAAAAGTATTATTGGTTGATGTGCGTGACCCAGTAGAAATTATGTTTATTGGTTTTGCCAATGCTGTCGATGTAAATATTCCTTTTTTAGTGGTTGATCGTAATAAATGGAATGCTGAGCGTAATATTTTTGATATGCCTCGCAACCCAGATTTTGTTGCACAAATTAAAGCTGAACTTGCTAAACGTGGCTTAGATGAGAAAACTGAAGTGATTACCATGTGCCGTTCTGGTAGCGAGCGCGGTGAACCTAGCGCCAAAGTTTTACGTGAAGCCGGTTTGGTGAATGCGCGTTTTGTCGTGAATGGTTTTCAGGGTGATGCAATAAAAGAAGGCCCTGATGCTGGCAAGCGTGTAAAAAATGGTTGGCAGAATTCTGGCTTACCTTGGGGTAGTAAGATGAATGCAGACAAGGTGTACCGTTTAGATAAATAAACAAACAGCCGTTAAGAAGCCCCTATTTGGTGCAATTAACTGCCAGTAGGGGCTTTTTTTATGTTGCTTAATTAATAAATTAAGCCATACAGAAAGCTTAGAGATTGAACTTGTTACCTAAAAGTGCGTCTAAGCTGTACAGAAATTAATTAATAATAATTATTAGTAATAAAGGTGGTTTATGCAAATTAAAGAACTAAAAAAACAAATTAAGTTAAGTCCAACGCTTCAAGTGTGTGTTATTAGCCATGCGTCGAGTGGTTTTTACCTAGTGCAAATTCGTGATGGCGAAAATGTTGATTTATTAACCAACTGGCGTGGACAGCAGCGCGTATTTCGTAGCTTAAGCGAAGCAACCAATGAATTAAAAAGCAATGGTATTACCCGTGCTGTGCTACTAAGCCATGTTGCCAACGACGAAATGATTGGTCGTGAACCTTTTTATAAAGGCTTAAACCCTGCAGCACTTAATCTTTGCTTTTGATAATTGATTCTTCGTTGTACAGAAGTTATACATAGAGTTGCAACTTGTGATTTGGTAAGATGATAATAATTATTCTTTTACTAACTCATGAGGTTTGTCAGTGTCTTCTACTAAAAAGCCCCCCTTTGCAGTATTACTGGTGAATCTGGGAACGCCAGATGCACCAACACCCTCTGCTGTTAAAAAATACCTAGCTGAATTTTTATGGGATCGCCGCGTGGTCGATGTTGCTCGTCCATTATGGTGGTTAATTTTGCATGGTATTATTTTGCGCTTTCGCCCTAGCCGTGTAGCTAAAAATTATCAGCTAGTTTGGACAGACGAAGGTTCGCCATTGCTAGCCATTAGTAAGCAGCAGCGTGCAGGGCTAGAAGCCAAGCTAGAAGAAACCATGGGGCAAAAAATTCCTGTGCTTCTTGCTATGACTTATGGCTCGCCATCAATGGAAGATGTGGGTCGTGAAATGCGTCAGCTAGGCGTAGAAAGGTTAGTAGTGCTGCCTATGTATCCGCAATTTTCTTCTTCAACGACCGCAGCAGCCTTTGACCGTTTAGCAGCCAGCCTTAAAAAGTGCCCGCATTGGCCAGAATTGCGCTTTATTCGTGACTATGCAACTTACCCCGCTTACATTCACGCTTTAGCAGAGTCTGTACGCCAGTCTTGGCAAAGTCAGGGAAAAGATTCAGAACAGCTGATTATGTCTTTTCATGGTATCCCACAGCGGTACACTAAAAAAGGTGACCCTTATGAAAGGCATTGTCATGCCACAGCCAATGCACTTGCTAAAGAGTTAGACTTAAAGCCAGAGGATTGGAAGCTAACTTTTCAATCACGCTTTGGCCGCGAGCCTTGGTTGCAGCCTTACACAGACGAAACCATGAAAGCTTTAGGTGCAGCTAAAACAGAAGGACTTTCGGTTGTTTGCCCCGGCTTTAGTGCCGACTGTTTAGAAACACTGGAAGAAATTGAAGGTGAAAACCGTGAGTATTTTGAAGAAGCAGGCGGTAAAGATTTCACCTATATACCTGCCCTTAACTCGCGCCCTGAACATATACAAATGATGCAAGAACTGGTGTTGCAGCACACGCAAGGTTGGTAAGAAAGTTTTTCTACAAATTAATCGGGGCATAGTATGAGCTTGAATCAGCAAGATGAAAATTCCAATATAGGTTTTCGTAGCTTATTTAATCGGTCTTCTGCTGGTTCTGTGCAGCGTAAAAAGCCCGGCCAACCACCGGGTACGCTGTTACACACTGGTGAACAAAAACTAGATAGAATGCTGATGACGGTGCATGACTATGATGCTGGCCGTTATAATAGTTTCCCGATTGAAGCCTTAGACACTAATGCTGCTTATTTGCGACCTAGTAGTAAAACTTGGATTCAAATTCAAGGTTTGCACGATATAACCAAGCTGCGTGAAGTAATGGATTACTTTGAGCTACACCCACTGGTACAAGAAGACATAGTAAGTATTAACCAACGCCCCAAAGTAGAGCCTTATGGCGATATTATTTTTGTGGTGGGGCGAATGATTACTGCTCGCCAACAAAAAGAAGGCGAAAGAGACAGCGAAGAACTAGAACTTAAATCTGAGCAAGTCAGTTTGGTGCTGGGTAAAAACTTTGTATTGTCGTTTCAGGAAAGTGACGACCCTTTATTTGACCCAGTTATTCGCCGCTTATTAGTGACTAATACCCGTTTACGCCGCCACAGTATTGATTTTTTAACCTATGCTTTATTAGATAACCTAGTCGACCATTACTTCACTGCCTTAGATTTTATTAACGAAACCATTGAAGATATGGAAGAAAGAGTTATAGAAAAACCTGACCCTGTTGACTTACAAAGCATTCATGCTTTGCGCCGTGATTTAATCTTTTTTAGAAAGTCTGTTTGGTCTTTACGAGATGGCATTAATAGTTTAATCCGCGATGATTCACCCTTAATCAGCCCAGAAATTAAAATTTATTTACGTGATGTCTACGATCATTTAGTGCAAGTTATCGACAGCATAGAAAGCCAACGCGAGTTAGTATTTAGCCTTTATGATATGTACACTTCGTCGCTTAGCAGCCGCATGAACGAAGTCATGAAAGTTTTAACGGTTATTTCTACGCTCTTTATTCCACTCACCTTTATAGTGGGTGTGTATGGCATGAACTTTAACCCAGAAACCAGTGCTTGGAATATGCCTGAACTTAATTGGGTGTATGGTTACCCAGTCGCTTGGGCAGTTATGTTGGGAATTGCAGCGTCCATGCTGGTATATTTTAAGCGTAAAGGTTGGTTCTAACAGCCTTCATCTAAGCACCGTCTTCTTGCTGATTCTCTGCGCCTGCTTCACCAGGCGTATTGCTGCGCTGCATTGCGCATTGGTGGGCATTAGTACCTTGAGTAGGTTCAATTGTTCCAATACATAAATGCAAAGCGGCCTTAGCCATCATATGGGCGCTAACAGGTGCAGTAATAAATAAGAAAATAGTAATCAGCACTTCATGAATACTGAAGATAGAGTTTTTTAGGCTGAAAAAAATCATTGAAGCAATCAACAAACTTCCCACACCCAGCGTGGTGGCTTTAGTCGGTGCGTGTAGGCGCATATAAAAATCGGGAAGGCGGGCTAGGCCAATCGAACCAATTAGCATAAAACTGCCACCCAATACCACAAAAAAACTTAATACTAATTCTATAAAATTCATCGTATTTTCTACTCAATAATATCGCCGCGCAGCAGGTATTTACACAAGGCTGCAGTGCTTACAAAACCCAGTAAAGCAATTAGCAGGGCGGCTTCAAAGTAAAGCGGGGAACCCATGTACATGCCCAGAATAATAATTAAGGCAATGCTATTAATATAGAGCGTATCTAGTGCCAAAATACGATCGGCAATACTAGGGCCGCGAATCAATCGCCATAGGCTTAATAATAATGCCAAGGCTATCATGATACTGACAAGGAGAAGTGCTGTACTTAACATGCAAAGATCTCCTTTAACGGCGCTTCATAACGGGTTTTAATTGAATCAATCAATTCCTGCTCATCAACTAGGTTAAGGGCGTGAATATATAACCAGCAGTGGTCTTCAGATACATCACAGCTTACTGTGCCCGGAGTTAAAGACACAGTGCTAGCAAGCAACGTAATGGGTAGCTTTCCCTTAATATTTAAAGGCACAGCAACAAAGCCGGGCTGCATCTTTTTCAGTGGCCCTAAAATAAGCACTGCTACTTGCATATTGGCAATTACAATATCCATCAACACCAATAAAAAATAGCGAAAAGCTAATAAAGGCTTATGAATCGTTGGTTGTGGGTGTTGTAAGTTATTCACCGCCAAAGGAATAATAAAAGCTAGAACTGCTGCTAAAAAGATATGCCCAGCCTCTAAAGTATTGTTCATCAAAAGCCAAACAATAAATAGCAGAATACTCTGTACAGGCATAGGCAATAAACGAGAGCGCATTATTTGCCTCCTTGTTGCAAAATTAATTCAAGCGTATTTTGAATATCAAATAGCTGCTCAGCAGCCAATTGAGTATATTCAGTAATACTACCCGCAAAAATAACCATTAAAGGCGAACAGGCAAGTAATAGCCAAATACCCGACAGCTTATATAAAGGCAAAGCTTCTACTTCAACTGTATTATTATTACTTTTGTTACTGACTCGCCAAAAAAGGCTAGTGCCTGCTCTGGATAGCGCAATAATTGCCGCTAAACTGCTAATTAAAATTGCAGGCCAAACCCAGCTGGCAATCATTGGAGTATGGGCGGCGGCTTGTAACAACATTAACTTGCCTATAAAGCCAGAAAAGGGCGGCATTCCAGCTACGCTTAAAGCAGCCACAAAAAATGCAGACCCAAGCAAAATGGGTTGTTGCACGCGACGTGCTGCCACAAAACGATCACCAGGTTTACCACGCTGTTCACCAATCGCATCAGCTAATAAAAACAATGCTGCTGCAACTAGGGTGGAATGCACTAGGTAATAAAGTGCTGCGCCTATGGCTTGTGGTGTGGCTATGGCTGCTGCAACCAGTAAGGTTCCGACCGAAATAATCACCAAGTTTGCCGCCAACATTCTTAAACTAGGGCTGGCTAATGCACCAACAGCACCAATAGCTAACGTTAAAATCGACAAAGGCCATAACCAAGGCTGAATCAGGTTAGCAAGTTCACCGGCTTCAGGGCCAAAGATTAACGTATGTACCCGTAAAATGCTGTAAATACCTACCTTAGTCATAATCGCAAACAGTGCTGCAACGGGTGCGCTGGCCACTGAATAAGTACGTGGCAACCAAAAATGCAACGGCAGCAACGCAGACTTCAAGCCAAACACTACTAGCAGCAATAAACCGCCAGCCTTTACTAGCGCCAACTCATCTGCGTCAAGGTGATGCACTTTAGCCGCCATATCCGCCATATTTAGCGTACCTAGCGTGCCGTACAAAATACCCAAAGCAAATAAGAAGAAGGCTGAACCTACCAAGTTCAAAATCACATAATGCATGGCTGCTTGGGTGCGCTGCTTACCACCACCGTGAATAAGTAACGAGTAAGAAGCGATCAACAACACTTCAAAGAAAACAAACAGGTTAAACAAGTCGCCTGTTAAAAAAGCACCATTAACACCCGCCACTTGAAACATAAACAGCGGGTAAAAGTGCATACCTGTAGCATCGTCACCACCCGTTGCGTAAAGCAAAGCACCTAGCGTTAAAATGCTGGTTAGCAATACCATCAGTGCTGAAGTGCGGTCGAGTACAAACACAATACCAAAGGGCGGCTTCCAGTCACCTAAAAAGTACAGCTGAATACCGTCTAAATTGGCAACTTGAATCATCCAAATGCCTAGGAAAATCATCACTAGGCTGGCAAAAAGTGTAACTTTGCGCTGCATTACTAGCGTGTTAGTAATGGGTGGCAGTAACAGTAACGTACCAATAATTAATGGAAAAACGACTGGCAAGAGCGATAAGTGTTGCTGAATCATTTTTTCTTTTCCTCAGGCTCTGCTGGTAAGCGGCCGTCTACATGGTCGTTACCTAAGTCGGCACGAGCGCGCATGGCAAGAATTAATAAAAAAGCGGTCATTGCAAAGCCAATAACTATGGCAGTTAATACTAACGCCTGTGGAACTGGGTCGGTATACACTTCAGATGTACCCAAAACAGCTGCTCCGTTAATCGTTAAACGACCACTTGAAAACAAAAACAAGTTCACTGCATAAGACAGCAGGGTAATGCCCACCGCAACGGGAAAAGTGCGCCCACGCAAAGTAAGAAATACCCCAGCAGCAGTCAGCAAACCTATGCTAAATGCGAACAAAGCTTCCACTAGTTATTCTCCTTCATTGCAGGACTGTGACTGGTGGTTAATTTACCAAGGTTAGCCAAAATCATTAATGTTGCACCAACAACCGTCAGGTAAACACCTAAATCAAACAGCATCGCACTGGCCAATTCAAAATCACCGACTAGGGGTAAGTTGAAATGGTCATACCAAGAGGTTAAGAAAGGACGATCAAAGAACCAGCTACCCATACCTGTTAAAGCGGCCATTAAAATGCCACTGGCAACCATCCATTGGTAATTAATGCGTAAACGGTCTTTTATCCAATCTACGCCATGCGCTATGTATTGTTGAATAATCGCAACCGAGGTAATTAAGCCTGCAATAAAACCACCGCCTGGCATATTGTGTCCACGTAAGAAAATATAAGTAGAAACCAGTAATGCTAGGGGCAATAGGCTTTGCGATACAACACTTAGCATCATAGGGTGGCGGCCTGCTGCCCAAGTACGCCCAGTTGAATCGCTACTAGGCATGTATAAGCGCATTCTTACAATTAGCTTATAAATACCCAAAGCAGCAATGCCCAGCACTGAAATCTCACCCAAGGTATCTAGGCCACGAAAGTCGACCAAGATAACGTTAACAACGTTAGTACCACCGCCGCCTGATTGGCTGTTTTCTAAGTAATAGCCTGAAATACTATCGAGTGGACGAGTAATCATGGCGTAGTTGATAGTACCAATAACACCACCAACAATTCCCGCCAAGCTTAGGTCTCTAACAATGCGACGTGGGTGAGATTCTTTAGGCGTATTTTGCGGCAAAAAGAACAAGGCCAGCAGCATAAGAATCATAGTAACCACTTCAACTGATAGCTGAGTTAATGCTAGGTCAGGTGCTGAAAAACGCGCAAAAGCCAAAGAAACAATTAAACCCACCACAGACAAACTGATTAAAGAAACGATTCTTCTACGGTTAAATAACACCGTAGCGACTGCTGCTATGGTTAAAATAATGACCCCTATTAGCGTTAAACCATCAATAGGAATTTGTGATTTATGCCCTTCAGTCGCATTCAGGTCAATCATCGGCCCAGCCATTAATATCACGGCTAAAAAAATCACCAAATAAACATAACGCTGCAAAGAATTATTTTCTAAGGTTTGTATAACGCCAGTGCAAGCCTTAACTAGGCGCTGCATCAGCCATTCAAAAATCAGCTTAGCATCAGGTTCTGGGAACTGTGATTGAAAGCGAAACAGGTATTTACGGTTATAGTAAATAACTAAACCACCCAACATTGCCAAAAAGCTCATTAACAAAGGCAGGTTAAAGCCGTGCCAAATTGCCAAGCTGTACTCGGGCAGTTCGGTACCTAAAGCAGCACTTGAAGCTGCCGCCAAAAGCGGGCCAACAATAAACGCAGGGAAAAGACCAACCAGCAAGCAAATGGCAACCAGTATTTCTATTGGAACACGCATAAAGCGAGGTGGCTCATGCGGTGTTTTAGGTAAATCAATCGGTTCGCCATTAAAAAACACGTCGTGAATAAAACGTGCTGAATAAGCCACTGAAAAAATAGTACCCAAGGTTGCTAGAACCGGCACCATCCAAGATAAAGAACCTAAAGTTACTTGATGAAGCGTTTCAGCAAAAAACATTTCTTTGGATAAGAAGCCATTAAACAAAGGCACACCCGCCATCGAAGCAGCAGCAACCATCGCCAAAGTGGCAGTGTGTGGCATATATTTCCATAAACCATTCAACTGCCGCATATCTCGCGTGCCAGTTTCATGGTCAATAATACCTGCCGCCATAAACAATGAAGCCTTAAAAACCGCATGGTTCATAATGTGAAAAATAGCTGCAACAGTCGATAACTGCGTATTCATACCCAGCAACAGGGTGATTAAACCCAAGTGACTAACGGTTGAATAAGCCAGCAACCCTTTAATGTCATGCTTAAATAAAGCGACATAAGCACCTAACAACAAGGTAGCCAAACCCGTCATGCTAACAATTAAGAACCATAACTCAGTGCCAGAAAGCACTGGGTACATACGCGCCATTAAGAAAATACCCGCTTTCACCATGGTTGCTGAGTGAAGGTAAGCACTAACCGGCGTAGGGGCTGACATGGCGTGGGGTAGCCAAAAATGGAAAGGAAACTGCGCTGACTTAGTAAAAGCACCGAGTAAAATAAGCACCAAAGCGACTGGATAAGCAGCATTGTCACGAATTAAATCGCCACTTGCCAAAATGGTACTTAAATCATAACTACCCACAATATTACCGACTAACAGCAAGCCCGCTAATAAGGCTAAACCGCCACCGCCCGTAACTGCCAGCGCCATACGTGCGCCTTTGCGAGCTTCTGATTTATGCGACCAAAAGCCAATCAGCAAAAATGAGCTTATACTGGTTAATTCCCAAAAAAACCACAGCTGAATAATATTGCCCGACAAGACAATACCCAGCATAGCGGTCATAAATAGGATTAAATAAGAGTAAAATAGCGGCATATTATCTTGTTCAGACAGATAATAACGCGCATAAAGAATAATCAGCTGGCCAATACCCAGAATCAGCAAAGCAAATAGCCACGCTAAACCATCTAGCCTAAAATTAATTTCTAAACCGGCTAAAGGAATCCATTCAAAACCTGCTGTTAGCACTTCACCACTAAAAACAGCCGGTGCTTGTACAAAAAGTAAAAGCAACGCAAGAGCAGGAAGTATAGCGGTATAAAGAGCAATGCGACTGCGGCTAAAACGCGCTACCAACAGGGGTACCAGGGTGCCGAGCATCGGCAGCAGTGGGATCCATAACAAGCCCATAATAGGTTTGGCTCCAAGGGTTAATAAATTAATTATTAGGATAGATTAGTTGCTAATATACAAAAAGTAACTCTAACTTTATACCCTGTGTGTAAAAAAAGGTCTACTGACATGCATTTTAAAGCTAGGCTTTATACTTTAAAAAAGACGCGCAAGCAAAGCTGTTACTGCTGTTTCAACCCGTAAAATGCGTTCGCCCATTTGCACAGGCTGAAATCCTTGGGCTTCTAAAAGCTGAATTTCAAAATCTACAAAACCACCTTCAGGGCCTATCGCAAGGGTAAGTTGTTCGCTAATGCCTCTTGGGCAAACAGGGTAATCACCAGGGTGCGCAACCAGTTTAAGTGAGTTAGCCGCCAAAGCTGGCAGCTCATCTTCAACAAAAGGCTTAAAAAGTTTTTGTAAGGTCACTTCAGGCAAAAGGGTGTCTTTGGCTTGCTCTAAACCTAAAATTAAATGCTGATGAATTTTTTCAGGTTTTAATTCAGGCGATTGCCAATAGCTTTTTTCAACACGGGCGGTTTGTAGCAAAATTATTTTTTTTACGCCTAAAGTAGCAAGGTGTTCTAAACTTCTTGCCAGCATTCTTGGCCGTGGCAAGGCTAATAAAAGCGTGACTGGCAGTGCTGCGGGTGGCTGCCGATAAAGGTTTAATCGAATTCGCGTAGCCGCAGCTTGGTGTTCAATAATTTCAGCTTCACCACATAAGCCATTCACCACACCTGCTTGCAAGGTTGCGCCTAGCGTTAAACGGTGCACTTCTTTTATGTGTTGATGACGGCGATCAGTCAACAACACACAACCTTCTTGGTCAATTTCTTGTTGGTGAACAAGCAATAAATTCATAATTTAAAATTAACCAAACACGCTAGCAGTTGGTACATTTTTTATTATTGCTGTCGTTAAAAAGTTTTCTAGTTTTTCTAATTGCGCTTCACTGACTTCAGTAATACGAAAAGTAACGCTGAAACCTTCCTGTGAATAACGGCGGCAACCTAGCACTTGTAACTGGGCATCGATACTAAAATTTTTATCTAGCTGTAAACTAGCTGAATGAATAATTTTTTCATTCGGACTATGGTGAGCAGTTCTGGGAACTAGCAAAGGAATATCGCTGGCAGCGCAAATTATCCGTAACTCATCGTGCGATATTTCTGTAGCAGCGGTATGAAATTCACCCGTTGCTAGCTGAAATACAACTGAGTAATCTAGGCTAAGCTTAGGAAAACGGTTGCGTTTAGAGCTTGAATTTCTGTCAATTATTTTTGGAGTAACAATTTTTTGACTAATGTTTTTTTGAGTAACAATCATAGGTTGTAGCATGCTGATCCCTGTTATTTTCTACACTACTTACTAAACTGAATCTATTTTAGGGCTAATGACTGACTTGCAGCTATTTGACTTCAGGATTAACTTATTTAGAGTCTGTTCAACATTTCAGGAGCTAATAATGAAGCAGTTGCCTAATAATAAGCAGTATTCGTTACTGTTTAGTTGGATTACTTTAGCACTTTTATTAATATCGCAGTGCATTATACCCCAAGCAGTAGCCGATGACGCACATAAAATTAAGCTAGTGGCACTTAAAAACCGTTCTGCTGTTGAGGTGCTAACCGCGATTCAACCCCACCTACCAGAAGGCACTGTTGCCAGCCAAAGCGATCAAAAAATTGTTATAAGCGGCAAAGCATCGAACCTAGAGCAGTTAGAAATTTTAATTAATGCTTTAGACCAACCCGTACAAGCTTGGCGAGTGTTTTTTGCACAAGGTCAAATTAACCTGCAAGAATCACAACAAAAAAATACCCGCCACTACTCCACTGCTCATTCAGAAGTTTTTGAGGTTTTAGTCAAAGAAGGGGTGCAAGCCAGATTAGAAAGAGGGTTTTGGATTCCCGTACAAATAAACAATGGTAGGTACAGTGAGACGGGTTATGAATGGCTTTCTAGTGGTTTTTGGGTAACAGTACAGCCTGTAGGTAGCAAATTAGTGCTTAATTTAACCACTCAACAAGCCAAACCTAACAAGAAAAACATAGGTCAGAACACTATAAATCAACAACCTAGTTTTTCTGGTCGTCAGTTTGAAAGCGAAGTAGATTTACAGCTAGGCAAATGGACAACTTTAGGTAGCGAAGCACAATTGGCGGCAAAAATACCCGATGCCTCCCGCCGCTATTCTGGCGGGAGTGCTAATGAGTATTACAGCATTTGCATTGAGTCTAGCCACCTAGCTAGCTGCCCACGCTAGCCGTTATTCAAAATATTACTATTCAACACTTGGCGCAACGCAAGGTATTCTTGTAAGCCTTCTGGCGTATAATAGAGTGTATAGAAACGACGCTCATGAATTTGCCGATTTTTGTCTTTACTATCAGCGTAAACAGCAAAAGTTGGCGACATGGTGAAGTGAATCACGTTAGTATCCGCACTTAAATGTATAGGCTTACCGTCTAAACTCAATGTTTCTCTAGCCGATTTTAAAGTATAATGAGACAGTTCGGTAATTTGCTGTAAATTTAAGTAAATGTGACTGCTAAGATTAATAAGCCTATCCTTAGGCGTGTCGTTAGTTTTGAAGTAAACTACGCTGCTTTTATGAACTTTTATTAACATGCTACTCTCCCAATCTTTTTTAGCTTCATCAAATGTTATAATACAACAACAACGTGTCAGCTACAGCAAGTAACCCGTCTCTTGTGGCTGCTATCCTAAAATTAAAATAAATATGCACCAATATTTTAGCAAATTTTTATAAGGAGTTAACTTTGCGAGTCATTCGTAAATATGCCAACCGACGCCTCTATGATACCTCAGAAAGCCGTTATGTGACGCTGGAAGATATTCGACAATTAATTGTTGATGGTGAGAACTTCTATGTTGAAGACTCAAAAAGTGGCGATGATTTAACCCGTAATATTTTACTGCAAATTATTACTGAACAAGAAAATCAGGGTAGCAATGAATCGGGCAG
Organism: uncultured Halomonadaceae bacterium; assembly: GCA_964368615.1. Taxonomy (GTDB): domain Bacteria; phylum Pseudomonadota; class Gammaproteobacteria; order Pseudomonadales; family Halomonadaceae; genus Marinospirillum. Next base: position 3,423 of record CAYJCB010000019.1, on the reverse strand, counting down.
CCCCATGTTTAGCAACAAGGCTTTACAGCAGCTGATTCGTTTTTATGGTGATTCGATGCAAGGCTCGATGAGTGGTTATTTAGAGCAGAGTATTAGCACTTTTATGGAGCAACAAAAGCTATTGCGTGAACAAATGCAGCAGGTAATTAAAGCCAACCCTATGCAGGCAGCAAACCCTATGGAAGTGGTTCGCAAAGTTGCTGAACAAAATTTACTGCTATGGAAAAGTTTGGCGCGTGGCAATTTTACACGCCCCACTACTGGCAAAGATAGCAACTCGACCGACAAAGAAACAAGCGATAAAAAACCTGATCTGTAAAAAAAGCCAATAAAAAACCCGACCTAGGTCGGGTAAAAGTAACAGCACGCTGAATCAGGCAGAGGGAGTTTGCTGAAGTACGGCTGCTAAACTTTTAAAAAACTTAGACTTTAGCTTTAGCCTGAGTTTTTAAAGTATCAACTTCAGAAGTAGCGCTTTCACGTGCTTCAGTAATAATGTCCATATTGGTTTTGAATAAACGACCAACACGGTTTTGCATATCTTGAGCAAAGTTTAACTGTGCTTCTTTTAGCTTAGCTGCATCAGTTGTCTTAGTGCCGCTTTCTAATTGCTTAGAAACTGCTTCTACGCACTCAGTGTAAAAACGTGTCTGCTCGCTGCCTAGCTTTTCTAAAGTTTTAGCTTGTAGAATCATTAGGTTAGTAATAGGTTGAAATTGCTTAGCGTTCATACCTTCTTGGTAAGGCTTCATCATCGCTTGCATATCTTTCATCATTTTCTCGAACATGGTGTGCTCCTTTGTATATATCTAACTAAGCGGCTGCATTGGCAATGTTGCGGTGCAGCAAGTCCATCTAATATACTGCACTGCACAATAAGCGTCAAACCCCAAATGCAAAAAAAGTAAAAAAAAGCTTAAATACCTATTCTGTTAACTGTTTAAGCCCAACTTAGTAAACCCAACTTAGCTAGCTAAAACACAGATACAGCCTAGATAAAGCATGAAGGATAAGGCATGAATCATGAATAAGAGTCCCTCACTAAAAAATCTGTATAATGCAGAAAATTATTCCCAGCTAAAATCTTCAGCAAAATCTAAGTTTTTAAGCTAAATCCATACAAAAGGAAACGAAACCCATGAAATTATTAATAGTTGGTAGTGGCGGTCGCGAACACGCCCTTGCTTGGAAAGCGGCTCAATCAGCCGATGTTTCTGAAGTGCTAGTTGCGCCAGGTAATGCTGGTACTGCGCTAGAGCCAAAAATCAGAAACGTGGCATTAGATATTTTAGATTTTGCTGGTTTGGCGGCATTAGCTAAAGCTGAAAATGTAACCTTAACGCTGATTGGCCCAGAAGTGCCGTTAGTGGAAGGCATTGTCGATTATTTTGAAAAAGAAGGCTTGGCCGTATTTGGCCCGTCTAAAGGCGCAGCGCAGCTTGAAGGCTCGAAAGCTTTCACCAAAGATTTTTTAGCACGCCATAACATTCCAACCGCTTTTTATGGCGTGTTTACTGAACAAGACAAAGCCCTAGCTTATGTGCGTGAAAAAGGCGCACCCATCGTGGTTAAAGCCGATGGCCTAGCGGCGGGTAAAGGCGTGATTGTTGCCATGACGTTAGAAGAAGCTGAATCAGCCATTGTTGATATGCTGTCGGGCAATGCGTTTGGTGCAGCAGGTTCACGCGTGGTGATTGAAGAATTTTTAGAAGGCGAAGAAGCCAGCTTTATTGTGATGGTCGACGGTAAAAACGTGCTACCAATGGCAACCAGTCAAGACCACAAGCGCGTAGGCGATGGCGATACTGGCCCCAACACGGGCGGCATGGGTGCTTATTCCCCAGCCCCAGTAGTCACTGATGCAGTTTATCAGCGCGTAATGGACGAAGTAATTTACCCAACCGTGAACGGCATGGCAGCAGAAGGTAATACCTATGTGGGCTTTTTGTATGCTGGTTTAATGATTGATGCAACAGGCACGCCCAAGGTGATTGAATACAACTGCCGTTTTGGCGACCCTGAAACTCAGCCCATAGTGCTGCGCTTAAAATCAGATTTAGTTAAGCTTTGCCAAGCAGCTTTAGATAAAAAGCTCGACCAAGTAACTGCTGAATGGGACGAACGCCCTGCAATTGGTGTAGTAATCGCAGCCGGTGGTTACCCTGATGATTATACCAAAGGCCATGTGATTGCTGGCTTGCCACAAGAAGAGCAAGAAGCCGTCAAAGTATTCCACGCAGGCACAGCGATGCAAGGCGATGACGTAGTAACTAGCGGTGGCCGCGTGCTTTGTGTAACTGCTATGGGTAAAACTGTTGCAGAAGCACAAACCTTGGCTTATCAGCAGCTAGATAAAATCAGCTGGGCAGGCAGCTTTAGCCGCCGCGATATTGGTTATCGTGCTATTGCTCGTGAGCAAGGCAAAAGCTAAGCTATTTTCACAGCAGTGTTTTAATTCATTAAAGCCCAGTTTATCTGGGCTTTCTTACAAGGGTTAATTTGTATCGACTCATTCGCATTTTGTTAACAGGCCTTAACTTAATATGGCACGAGAATACCCCATTATTGCAGTCACCGGCTCCTCCGGTGCTGGCACCACCACCATTAAAGATGCCTTTGCTCGCCTATTTACTCGGCAGGCGGTAAATGCTGCTTTTGTTCACGGCGACAGCTTTCACCGTTACACACGCGCTCAATTAGAAAAACTGCTAACAGCGCACCCAGACCAACACCGTTCGTTATCTCACTTTGCACTCGAAGCCAATTTGTTAGAGCGCCTAGAACAGCTGTTTAAAGATTATTCAGCCACAGGTACGGGCAACTATCGCCAATACATTCATGCTGAAGATATTGAACAGGTTGAAGCAGGTTTTCAGGTAGGTACTTTTACACCTTGGGAAGCTTTGCCTGAAGGCACTGACTTGCTGCTGTATGAAGGGCTGCATGGCGGATTAGTAACTGAAAACTGTAATCTTGCTCAGTACGTTGATTTGCTGATTGGCGTAGCACCTTCGATTAATTTGGAATGGATTCAAAAAATTGACAGGGATACCCGACTGCGCGGTTATTCACAAGAAGCGGTCATTGATACGATTCATTCCAGAATGGAAGATTATTTGCGTTATATCTTGCCGCAGTTTTCACGCACCCACATTAATTTTCAGCGCGTGCCTATTGTGGATACTTCAAACCCTTTTGAAGAGTACCGAGACGTGCCAACAGCAGATGAAAGCTTAGTGGTTATCCATTTTCGTGGCTCACAAACTATCGACTTTCACTACTTACTTACCATGATTAAAGACAGTTTTATGTCGCGGGCGCACACGCTGGTAATTCCAGGTGCAAAAATGCCTTTGGCGCTAGAATTGATTATGTTGCCGCGCATTCAAGAAATTCTTGATGGAAGACGTTTTAAATAGATTT
>CAYJCB010000018.1:17079-25698 GCA_964368615.1 uncultured Halomonadaceae bacterium | reverse complement strand
TGGTGTAGGCGTAATAGGATTGCCAGAACCATCTAACAGGGTAAACACAGGTACAGGAGGCGTAGCAGCAGTAACCGAATCTACTTTAATTTGATAGCCAGCCAATCCAGCGTCTTTTAAACTATTTTCTGGGTTGCCAATTGTTACAAAGCTCATAGCTGCTGTGCCGGTATTATTTTCAGCACCAGCAATACCTGCCAAGGCAATTTTCGTGGTATCACTTAATTCAGGCGAACGCTCTAATTGCGAAGCACCAATACGCACGGGCGAAATTAACATTCCACCACCTTGCAGCAGGTTAGCAACACCGTCAGCAGCTAAGCTAATATCCGCAGGAGCTGCACCATTAGGTGGATTATTACCATCTGTTAACCTAAAACCAAACTTGTCTTGTAAAGCTGTATTCAGTGCAGCCACATCAGCAAAGCTTACATCTTTACCAAACATATTTGCGCCAGTAACCGAATCCGTTAGAACTAAATTACCATCTTGCTGCTTAAGGTGAAATTCTTGTGCTGGTAGCTTATTTAAACCGGCTGGGTCTACCCACACACCGGCTGCTGCGCTGCGCTGAATACCCGGAATACGGTCTAACTGGGATTCTTTAGTATTAATATCTTTAAATACATCGCCACCCTGCTGACCATTAAGGTCGGTACCCGCATGGTGTTTATTGTTAGTTTCACCAGCAAAAATAATCGCAATACGACCCATTTCATTTAAAGCAGGGTCTAAAGTGTCGGAGCGGTAACGCAACACTCCACCCATTTCACCACCCGCAATTTCATTGGTGACTTTCATTCTGCCACCCTGATTGTCAGACATAAAAACTTCGTAACGACTCTTATCATTCTCACTAGGTACCGCTTCTAGCTTGTTAAAACCCTCGCCAGAAATAAGTGGAATACCATTACCAATGGTCACGTTAATACCCAGTCCATCTTGCGTTTGAACTTGCACTTCAACAATTTCGCTAAGCTCACGCAACATCTCGTCACGTCTATCCAGCAAGTCATTAGGTTGCTTATTACTACCTTCATAAGCAGACAGCTGTTTATTAATTTGGCTAATTCCAACGCTTAATTCATTAATTTTTGAACTGTAAGTTCTTACTTGGGTATTAATGTTGTTGTTTTGGTCTTCTAAGCGTGAATTAGCGGTTTTAAAACGCTGGCTCACGCTTTCTACTTGACTGAAAACTAACTGACGCGCGGGTTTAGAAAGAGGGTCGTTGGCAGCCGATTGCATTCCTTCAAAAAAACCATTCAGGGCTGCGCCCAAGGCTGAGTTTTCACTCGATAAAAGGCTGTCTAATTCACTGGCATTACGCAGATAAGCTTCGTTTTCTTTTAAATTACTCGTATCTATACGCACTTGGTTAATGGTGTATTGGTCTACAATGCGCTCGATACTTTGCGTACGCGCGCCCGTACCCATAGCGCCTACGCCCGTATTTATCGCAGAGTTAGTAATTTGCGTTGCGCGCTGGCGTGAAAAACCTGGCGTATCAATATTGCTGATATTGTGTCCAGTAACCGAGATATTGTTGCGGCTAGTGCGTAAGCCTGACAAGCCTATACCAAGCAAATCTGACATAATATGACCCTTCCCTTATATTCTTTTTAACAATTTATTTTTTGGCTGGTGGCGCAATATTTTCTAACGCCTGATTCAAGCGGCTGCTATCCATAATATCAATCACCTTACGGGCATAACGTGGGTCGGTAGCGTAACCGGCTTGCTGCAAACCCTTAGCAAAGGCTTGTGAATCTGCCACCTTATCAAGTGCTTGTTGATAGCGCGGATTATTACTTAAGAAATCAACGTAATCGTCCATCGACTGTTCAAGCGATTCATACGCCCTAAAAGGCCAACGCTCTTGCTTAGGCTGACCATTACGAAACTCTAATGTTTGCACTTTTGCTGATTCACCCTTCCAACGCTGGTCGGCTTTAATATTGAACAAGTTAAAGCTGCTTGAACCATCTTCACGTGGAATCATAAACTTACCCCAACCTGTTTCTAGGGCGGTTTGCGCTACTACCAACTTAGGGTCAACACCAATACGTGCTGCGGCTTTTTCAGCCAAGGGGTAAATGTGCTTCACAAACTCTTCAGGTGAAGCAAAATAAGCACGTTTATCTGCACTAACAGGCAAGCCTGCAATTTCTAATGGCTGGCGACCCACATTGTCACTGGCTGCTGCCAAAGGTGGCCTGGCATTTTGTGGCTTGGCTTCTATTGTTGCTTGTGAAAAACGCAGGCGGCGGCTATTAATCTGCTGCATAGCGTCTTGCGTTAGCAGTTGCGCACCACGGCGCACTTCGTCAGAAACTTCAACAGCAGGTTCTTTAGGTGCTTTAGCTAGCTGATTAACCAGCACATCGGCCAAACCTAAACCTTTGCCACCGTTGGATTGCGTCATGGCAATCGAAAACTGTTCGTCTAACATGCCTTGAAAAAAAGACATTTCTTTCGATTTTAAAAGTGTTTCTTCACCACCGACTAGCTCATCAGCTTCGCGGGCACTTTTCAAAATCATTTGAATGAACAAGGCTTCAAACTGACGCGCAACTTCTTTAAGGGCTTCAGGATCGTCTTCCACTGCGCCTTTTTTTAACTCGCGTAAGCCTTGAAAGTCGTGGTAAGCATTCTGAGCTTTAGAGTAATTACCGCTGGTTGCTTTATCGCCAATCATCGCTTAATCCTTAAATAACAATCAGCTGGGCATTTAAAGCACCCGCTTGTTTTAAGGCTTCTAAAATCGCCATTAAGTCGCCCGGTGCTGCGCCTACTTGGTTAACTGCACGTACTATCTCGTCCAAAGTTACCCCAGCATCAAATTTAAACATCGGGCTATTATCTTGCTGAACATTCACTTGGGTATTTTGTTGCACTGCTGTTTCGCCATCAGCAAAAGCATTGGGCTGCACCACTTCAGGCGCTTCAGCAATCGTCACCGTTAAGCTGCCGTGGGTTACCGCAGCAGGTGAAACGCGAACATTCTGCCCAATAACAATGGTGCCAGTACGCGAATTAATAATAACCTTCGCAGCAGCCTCAGCAGTGGTTACTTCTAAGTTTTCAAGTACCGATAAAAAAGCCACCCGCTGACTGGTATCACGCGGCGCACGTACTCTAACCGAAACAGGGTCAAGCGCATGGGCAACGCTAGGGCCCATTAAACCGTTAATAGTTTCTTCAATACGGCGTGCAGTGGTGAAGTCTGGGTAATGTAAGTTAAAGGTGAGCGTATCGCTGTCACCAAAAAAATTAGCCACTTCGCGCTCAACAACAGCACCATTAGGAATACGCCCAACACTTGGCACGTTAACGGTTATTCTGGAACCGTCTGCACCACCTGCACCAAAGCCACCCACCACTAAACTGCCTTGCGCAACAGCATAAACATTGCTGTCAGCGCCCCTTAATGGCGTCATTAGCAATGTACCGCCACGTAAACTTTCAGAGTTACCTATCGACGAAACCGTAATATCAATACTTTGACCAGGCTTAGCAAAAGGCGGCAACTCAGCACTAATAGTGACGGCTGCAACGTTTTTAGATTTAGGGTTAATACCTGGCGGTAAAGTAATCCCAAATTGATTCATCATATTGGCAAAGGTTTGATTGGTAAAAGGCGCGTTATCGCCCGTACCATCTAAACCAACCACTAAACCATAACCAATTAATTGGTTGCTGCGCACACCTTCAACGCTGGTAATGTCTTTTAAACGGCTGGTTTGTGCTGCCTGCAAAGTAAGCGACAGGCTAAGCAGTAATATAGAAACTAGGGCTAAACGTGCTCGGCTAGCAAACTTCATTTAATGCACCTTAAAGTATTACAGCGGCCACCAGCCACTGTTAAAGAAACGAGCCAGCCAGCCTTGGCGATTAGAATTAGCCAAATCACCAGTGCCGCTGTAGGTTAAACGTGCATCAGCTAACAGCGTAGAACTAATCGAGTTATCAGGGCGAATATCTTCAGGCCTAGCAATGCCCGATACCCGTACATATTCATCGCCTTGGTTAAGGGTTAACCACTTTTCACCGCGAATTAACAAATTACCATTAGGGTAAACGTCATGCACTGTCACGGTAATGCTGCCTAGCAAGCTATTGCTTTGGTCGGCACTGGCATCGCCTTTAAAGTTACGGTCTGAGTTCATGCCTAAACCCATATTCATAGGCGACTCACGCCCAGCAATCGTAGGGTTAGCAATGGTAATATTGGAGTTGCTTTTAATGTCTGACGTAGCAGACTTAGTTGAACGAGTACGCTCTTCTAAATTAACCGTAATCACATCACCCACACGGTAAGCTTTGCGGTCATTAAATAAGGCTTTACTGTGCGCGGCTTGGTATAAAGAGCCACGTGTAGGCGGTGGTGGCTCCATACGGCTTGGCTGAACCGGCGCATAAACAGGATCGCCTTGTTCAACTTTTTTTTCACCCGGCCCAGTGGCGCAAGCAACCAGCTGAGTAGCCAACAAAAGTATCAGTGAAAAAGAGCATAAACGCTTCATTCTATCGCCTCTTTGCAACTGCCTATCCACAGCATCGTTAATCATTACAAGGTCTGAGTTAGATTACGCAGCATATCATCTGCAGCAGAAACGACTTTGGTATTCATTTCATAAGCGCGTTGGGTAGTAATCATATCAACAAGTTCTTCAACCGCACTCACGTTAGAAAGCTCTAACATATTTTGCTCAATGCGACCAAAACCATTCTCGCCACCAATACCATCTAGCGGAGCACCAGAACCAGCGGTTTCAGAATATACGTTATTACCCATTGCCAACAAACCAGCAGGGTTAATAAAGTCAATTACTTCAATTTGACCAATTTCTTGCGCTTCGTTATTTTGACCTGCCTGAGTAATCGTTACCGTACCATCACGACCAATGGTAATAGAGTCGGTATCGTCAGGAAGAATAATTTCTGGGTCTAAAGGAAAGCCATTACTGTTAACAATACGGCCATCAGAATCTAGGTGAAATTGACCATTGCGGGTATAAGACACCTCACCATCGGGCATTTGTAAACGGAAAAAACCACGCCCGTTAATTGCCAAGTCTAGAGGTTGATTAGTCACTTCTAAACTACCTTCAGTAAACTGGCGCTGAGTGGCAGTTACACGCACACCCGTACCTAACTGCAAACCTGTTGGTAGTTGGCTGTCGCCACCATTTTGTGCACCAGGCATTTTTTGTGCTTGGTAAAGCAGGTCTTCAAAAACAGCACGGTTACGCTTAAAACCCACCGTATTAACGTTAGCTAGGTTGTTAGAAATAGTGGACATTTTAACGTCCATTGCGTGCAAACCTGTTTTACCTGTCCAAAGTGCCGGATGCATAGTGTAGACCTCGTTGTAATTCTAAAATTCTTTATGTAATGAATAACTGACTAGTAAGCAAGCTGCAATCAAGCTGTAATAAACCTTAACTCATTCGCAAGATGCTTCCGGCTGAAGTGCCGTTATCATCAATGGTTTTCATCATTTTTACGTTCATTTCATATTGGCGTGACAGTGCCAACAGGGTGGTTAATTCGTTGACGGCATTGACGTTACTGGTTTCAATAACGCCCGACTCTACTTTAACAATAGGGTCAGCAGGTAAATCGCCTGCAAAATTACGTGGACGCATTAAACCATCTAGGCCTTTTTCCATGGTCAAGCCTAAAGCTTGGGCGCTAACTAGCTTAACTTGATCGACCAATTCAGTAGCACCATCTGGCGTACTAATACTAATGCCACCATCGCGACCAATCTGAAAATGCTGACCTTGAGGTAGCACAATAGGTCCACCGTTGCCGATTATCGGCAAACCATTGCCGGTGCGCAACATACCCGTAGGATCTATGTTTAAATCACCACGGCGCGTATAAGCTTCTTGACCATTAGGCGCTTGCACAGCAATCCAGCCTTCACCTTGCAGGGCTATGTCTAGGGGCTTACCCGTATGGTCAAAGCTACCCGACTGAATATCGGTGGCAGGGCGTTCAGTAAGGGCGTAAACACGGCTAGGGTGGTGTTCGCCAAAAACAGGCATGGCACGCGCCTGTTCAAAATCGGCACGAAAACCAACGGTGTTAACGTTAGCAAGGTTATTTGAACGAGCCGTCTGAGCCATCATATTATGCTTGGCACCGGTCATTGCAATGAAGAGCGCTTTATCCATGGGTAACTCCAAATTCTTAATTAGTTATTATTATGCAAGCTTTGTGCCAATCTAGCTAGTCACAAAAAAAAGCGCCCTAAGGCGCTTTTTATCAGATAATTAATTAACTTAACGCAGGTTAATAATTGTCTGAGTAATCGTATCTTGGGTTTGAATGGTTTTAGCGTTAGCTTGGTAGTTACGCTGACCAATAATCATTTTTACCAGCTCTTCAGCCAAATCAACGTTAGATTCTTCTAACGCACTACCAATGATTGCACCAGTAATCCCAGTGTCTGCCTGATTAATAGTAGGGTCGCCTGATTCAGTAGTTTCTATCCAAGCAGTAGAACCATTTGGCTGTAAGCCTTGTGGGTTTCTAAAGGTAACAATAGGCACTTGCCCAATCTCACGAATCTGGCCATTACTATAACGGCCGATGATCATACCTTGCTTATTAACTTCAAGCCCAGATAAGTTACCAGCCGAATAACCATTTTGATACTGAGCTTGCGCTGTATAACTAGCACCGTATTGAGTGGTACCACTTAAATTATAAACAATTTCATTATTACCGCCATTACCATCATTAGAAGCACCTAAAAAAGCACCATTTAATGGAATATTATCAGGTAGTTTAATTGAAAACTCGTAAGGGCTAACACCGTCTTGTGCAACAGCATTACCAGGCTTACCTTCAGGCGTAATAAAGGTAGAAAGGCCTTTATTTTGACCAGTTAGCGTACCTTGGGTATTAAAAACCATTGTGGCTTGCGTCATACCATCAGCCGCAGCTAAATAGCCTGCCAAACTAGCATCAGTATTAGGTGCAACAGGGACATAAGCAGCGCCATTAACTGTAAAAGCAGGTGCAGTTCCATTACCTGCGGCTAAATTCCAGTTTTTGGTTGTTAAAGGCTTATTATCTGGTGCAGCTCCAACTTCAAGCTTAGCGCCATCGCTGCCATAAAACTGACCATCAAACGCATTAATCACTGCCCAAGTATTACCATTTTTAGCTTCATCAGCAACACCTGCTGCGTCGGTTGAAGGCACTTTAATAAAATACTGAGTTAACTCGTGTTCTTTGCCTAAACTATCAAACACACTGGTGCGGTTAGCATCGCTGTAGGTAGTACGGTCATTCGGGTTAAACTTGTTAATATCTAAAGCAGGTTTACGCGAATCAAAGTTAAAACCTACTTCTATTTTAGTCGTCGATTTAGACTCTAACGTTGCTTGGCTTAACTGCATATCACCTGGCGCACCAGCTATTACCTGACCTTGATCGTCAGTGGTATAACCCTGCAAGCGCTTACCCGTATTATTAACAATATAACCTTTCTCATCTAAGTCAAAATAACCCGCACGGGTATATTCTTTCTGACCATTATGAGAAAGCATAAAATAACCATTGCCTTCAATTGCCATATCTAACGAACGTTCAGTATAGTCAAGGCCACCTTGGCTATGTTGTTGCGAAATACGCTCAACCAACACACCAGAACCAGGTTTATTACTGCCATTGCCTAACATAGATGCAGTGTACATATCGCCAAATTCAGCACGAGATTGTTTAAAACCTTTAGTACTGGCGTTAGCAATATTATTACCAGTAACACTTAAATCTATCTGCGCAGCACGTAAGCCCATAAGGCCTGTATTAAAACTCATTGTTGGCACTCCGCCTGAAATTAGTTAATGACTTTGACATCACGTAGTGGAATTGGCTTGGCTACACCGCTTAAGTTCAACATGATTTCGCCACGCGCACCTGAATTAAGCGATACGCTGGTTACATTCTGAGAAAGGTACATTTCAACACCTTCATGTTGACCGCCATTGTTAGCAAAGGCACGAAACTGGTAAGCACCGGGCGGGAAAGGTTCGCCTTCAGTATCTAGGCCATTCCACTCAAAAGAAACTTCACCGGCTGGGCGTTGACCTAAAGAAATATCACCCAAGTATTCACCCTCGCCCGAGTAAACAGCCACGTAAACATCTGATGAAGAATCTTTTAAATCAATCGTACCGGTTATAGGCTTCTGATCTTTTAATTCAGACCAGTCGCTTAATACCTGTACCGAACGCCCCACCAGCGTAGAAGCTTGCAAAGCTTGGGTAGACTGTAAGTTAGTCGCAAACTGACTGACCGTAGTATTAAGGTTACTAATACCTTCTAGTGATGAAAACTGCGCCATTTGGGCAATAAACTCACCGTTATCAGTAGGCTCTAGCGGGTCTTGGTGTTCAAGTTGAGCAATGAGTAAGCGCATAAAGTCATCTTTACCCAACTCGCCTTTTTTACCGGCTTTTTCAGCTTCACGCTGCTGGTTTTGCACCTGCAGGTTTTGATAAAAGTCAGTTTTTTCAATACTCATAGTCTTTTCTCTACTCGCAATTGCCGCTAGGGCTACAGTAGCGGCAATTTTTTGCCCTACTGATTAAGTTCTAG
>CAYJCB010000018.1:0-16979 GCA_964368615.1 uncultured Halomonadaceae bacterium | reverse complement strand
ATTGCCGCTAGGGCTACAGTAGCGGCAATTTTTTGCCCTACTGATTAAGTTCTAGCTTTTAAGTTCTAAGCTTAGCTGCCCTGACCTAAAGTCAGAACACGCTGCATCATCTGTTTAGTCGTATTCATAACTTCAACGTTAGTTTGAAACGAACGTGAAGCAGCCATCATGTCGGTCATTTCTTCAACCACGTTAACGTTGGGGTAAAATACATAACCGTCTTCGTTAGCCATAGGGTGGTTAGGTTCATGACGCATTTGTAACTCTTGGTTACTTTCAACAATGCCCAACACCTGCACACCTTCACCCGCAACATCACGCGGGTTAAAGCTAGTGGTTGGGTTTTTATAACCGTAATCGTCAGTAATGCCTTGTTTGTAACGCTCTAACATAGGCGCAAAAACCGGCTTACGAGCGCGGTAAGTTTCGTCAATAGAGGAGCTGACACTTTGGGCGTTCGCCATGTTTGAAGCAGTCGTGTTAAGGCGCACTGTTTGTGCGTTCATGCCGCTTCCAGCAATATTAAAAATTTTATTGAGTGACATAATTCAGCTCCTAATTAACCTTGTTCCTTCATGGCTTTCATTAAGCCACTGAATTTACTATTCAAAAAAGTAAAGCTACTTTGGAAATCCATAGAGTTCTTAGCAAACTCAGCCTGCTCAATATTTGTTTCTACCGTGTTACCGTCTATTGAAGGCTGGTGTGGGCTACGAAACTTCAGCGACTGATCCATAACAATGGCTGCGGCAGGAATGTGCCGTTGGCTAGTGCGTTGCAGATCCATGCGCTGGCGGTTTTCATATTCGCCTTTTAAAATACCTTTAAAGTCTAGGTCACGCGCTTTGTAACCGGGCGTATCACTATTAGCTAGGTTGTTAGCTAGAATTTCAGAACGCTTACTGCGCACATTCAGCGCATCAGGGTGTAGACCTAGGGCATTTTTAAAGTTAATCGACATATTCATTCTCCGCTGCTTTGTCTTTATACATACAATTTTAGTGCCAAGTTTAATTTTTCTTTATAAATCAACAAGTAAGAGCAAAAACCTGTTGAAGCTGTGTAAAACATGGGTGTTAAAAGGTGGTTTTAAGCGGTAAGGTATTTAAAAGCGGCAAGTGGCTGCCGCTTGTTTACCAGAGCGCATTTTTAATGAACAAAACGACTAAAATCTTAACCAAATTACTTAATTTATTAGAAGAACGCTTAAAACAAACTGACTTTTGGCAAGTAGCCCCACCAGAAGCTGCTGCTGTACAGAGTGTAACGCCTTTTTGTGTAGATACCATGTGCTTAGAACAATGGTTGCGCTATGTGTTCTTACCCAGAATGCGGGCTTTAATTGACGCTGGCAACAACTTACCCACCAGTTGCGCGATTACTGAACAGCTTGAAATGGTATTTACGCACCATGAAAAAGCCAGAATTACCGAAGTAACTCTAGCCATTGACCAATTCCTGACCGAACAAAAAATACCGCCTGCCCGTTTATTAAAGCAAGCTTACCTCTAGTGCTGCTTACTGGCGTTCTTTTCCAAAACTATTCCTTGATTTACCTTGTTCAAGCTGACTTAATCCACCCTCTTTTTTGCAATTCTGACGGATTTAGACATGACTGAAGCGGTGTGGATTATTTTTGCTTTTGGGCTAGGCGCTGGTGTAAAAACTTTGGGGCTACCGCCTTTAATTGGCTATTTAGCGGCAGGTTTTGCTATTTCAGCTTCCAGCCAGTTTATTGGTTTACCAGCTGAAAGCACCGCAGCACTGCAACACTTGGCGCATTTGGGTGTGTTGTTGTTGCTGTTTACCGTGGGTTTGAAGTTAAAAATTAAAAGCCTAGCCCAGCCAGAAGTGTTGGGTGGCGGGCTAATTCACTTTATTATTTCTTGTGCAATTTTCGCACCGGGTATCTTCTATTTTATGGATGTTAGCGCCTATACCGCGCTAATGTTGGCTGTTGCTTTATCTTTTTCAAGCACCGTATTAGCAGCAAAAGTATTGGAAGGTAAGCGTGAATTACGCGCTTTTCATGGCCGTGTAGCCATTGGTATTTTGGTCGTTCAAGATTTAATCGCCTTGTTTGTGATGAGTTTAACCAGTGGCAGCACCCCCTCTATGTGGGCTTTAGTGGTGTTTGGTATTCCTTTATTAAGGCCAGTGTTTTATAAATTACTAGATTTTAGCGGCCAAGATGAATTGCTGGTTTTATTGGGGTTGTTGTTGGCATTAGTGGTTGGTGGTTTTGGTTTTGAAAGCGTTGGCTTAAGTTCTGAATTGGGAGCTTTAGCCTTTGGTGCTTTGCTGGCTAACCACCCGCGCTCACATGATCTTTCTAAAGCTTTGTGGAGCATTAAAGAAGTTTTCTTAGTGGGCTTCTTCTTACAAATTGGCATTGGCGGCTTGCCCGACAGCAATGCGATTATTTTTGCACTAATAGTTACGCTGCTGCTGCCGATTAAAGGCATTCTATTTTTCTTCCTGCTGCTAGGTTTTAAATTGCGGGCACGAAGTGCGTTTTTAACGGGTTTAAGCCTAACTAACTTTAGTGAATTTGGCCTTATTGTTGCCAGCCTTGTTTTGCCTGAATGGCTAATACCTTTAGCTTTGGCAGTCAGCCTATCCTTTTTAATTTCCGCACCCTTATACCGTGCAGCACAACCCTTGTATGAAAAGCTAGCCAAGCACCTAGTGCCTTTTGAAAGGGCGGGCTTTCACCCCGATGAGCTGCCATTAGTGCTTAAAGAAGAGGTATTAATTATTGGCTTGGGCAGAACTGGCACAGCCGCTTACCAACAGCTAGAAGACAAGGGGTTATCTTTAGTCGGTATAGATTCAGACCCAGTAAAAGTAGCGCAGCTAATTGAAGAAGGTTTTAACGCGATTTTTGCCGATGCAGAAGACCAAATGTTATGGCAACAACTACAAGCGCCCAACTTAAAATACGTGCTGCTAACCGCCAATGACGTTGAAGCCAAGGTGTTGGCAGCACATAAATTAAGAAAAAGTGGCTTTACTGGGGTAATTATTAGCCACGGTTCTTTTGCAGAAGATGCAGCAGCCATTAATGCCGCAGGTGCTAACTATACCCATCAAACCTTTTCAGAAACTGGTATAGGTTTAGCCAAGCACCTGCTTAAAGAGGTTGATAAAGAAAACCAAGCCGGTTAATTTTTAGCCAAAATTCTGGCTAATTGTTTAGGGTTATCCTGTTCACCAAAGCGATCAACCAAGGTCGCGCTGGCAGCGTTTAACCCTAGCAATTCAACCTGTGAACCTTGCTTACGCAGCTTATTGACTACCTTATCTAAAGAAGCCACCGCAGTAATATCCCAAAAGTGTGCAGCAGTTAAATCAATCACCACATTTTCAATTTTTTCTTGTAAATCAAACGCTTCCACAAACTTGGTTGAAGACGCAAAAAACACCTGCCCTAATACGGTATAAACACGCGTACCATCACCCAACTCGCCCTTGTTAACCACCATGTAATGACCAATTTTATTGGCAAAAAACATCGCTGCTAACAGTACGCCAACAAATACGCCCAAGGCTAGGTTATGGCTAAACACCACTACCGCCATAGTCGTCAGCATCACCAGATTGGTAGAAAAAGGGTGCTTTTTAAGATCAACAATCGACTTCCAACTAAACGTACCTATCGACACCATAATCATAACAGCCACCAGTGCTGCCATAGGAATCACTGATAGAAAGTCGGATACAAACACCACCATAATCAGCAATAACAAACCAGCCGTTAGGGTAGACAAGCGCGTTCGCCCACCTGACTTAATGTTAATCACCGACTGGCCTATCATCGCGCAACCTGCCATACCACCAAAACTACCTGCCACAATATTGGCGATACCCTGCCCTTTACACTCACGGTTTTTATCGCTTTTGGTATCGGTCATATCATCAACAATGGTGGCGGTTAACATGGATTCTAATAAACCTACCGCCATTAGCATAATTGAATAAGGAAAAATAATAATCAGCGTTTCTAATGTTAAGGGTACTTCAGGCCATAAAAATATGGGCAAGGTATCTGGTAAATCACCCATATCGCCCACAGTACGTACATCAATACCCCAATAAAGTGCAACAGCGGTTAGGGTTAAAATGCACACCAAAGCCGAAGGCATTAACTTGCCAATTACCGGAATATAAGGAAACAGGTAAATAATGCCCAAACCAGCCAAAGTCATGGCGTAAACATGCCAAGTAACGTTGGTTAATTCTGGCAGTTGCGCCATAAAAACCAAAATTGCCAGCGAGTTAACAAAACCAGTAATCACCGAACGCGATACAAAACGCATTAGGCTACCCAGTTTTAAATAGCCAGCAATAATTTGTAATACGCCGGTTAACAAGGTCGCAGCCAACAAGTATTCCAAACCATGCTCTTTAACCAGCGTTACCATCAACAACGCCATAGCACCCGTTGCAGCCGAAATCATACCGGGGCGACCGCCAGTAAAAGCAATCACTACGGCAATGCAAAAAGAGGCATACAACCCAACTTTAGGGTCAACGCCTGCAATAATAGAAAAAGCGATAGATTCAGGCACTAATGCCATAGCCACCACGATTCCAGCCAGTAGATCGCCACGTATATTAGAAAACCAGTTTTGTTTAACCGATAAAAGCATTTTTTTCTCTTAAGTAACTAATTACATAACTTGGGTAAGTTGCCCAAAAATATGGAAGCCACCCACATAAGTGCCAATCGCTGAACCCAAGGTGGCTAGAATAAATACCAGCAGGGTGCGCGAAACACGGTTTTTCCACCAGCCTTTTAAGCTGCTGGTGTCTTGCCTTAGGCTAGAAAAATCGGCCACTTTAGGTTTACGGAAATAAATTTCAGCAGCAGCGGCTACAAAGCCAGCGCCTATGGTTGGATTAAGCGAAGTTAATGGCGCAGCAACAAAAGCTGTTAAAACGGTTAAAGGGTGACCAGCAGCAATTAATACCCCTAACGCACTTAAACCACCGTTAATCAACACCCAATCTATTACCATTTGTGCGCCTAGCCCAGTATCGCGGCTAAAACCTATAATAAAGCCAACCAAGATTAACGCGACAATCAACCAAGGAATAAACTTTAGCCATTTATTGCCTTCCGGCAGGCTATTTAATACTGCCAGCTGTTCGCTAGGGTCTTCAGGCAAATGACCGCTTAAACTTTCGCTTAAACCTTTTAAATGCCCCGCACCAATAACGACTAATACTTTTTTGTATTGGCTATCGCCATTTTCTTGCGCCAAGCGTAGCGCCATATAATGGTCACGTTCAGCAACAAGGGTTTGGTACATTTGTTCAGATTGGGCAGCAAATTCACTAAAAGTGGCTTCTAACACGTCGCCTTCTTTTAACTTCTCTATCTCTGCTGCTGACACTTTTTCATTTGAAAACAAACTGCTGAACAAACCCATAATTAAGCCTGCCCTTTGCCACCAAGGCACGCTGCGATAAACCCGCTTTAAAGTAATGCCCACATCACGGTCAATGATTAATAAAGGTAAATTATGTTTCTCTGCCTCTTCGATGGCGGCTTGCATTTCTGCACCAGGGGCAATGCCCGATTCTTCAGCAACGCGTTGTTGGAATGAACCTAAAGCTAAGTTAGCAGCAACCATGCCTGCTTTACCCTGTTTAATCACTTGAAATAAATCAAGTTTGGCAAGTGCATCTGGGTCTTTTAAAGAAGCAAAACGAGCAGGGCATAATTCAATCGCAACGGCATCAAATTCGCCATAACTAATTAATTGACGTACCTCATCGGCACTGGCTTTAGAAACGTGCGCTGTACCCAACAAGGTGTATTCAGTGTTATATTTATGTAATATTTTGCGTGGGCCGCTAGACAGTTTATTTGGTTGACTGGTGTTCATTGAGGGTCTCTTGCTGAAATCAAGAAAAGCAGCATTAGAACAGACTTGGCGGTAAAAGTCAGGTCAACAGCCAGCACCAAGCGGCTAGCCCCAACGAGTTACAGTAAGTTACAATGAGTGTATGCTTTTAAAGTTTAAAACTAAAGTACAGGCACATAAGACGCATCACTACTAACTATTACAAAAAAATAGCTGCGTGTTACCCTAGTCAATAAAGGAGAGGAAAATGATTTTTGGTCATGCGCTGAAAAAAGAAAACTTACAACTGCGTCAAAAGTTAGAACTTAATCAAAGTCAGCACCAGCAAGAAGTGCAACGCTTAGAACAAGAAATAAACCAGCTACGTAAAGAATTCAAAGCTAGAAACATTCACTGCACGCAGGTTGAAAAAATTCAGCACATTAATCTACGTGGTGGTGCTATGTTAAGTGCTATGCGTGATGGCTTAGCGCGTGATACAGAAATTTTACGTAGTGAAACTAAATCCCTTGAATTACTCGATGAAATATTCACCCAAACGCGCACTGCTGTTGAACAGCTTGATAGGCGCGCGCAAATCATTAGCCAACAAGCAGAACAAAGCTCTACAGGTGCTCGTACTTTAGAAGCCACTGCGCAAAATATTGGGCGCTTAATTGGCAGCATTCAAGAAATTTCTGACCAAACTAACTTATTAGCGCTTAACGCAGCGATTGAAGCAGCCCGTGCTGGTGAACATGGCCGTGGTTTTGCGGTAGTCGCTGACGAAGTGCGTCAGTTAGCTGGCAAAGCGAGTTCAGCTAGTGGCGAAATAGAAAAACTAATTGCTGAAATTATTCGCCAAATTGAAAGTATTCGTCGCCTAGTGGATATTAGCCAAGTGGGCGCTGAAGATGTTTCTAGTTCTTCGGTACAAATTAATGGCATTGTTGACCAAGTCATTAATAGCTCTAATCACATGCAGTCGGTTATTCACGAAACAACCACCAATGCCTTTCTAAACACTGTTAAACTAGACCATGCAGTCTGGAAGGCAGGCATTTACCAAAGAATTTGTGAAGGCCGCTTTAACGAATGCGCAGGCGACCATAAGAACTGCCGTTTAGGTAAATGGTATTTTGAAGGTTATGGTGCTAAACATTACAAGCAGCTTAATAGTTTTCGTGACCTTAATGGCCCACATAAAGCCGTGCATGAATACGGCAACCAAGCGTTAGAAGCAGGGGCGCGAGGCGATATGGAAAGCCTAGTTGCAGCACTTGAAGCTATGGAAGATGCAGGTCATCAAGTTGTTACCTATATTGATAAACTGCAAAAGCAACTAGCTAAGAAGTAGAAATCATAGCTAGTCATGGATTTATGAATGAGAGGATTTCAAGTGGCCATTTCTTTGCCCTTTAAAAGCATTAGCCAGCGGCTAATGTTGGTTTTTTTTGTCGTGTTACTTTTAGCTTCTGGCAGCCTAGGCTTAACGGCACTGAATCAATCAACCTTGGCGGTTAACGAACAGGTTGAACATGCGCTAAGCAGTATTGCAAAAGGTGCTAGTGAAACAGTTCGTAGCCGTATAGATACCCAACTTGCTACCCTTGCAGAATTAGCTGAACAACCTATTTTGCAAGAGCTTTCAGCAGATTCTTTAAATTATTTAGGTGCAGCAACGCAACGCCTTGGCTACCTAGGCTTGGGTTGGGTGAATGCAGCGGGTATTTCACATTATCCGGAAGGTAATACGGCTGATTTAGGTAATCGTAGTTACATTATTAAAGCCTTTGAAAACCAGACTAATATGTCTGATGTGATAATTAGCCGAGTTATTAATAAGCCAGTGATTATGCTGGCAACGCCGATTCGTGATAAAACCACCCAAAAAGTTAAAGCCGTATTAATTGCCCGTATGGACGCTTCGTTACTTAGCACCATTACTGACGACCTAGGCTTTGGTAACGGTGGTTTTGCTTTTGTCGTGAATGAAAAAGGCATCATGATTGCCAACCGCGACCGTGCCAAAGTGCTAGATCAATACAACACTCTTGAAAAAGGCAATGCTGCAAGTATCGCGACCTTTAATGAACTGTTGAAACAGCGCCAAGGTATTTTAGAATTAAACTTAGAGCAAGATAACCAAGATTACATTATGGGTTTTACGCCCATTGAAGGTACTGGTTGGGTGCTGGCTGTTACCGCGCAAGATAGCGAAGTCTTTGAACGCTTAACTTTGCTGCAATGGTTGCTAAGCCTTATGTCTATTGCTGCACTGATTATTGGCATGATTTTGGCTTGGACCTTTAGCCAGCGCATTGTTATTAAGCCTTTAAAACAAATTAAAGATGTGGTGGAACAAATTCAGCAAACGGGTAATTTGCAGCTTAGAGCCAAAATTAACGGTCAAGATGAAGTGGCGTTAACCGGCTTAGCCCTTAACGGCATGATGGACAGCTTCCAAGGGTTAGTGTCTAAAATCAGCGGTTCAACCGAAGAGTTATTTGCTGCCTCTGAACAGCTAGACCAAAACAGCCGAATGTTGCTAGACGAATCAAACCGCCAAGAAGCGATGACCACACAGCTAGTTGCAGCGCTGGAAGAAATGAACAGCGCCATTCACGAAGTGGCACAAAATACTGTTTGGGCTTCTGAACGCGCCGATGCTGCTGTTGCACAAGCCGATGATGGGCGTGAACAGGTAGAAGCTAGCCAAAAAACCATTGACCAGCTTGAACAAGAAGTGGTGGCTACCGCTAAGATTGTTTCTGAACTCAACAGCCGTACCGAAGAAATCGATCAGGTGCTAAGTATTATTAGCAGCATTGCTGAACAAACTAACTTGTTAGCACTTAACGCCGCCATTGAAGCAGCGCGTGCGGGTGAACATGGTCGAGGTTTTGCGGTAGTTGCCGATGAAGTTAGGTCGTTAGCAGGTAACTCACAGCAAGCAGCGGGCAGTATTCGTGAAAAGATTGAAAGCTTTAGACATGCAGCACAGCAAGCCCTACAAAAAATGCACCAATGCAGCACTTTTGCAAAGCAAGGTACTGAAAGCTCGCGTGAATCTACGCAACGCTTTAGCCAAACTGCCGATTCTACCCGTGAAATTTTGGGCTTGAACCAGCAAATCGCCACTGCAACAGAAGAGCAAAGCGCGGTAGTTTCTGAACTAAACTTAACGCTAGGTCATTTAAACAGCGGTATTCAGGGTGTCACCAATCATGCGCGTGACACAGCTTCAGCTTCGGCACAGCTAACTAACTTAGCGCAAACGCTAAGAAAAGAAGCCAGTCAATTTAAGGTTTAGACTTCTTTATTCATAACCCAGCAATCATCAGAACATGCCCAGCTCTAGTTGGGCATCTTCTGACATCATTTGCCGTGACCAAGGCGGATTAAAAACAATCTCGGTATTCACGCTGCTTAAATCTTCAGCACCTAAAATTTTACGCCGCGCATCAGCTGCAATTACTTCACCCATACCGCAACCCGGTGCAGTTAAGGTCATACGCATATTCAGCATTTTACGACCATCAATTAAATCCACAATTTTCATGCCGTAAACCAAACCTAAGTCGACAATATTAACGGGGATTTCTGGGTCGAAACAGGTGTGCAACTGTTGCCAAGCAAAATCCATAATTTGCTCATTGGTTGCGCCTTTAGCCAATACTTCACGCTTAATACTGGGCATTCCCAAGGCATCTAGGTTAATGCCTTCTACCATGTACAAACGGCCTTCATGCCCCACGCTTACTGTGCTGCCTTTGGCCTGCATAATTTCAACCATTTCGCCTTCTGGCAAACTAATGGTTAAGCCAAAAGGTACAGAAATCACTTCGGTTTCGCGCAACAGGTTAAGCTTCTCGCCTTTTTTAACATTACTCATAATTAACTCGGCTCATAACTTTTTTAACTGATTAAATCAGCATTTCTCTAACCCGCTTCAGCGCAGCAACAAATACATCAACTTCTTCTAGCGTATTGTAAGCAGCAAAAGAAACTCGCGCCGTTGCGTCTACACCCAAATGCTGTAGAACTGGCATAGCGCAGTGGTGGCCAGTACGCAGCGCAACGCCTAGCTGGTCGGTTAGCAAGCCAATATCTTGGGCATGTGCGCCTTCCAACACAAAAGAAATAACGCCAACCTTGTCAGCTGCTTCACCTAAAATACGCAAGCCTATTAATTCGGCTTTCATTTGTGCTGTGGCATAGGTTAATAGCTCGTTTTCCCAAGCGGCAATCGCATTCGGGTTCACTCGCTGTATCCAATCAACAGCTGCACCTAAACCAATCGCATCGGCTATGGCTGGCGTACCGGCTTCAAATTTATGCGGCAGTTGGGCGTAGGTAGTTTTTTCAAAAGTAACTACATCAATCATATCGCCACCACCCTGCCAAGGCGGCATGGCTTCTAGCAAAGCTTGTTTACCGTAAAGCACACCGATACCCGTCGGGCCGTACATTTTATGCGCTGAAAAAACATAAAAATCTGCATCTAAGGCTTGCACGTCAACGGCTTGGTGGGGAACAGCTTGCGCTCCATCGACCAACACAGGAATACCAAGCGCCTTAGCCACGGGAATAATTTCTGCCAGCGGTGTCAACGTTCCTAACGCATTAGACACTTGGGTAATGGCTAGAAATTTAACCTTGGGCGTTAACAGCTGGAAAAAAGCTTCCATATCCAAACTGCCGTCGGCAAGAATTGGAATAATAACTAGCTCAATACCTAGCTGTTCACGCAGCATTTGCCAAGGCACGATATTGGCGTGATGCTCCATCATCGACAGCATCACTTGGTCACCCGCTTTTAAATTGGCTCTGCCCCAGCTTTGCGCCACCAAGTTAATGCTTTCGGTCGTGCCGCGCGTAAAAATAATTTCTTTACTAGAAGCAGCATTAATAAAGCCCTGCACCTTTTCACGCGCCAGCTCATGGGCATCGGTCGCTTCTTGGGAAAGCGTATGCAAGCCACGGTGAATATTGGCGTTAGTAAAACGGTAATAATCGTCCATCGCCTGAATAACCGCTAACGGCTTTTGGCTAGTGGCAGCATTGTCTAAATACACCAGCGGCTTGCCATTCACTTCACGCGCCAAAATCGGAAACTCAGCGCGTAAACTAGCTAGGTCATAAGCCGGTTGTGGTCGTGTTGTTTGCTTGGAAGGAATTTGAGTCATGAGATTAAATCCAGCTCAATTTTATGCGGCAATTGCCCAGCAACGGTAGTTTCTACTAGGTTATAGATTTCTGGAATAAGCAGTTTATCTATCACTTCGTTAGCAAAAGCCAGCGTTAATAAACCGCGTGCTTCTTCCTCGCCAATGCCCCGCGCCATTAGGTAGAAAAGTGCCTCCATATCTAACTGACCCGTTGTTGCGCCGTGGGCACATTTAACGTCATCAGCAAAGATTTCTAGCTCTGGTTTGCAATTAATTTCTGCTTGGTCGCTTAGTAATAAGTTGGCATTACTTTGCACAGCATTAATTTTTTGGCTGTCTTTTTTAACCACTACTAGGCTATTAAATACGCCACGCGAACGGTCATTTAAAATAGTTTTGTAGGTTTCATAGCTATTGGTTAGCGGTGCATTGTGGTTAACCAAAGTATGAATATCTAAATGCTGACGATTGCGGCCAAACAGCAAGCCAGCAAAATCACATTCAGCGCCTTCACCGTTTAAATCACACACCAAGTCATCACGTACTAGCTTGCCGCCTAAGTTCATCTGGTAGCAGGTATAACGGCTGTCGCGCTTTTGTTCGATTTGAATGCGTCCGACCCACCATTCTTTATCACTGGCTTGCTGTAATAAGGTGTGTTCGATTTTAGCGTTGCGCTCCATAATTCCTTCAACCACACGGTTGGTGAAATTTTGGGCATCTTCTGCACCAATAAAGTGCTCTATCAGTTGCAGTTCGCTACTAGCGCCAGCCGCAATTAAAATACGTGGGTGCGACATAATCGCAGCTTCATCAGCAGCAAGAGTCGACAAATAAGTAATCACCAGCGGCTTATCCACTTTTTGGTTATTACCAATTCGTATAACTGCGCCTTCGTTAACAAAAGCAAAGTTCAGCGCGGTAAATACATCGACATCAATACCCGCCAAGCGCCCCATCATACCGCTGGTTAGCTCTAATTCAGACGCTAAGGCTTGTGATAAAGGCTCTATCACCACGCCACTGGCTACCAATTCTTGCAGGGCAGCTAGGCTAGACAATTCTTGGCTAAGTACGCCATTCACAAACACTAGATTATAGGCATCTAGATGTAAGCCTTTACTGGCAAACAGTGCTTGTGCAACCGCTTTATCGTAGCTTTCAGCCAGCTTAAATTCACGCTTAGCTAAAGCTTTGGTGTCGGTGTATTTCCATTGTTCAACCGCAGCGGTTGGAAACCCTAAATGCTCAAAACGCGCAAAGGCAGCAATGCGCTGACTTTTTAACCAGCCGTTTTCAGCATTCTTGTTAAATGCATCAAAGGCTTCGGCATACTGTTTCATGCAGTTTCCTCCAACACCCAATCATAACCCTGCTCTTCTAGTTTTAAGGCTAAGGATTTATCACCGGTTTTAATGATTTGACCGTCACTTAAGACGTGTACAAAATCAGGCTCTATGTAATCTAATAAGCGCTGGTAGTGAGTAATCATTAAAAAGCTACGGCCTACATCACGCAAAGAGTTAACGCCTTCGGCAACCACTTTTAATGCATCAATATCTAGGCCGGAATCAATTTCATCTAACAGCACTAGCTTAGGTTCTAAAATAAGCATTTGCAGAATTTCATTACGCTTCTTTTCGCCGCCAGAAAAACCTTCGTTAACGGCGCGGTGTAAAAAGCTGTTGTCTATTTTCATAAACTGCAATTTTTCACGTACCAACTTCATAAAAGCAGGCGCTTCCATTTCTGGCTCGCCACGGGCTTTACGCTGGGCATTTAATGCGGCCTTTAAAAGGTAAACGTTTTTCACACCAGGAATTTCTACTGGGTATTGGAAAGCCAACATCAAACCTGCACAAGCACGTTCTTCAACACTCATTTCAAACAGGTTCTTGCCAAAAAATGTAACCGATCCGCTGGTTACTTCGTAATCACTGCGGCCTGCCAAAACAGCAGAAAGTGTTGATTTACCAGCACCATTAGGGCCCATAATCGCATGTACTTCGCCTGCTTTAATACTTAGGTTTAGGCCTTTAAGAATGGGTTTGCCGTCTACCTTGGCGTGTAAGTCTTTAATCTCAATCATCGGAGTTGTCTCTTTATCAGCTTAATTTTTTGAGTGCTTTCTAGCCCACTGCGCCTTCAAGCGTTACGTTCAATAGGGCCTCGGCCTCTACTGCAAATTCCATGGGTAATTCTTGGAAAACGTCTTTACAGAAACCGTTAACAATCATATTAACTGCGTCTTCTTCAGAAATACCCCGCTGCATACAATAAAACAGCTGGTCTTCGCCAATTTTTGAAGTGGTGGCTTCGTGTTCTACCTGAGCAGTTGAATTACCAATTTCTTGATAAGGAAAAGTATGTGCACCGCACTTATCGCCTAACAGTAAAGAATCGCACTGAGTAAAGTTACGGGCATTTTTGGCGCTGGGTAGAATTTTTACCAAGCCACGATATGACTGGTTAGACTTGCCTGCCGAAATGCCTTTAGAAATAATCGTTGAACGGCTGCCTTCGCCAATATGAATCATTTTCGTGCCAGTATCAGCTTGCTGATAGTTATTGGTAACAGCGACTGAATAAAACTCACCGACTGAATCTTTACCGCGCAAAATGCAGCTAGGGTATTTCCAAGTAATCGCTGAACCGGTTTCTACCTGTGTCCAAGTAATTTTGGAGCGATCACCACGGCAATCACCGCGCTTGGTAACAAAGTTATAAATACCGCCTAAGCCTTCTTCATCGCCTGGGTACCAGTTTTGTACCGTTGAATATTTAATGTAGGCATCGTCTAGCGCAACCAGTTCTACTACCGCAGCGTGTAGCTGATTTTCATCACGCATCGGCGCTGTACAACCTTCTAGGTAACTAACCTGAGCGCCTTCTTCACAAATAATTAGCGTGCGCTCAAATTGCCCAGTGTTGGCAGCGTTAATACGGAAGTAAGTCGAAAGTTCCATTGGACAGGTAACGCCCTTGGGTACAAAGACAAAAGAACCATCGGTAAATACCGCTGAGTTAAGCGCGGCATAGTAGTTATCGGTTTGCGAAACCACGGTACCTAGGTATTTACGTACGAGTTCTGGGTGTTCTTGCACTGCTTCTGAAATAGAGCTAAAAATAACACCTGCTTCAGCCAGTTCTTTTTTAAAGGTCGTACCCACAGAAACTGAGTCAAAAACAGCATCAACCGCTACGCCTCTAACGCCTGCCAATGCAGCGCGTTCATGTAGAGGAATACCCAGCTTTTCAAAGGTTTCTAATAGCTTAGGGTCGACTTCAGCCAAGCTTTTGGGTGCGTCTTTGTCTTTTGCACCGGGGGCGGAGTAGTAAGAAATGGCTTGGTAATCTATTTTAGGATAAGAAATATTCGACCAAGCTTGTGGGTCGTGCATTTTCTTCCATAGCGCAAAGGCTTCTAAACGCCAATCTAATAGCCACTGAGGTTCTTTTTTCTTGGCTGAGATGTAACGAACAACATCTTCGTCCAGCCCAGGCGCGAGGGTGTCACTTTCAATATCGGTTACGAAGCCTTGCTTGTACTCGGTGCGTACTAGCTGCTCCATTTCTTCATTTGCCATGCGGGTCTCCGGGCATCATCAAATTTTATTTTTTATAAAGTGTTAATTAACTAACTTGCTTGAATTAAATTCAGTGCCTGTATTTGCACCCAAGGCAACTTAATGGGTTGTTTCTGTGCCAGTTGCGCCAGCGTTACTGAAGCTAATAGCTGGTGAATAGCTTGGGTAACGCGCTGCCAGTTATCGGCAACACCACAATGTTCAACTCGGTCACACTGGTGTTCGGCTAGGCTGCATTCGGTCATTGCCAGCGGGCCTTCAATAGCAATAATTAAATCGCTAGCAACAATACGGTGCGCTTCTTTAGCCAGCTGATAACCACCTTGTACGCCACGCTTTGAAATAAGCAATTCAGCTTTAATTAGCATTTTCAAAAGCTTGCTAACCGTTGGCTTAGGTAAATTTAGTTCAGTAGCAAGTTCAGCAGTGGTATAAAGGCGCTGCGGTTCTCTTGCTAGTTGTGCCATAATCACCACTGCGTAATCTGTTAATTTACTTAGTCTTAGCACTGGCTTTCCTATCAATCAGTTCAGCAATTTCTTAACAACTCTTATACCAGACCATTCTAGTACCTTTTTAATCCCTAGTAAAGTAGTCAACTACTCACAAAAAAAACCCGAAACTCTTTGAATTTAAGAGCTTCGGGTTATCTGGTGCAGTCATGCAAATGGCTTATGTTTCAAGCCAACTGAATTACTTAACGCTTTCTAATGCTTGGTTAAAAGTTGCGCTAGGACGCATAACCGCATTCACTTTAGCTTGGTCTAAACGGTAGTAACCGCCTAAATCTACTGGCTGACCTTGTACTTTGTTTAGCTCATCAAGAATTTGTGTTTCTTTCTCAGCCAAAGTTTTAGCCAAAGGCGCAAACTTAGCAGCCAAGGCTGTGTCGTCTTTCTGTGCAGCTAATTCTTGCGCCCAGTAAAGCGTTAGGTAGAAGTGGCTACCACGGTTATCTAACTCGCCAACCTTACGTGAAGGTGACTTGTTGTTTTCTAGCAAAGTACCCGTAGCGCGATCAAGTGCCTGACCCAAAACCTTAGCGGTTTTGTTGTCATTCTTCTGGCCTAGCTCTTCTAAAGAAACTGCAATCGCTAAGAACTCACCTAAAGAATCCCAACGTAAATGGTTTTCTTCTAGCACTTGCTGTACGTGCTTAGGTGCAGAACCGCCAGCGCCCGTTTCGTACATACCACCACCTGCCAACATAGGAACGATAGACAGCATTTTGGCTGAAGTACCTAATTCCATAATGGGGAACAAGTCAGTTAGGTAATCACGCAACACGTTACCAGTAACAGAAATGGTGTCTTTACCACGGATTAAACGCTCCATAGTCGTACGAATGGCGCGGTTATAACCCATCACACGAATATCTAAACCAGCGGTATCGTGCTCTTTTAGGTAGACTTCAACTTTTTTACGTAGCTCACGGTCGTGTGCACGTTCTGCATCTAACCAGAAAATAGCAGTTGTTGCAGAGTTACGCGCACGGGTTACTGCCAATTTTACCCAGTCACGAATAGCTGGATCTTTGGTTTGACACGCGCGCCAAATATCGCCTTTCTCAACATCGTGCTGCATAAGAACCGTACCATCGGCCTTAACAACGCGCATAATACCGTCTGCTTTCATTTCAAAGGTTTTGTCGTGTGAACCGTATTCTTCTGCCTTCATCGCCATTAAACCAACGTTAGGCACTGAACCCATAGTGGTAGGGTCAAATGCACCGTTAGTACGGCAGAAGTTAATCATTTCTTGGTAAATGCGCGCGTAAGTAGACTCTGGCATAACGGCTTTAACGTCTTTTAACTTACCGTCACGGCCCCACATTTTGCCCGAACTACGAATCATGGCTGGCATAGAAGCATCTACAATTACATCGCTTGGAATGTGTAGGTTGGTGATGCCTTTAATTGAATCAACCATCGCCATTTCTGGGCGGTGTTCATAGCAAGCATGAATGGCTTCTTCAATTTCTTCTTGCTGAGACTGAGGCAAGCTTTTGATATTGTCGTAAACGCTCGCCATACCGTTGTTAGGGTTAACGCCTAACTCTTCAAATAAATCACCGTACTTGTCGAACACTTCTTTAAAGAAGGTGCGTACTGCGTGACCAAATACAATCGGGTGAGAAACCTTCATCATGGTGGCTTTTACGTGCAACGACCACATAACGCCATCTTCTTTACATTCTTGTAAAGTGCGCTCGAAGAAATTGCCTAGCTGACGCGCACTCATACACATGCCGTCTAATACTTCGCCTTCGTCTAACGCTAATTTCTTTTTAACTTCAACCTTGCCATCTTTGCCAACAAATTCTAAACGCACATCACCGGCTTTTTCCATAGTAATGGCTTGTTCGGTAG
>CAYJCB010000017.1:21940-25911 GCA_964368615.1 uncultured Halomonadaceae bacterium | reverse complement strand
CTACAAAGCAGCTTCAAGAATACGGCGAGCATCGCTAGGTGTAATGGCTTGATGTTCACCCAAAGCAGTCATGCCATGCGCTTCTAATGCTGCAACAATGATTTCAATTTCAGCTACAGCAATACCATAATCACCTAAGCGTGTTTTGATGCCTAGTTGCTCAAAGAAATTGCGCGTTGCTTCTATTACGGCATCAATACGAGCTTCTTCAGCACCTTCGGTAATACCCCAAACATTGCTGGCATATTGCAGTAATTTTTCACGTTTAGGTTCACGCTGATCATTCATTAAAGCAGGCAAAACTACCGCCAAAGTACAAGCATGATCGGTATCATTTAATGCTGTTATTTCATGTCCAATCATGTGGCTTGCCCAGTCCTGCGGTACACCTGCACCAATTAGACCATTCAGCGCCAAAGTTGCTGTCCACATTAAGTTGGCACGAATATCGTAGTCTTTAGGTGTTTCAAGTGCTTTAGGGCCCAGCTCAATTAATGTACGAAGTAAGCTTTCAGCAAAACCATCTTGAACATAAGCAGCTGAAGGGTAAGTTAGGTATTGCTCAATAATATGAACAAACGCATCAACAACACCATTAGCTATCTGGCGAGGCGGCAGAGTGTAGGTTACTTCTGGATCTAACACAGAAAAAAGTGGGTAACAAAGCGGGCTACCAAAGGGAAGCTTGGCACCTTTTTCAGCATTAGTAATAACACCACCAGCATTCATTTCTGAACCAGTGGCAGGCAAGGTTAATACCGAACCAAAGGGAAGCGCTTGGCTAATGGCATTGCCACCTGTGGTTAAAATATCCCAAGCATCGCCTTCATATTTTGCTGCCGCTGCTATAAATTTAGTGGCATCAATCACCGACCCACCACCAACAGCTAAAAGAAAATCAATGTTATTTTCTTTAATCACTTCCACTGCTTTCATTGCTGTGGCATAGCGAGGATTAGGTTCAATGCCACCAAACTCAACAAGGCTATAACCCGCCAACGCATCACGTACTTGACCCAACACACCCGTACGCTCCGCACTACCACCACCGTAAAGAATTAACACCTTAGCATCGGCAGAGATATGATTTTTTAAGTCAGCAATAGTGCCTTTACCAAACAAAATGCGGGTAGGGTTTTGAAAATTAAAATTATTCATCAATCTGTTTCCTTTAATGAACTAGATGACGCATTTATCAAAACAGACTCAATATGGTGGGATTAACCAACACACCCAATCTACTCAAACACACCATTGTGGTAAATTTGCGCCACGTCTTCTAGGTCATTCAACAAACCCACAAAGCGTTCAAAACTAGCCACGTCATCGCCCGTTACTGGGTGGTCAGTTTGTGGTAAATAGGTGATTTCTTCGACTTCAAAATCTAACGCTGGGTTCATTTCTAGCAAAGCAGTTTTGGTTTTAAAGTATTCGGTAGGCGGCACTAATACTGTCACCATGCCTTCTTCGCAATCAATGTCAGACACGTCCACATCGGCCATCATTAATGCTTCAAGTGCTGCTTCTTCGTCATCGCCAGCAAATACAAACATAGCGCGGTGGTCGAATAAATAAGATACCGAACCTTGGCTGCCTAACTTGGCTTTGCACTTGGTAAAAATGCCACGAATATCGCCAAAAGTGCGGTTAGCATTGTCGGTTAAGGCGCTGATTAATACTAAACAGCCACCTGGGGCAATGCCTTCATATAAGGAAGGTTGAAAATCTTCACCGCCGCCGCCTTTGGCTTTATCAATCGCTTTTTCGATAACGTGTGAAGGCACTTGGTCTTTCTTGGCACGCTCAATTAAGCCGCGCAAGGTTAGGTTAGCAGAAGGATCAACCCCACCATTTTTAGCAGCCATGTAAATTTCACGGCCATAGCGTGAATAAACTTTGGTTTTAGCAGAGGCCGTTTTGGCCATTGAAACTTTACGATTCTGAAATGCGCGACCCATAGGAAATGACTTCTTATAGTGAATAGAAAAAATAACCGTTAATGAAAAACACCTTAATTGTAACGCTTGCTTAAGGCTGCTGTCTTGCATAACAAACTTGATTTTGCACTCAGAGTTGTTGTCTACAGAAACACTTAACACTTAATTTGCTGTTAAACTATTTGACTTAAATCGTTATACACAGCTCTAACCAGTCGAAGGAAACAAGATGTCGAATCAAATTAAAGTAGCAATTGCCGGTTACGGTAATTTAGGGCGCGGTGTTGAATCTGCCATTGCACAAAATCCTGATATGCAATTAATCGGTGTTTTTAGCCGCCGCGACCCAGCCAGCGTTGAGCTGTTAAACAAAGAAGTGCCCGTTTATGCGATGGACGCGATTGAACAGTTCCAAGATAAAGTCGATGTGATGATTTTATGTGGCGGTTCTAAAACCGACCTGCCAAAACAATCGCCTTATTTAGCGCAGTTTTTTAACACTGTGGATAGTTTTGATACCCACGCCAAGGTAAACGAACATTTTGATGCATTAGATGCAGCAGCCCAAAAATCTGGCAAGGTTGCCATGCTGTCGGTGGGTTGGGATCCTGGTCTGTTTTCATTAAACCGCATGTTTGGTGAAACAGTTTTATCAGAAGGCGAAACCTACACTTTTTGGGGTAAGGGTTTAAGCCAAGGGCATTCTGATGCAGTGCGGCGCGTTGCGGGTGTGCAATCGGGCGTGCAATATACCTTGCCTTCTGAAGCAGCCATTGCGCGTGTGCGTGCCGGTGAACAGCCAACATTAACCACCCGTGAAAAACATACCCGTGAATGCTATGTCGTGCTAGCACAAGGTGCCAGTGCTGAAGAAGTTCGCAACAGCATTGTTACTATGCCCGATTATTTTGCTGACTATGACACGCAAGTGCATTTTATTGACCAAGCTACTTTCGATAAAGAACACACCCAAATGCCCCACGGTGGCTTTGTAATTCGCAGCGGTGTAACGGGTTCTGGCAATAAACAAACCATTGAATATTCTTTAGCTTTAGGTAGTAACCCAGAATTTACTGCCAGTGTTTTAGTGGCTTATGCGCGTGCTGTGCATAAATTAGCCAAGGCAGGTGAAGTGGGTGCTAAAACAGTCTTTGATGTGCCACCGGGTTTACTTTCACCCAAAAGCCCTGCGCAGTTGCGTAAAGATTTACTATAAATGAAGATTCGTCATTTATTGTTAATTTTAATTCTTTTGTTGGTTGGTACAGCCAGTGTTAATGCAAAAAGCCTAGTCATTGCCAGTTGGAATATTCAGCATTTAGGACAGGGCAATAATAAAGACTACCAAGCGTTGGGTGAAATTGGTACGCAGTTTGATTTTATAGCCGTGCAAGAAGTAATGAATGCTGAAGGCATTGAAGCCTTTAAAAGTGCTTTAGAAAAAACCAGCGGTGAACCTTGGGAAGCCATGTATTCACACCTAGTAGGCACTGCCAGCTATAAAGAAATGTATGCTTTTGTGTGGCGTAAATCAGCGGTTGAATACCTAGACGGTGCAGTGGTTTATTTAGACCCTGGCAATTTGTTTATTCGTGAACCTTACTCAGCCCGTTTTTTAAACCGTAAATCTAACCAAGCTTTTGCTGCCAGCACGGTGCATATTATTTACGGAAAACGCATAGGTGAACGTGTTGCAGAATTAGAAGAGTTGGCTAATTACTGGCAATGGCTAGAAGAAATTTACCCTGAAACGCCGGTGATGCTGATGGGAGATTTTAATATGCCGCCACGCCACAAGGGTTGGCAAACGTTAAAAGATTTAGGCGTTGAACCCTTAATTACCGAAGAATTAGGCGCTAGTACCCTATCGACTAAAGAAGGCGTGTTTGCCAACCTTTACGATAATATTTGGGTAGGCTCTAAAAGCTTTATGATTGGTGAAGTTGGCATTTTAGAATTCCCAAAGCTATTAGGCTTAACGCATAAAGAAGCAAGGCGCAGTGTGTCAGACCACGCCCCTGTTTATATGCACTT
>CAYJCB010000017.1:6088-21840 GCA_964368615.1 uncultured Halomonadaceae bacterium | reverse complement strand
AACAACCCGCCGTTATTTACGGCGGCGTTTACGATCAGTACGCGCTTCTTTAGTCAGTTTTAGCTGCCTTGCTTTAGACGCTTCGCGGCTATCTTTTTCAACCGGTGCAAAAGGATTTTCACCGCTGCGGAATTCAAATCTTAATGGCGTACCCGTCACCTTCAGCACTTTGCGGAAGGTATTCATTAAGTAACGCTTATAGCTGGTTGGCAAGGCGGCTGTTTGGTTGCCATGCACCACGATAATTGGCGGATTTAAGCCACCTTGGTGGGCATAACGTAATTTAATACGGCGATTGTTAATCATCGGTGGCTGGTGATCGGCTACTACGTCTTGCAACAGGGTGGTTAGGCGATTGGTTGACCAATGGCTTGTTGCTGATTTATAAGCTTTTTCTACCGAACGAAATAACTCGCCCACGCCTGTACCGTGTAATGCTGAAATATAATGCACGTCAGCATAGTCAACAAATTCTAAACGGCGGTCGATGTCTTTCTTAATTTTATCGCGGCTTTCTTGGTCTAGGTGATCCCACTTATTAACCGCGATAACCATCGCACGGCCCGATTCCAGCACAAAGCTTAATAGGTGTAAATCTTGCTCGACCAAGCCAGTACGCGCATCAATCACCACCACCGCTACGTTACATTCTTTAATCGCTTGCAAAGTTTTAACGATAGAAAACTTTTCAGCAATTTCAGTCACGTTTTTACGGCGGCGAATACCGGCAGTGTCTACCAGTGTATAGGGCGTACCGTTGCGTTCAAAAGGAATAGTAATCGCATCACGCGTAGTGCCGGGCTGGTCAAAAACGATAACCCTTTCTTCACCTAAAATACGGTTAACTAGGGTTGATTTACCCACGTTAGGACGACCGATAATCCCGAATTTTAGTTGCCTTGCTGCGTGTTCTTTCGATTCTTTTTCTAATACAACGTCTTGTTCTTCAGGCGTAGGTTCTGGCGTGGTTAAATCGACTTCACCCCAAACTGGCTCTTTAGGCCCTAAATCAACTTCTTCCATTGGCCCTAACAAATCATCTAGCAGCCTAGTAATCATGCTGCTAACACCACGGTTATGCACCGCAGCAATCATAAAAGGGTCGGTGTTCATACCCAGCGCATAAAATTCTGCACTGTGGCTGTAAGCATCTAAGCCATCGGTTTTGTTAACGGCTAAATAGGCTTTTTTATTATGCTCACGTAGGTAACGGGCAATCATTTCATCAGCAGCAGTCATGCCAGAACGCGCATCAACAATAAAAATAACTAAATCAGCTTCGGCTATCGCCATCAACGAATGACGCGCCATTTCAGCATCAATGCCTTCTTCATCGCCACTAATACCGCCGGTGTCGATAACAATGTAAGGGCGACCGCCAACTTTACCTTCACCGTATTGACGGTCACGGGTAAGGCCAGGAAAGTCAGCAACCAGCGCATCACGGCTGCGTGTTAAACGGTTAAAAAGTGTAGATTTACCGACGTTAGGACGGCCTACTAAAGCAATTACAGGAGTCATGAGTGTTTATTTCTTAAGGGTAAAAAGCCCGAGGCGGCCACGTATGGAATGTACTAGTAATTGGTTATTACTCACGACGGGCGTGGCACGAATACCGTCTAAATCAAAGTTTTTGCGACCAGTGACTTCACCCGTTTGCGCATCAAGCAAATGCAAATAGCCTTGATAATCGGCTACCACTAGGGTGTTTTCTAAAATAACTGGCTCGGTTAATTCACGACCATACAGCGCATCTTGTATCCACAAGCTACTGCCGTTGAATAAATCCAGTGCATGAATGCGGCTGGCTTCGTCAACAATCATGACTTGGTTATTAAAAATGACTGGCGCATGAAAACTAGAAATGTCTTTGTACCAACGGCTGCGCCCAGTAAAGGGGTCTAGCGCGTGGGTTTGCCCTTGGTAGCTATTTACAATCAACATACCTTGGGCTTCTTTGGCTTGGCCGCGTACATCGACCAAACGCTCTATATCGGTACGGCCTTCAGGCTGAGCAACACGGGCTTCCCAACGCACTTGACCGCTGCTGTTATCAACAGCAACCAGCTTACCATTAGCAAAACCCGTAAAGGTTTGCAGGCTAGTTATAGTAGGAATTGCTGTGCCACGCAAAGTGAGCGACGGCATTAATGCATCGTAAGTCCATAACTGCCGACCTGTTGCAACATCAATACCCGCTAGGCGGCCGTCTGCTGTCAACACCACCAGCAACTCATCTCTAACTTGCGGTGTGCTTAACGCTTCGCTAGATAGCTTAATGCGCCAGTTAAAAGCACCGCTGCGGGCGTTAACCGACAACAGCTCGCCATTTTGGGTGGCAATATAAAGGCTATTATTAGCTAGCGTTAAACCCGCGCTAACACCTTCTTCAAGCTGTTGCGACCAAAGTAAATCGGTCTTAAAAAAGCCGCCAATAGATAAATCAAAGGCTTGTACAAAACCTTTGGCATCAGCAGCAATCAATAAATCGCCTTCTAAAGCAGGCATTAACTGATAACCGCGCCAACGTTCGCCATAACCTGAATGGTCTTGCCATTGGCTAACCAGCTGACTGGTATTGCTATGGTCAGGCAACTTTGCTGGCGGATAGTGGGGATCGGGTAAGCTGCTGCAACCAGTCATTAATAAAACCAGTCCTGCTGCTGCACCTTTTAAAAGAGTTCTTGTTAAAAGGCTTCTATTTAAAAGGTTTCTACGCATTAAGCGTCCCCGTGGGCAGCAAGTGAATCTAGCTTCATTTCAACTAAAGGTGTCGATTCACCCGCAGCGCGGCCTGCATCTAAAGCACGCTGATAAGCTTGACGCGCTTGCAACGCATCGCCTTTGCTCATTAATAAATCGCCACGCAACGATTGAAATTCAGTGGTAAAACCACCCGCATCAGCCACGTTTAGAATACTTAATGCTTCTTCAACTTTTTCTTGCGAATTCAAAATACGCGCTAAACGCAAACGCACCACTAGTTCAATCGCTTCAACCTTGGTAGAAGCCAAAGCCGCGT
This sequence comes from uncultured Halomonadaceae bacterium, assembly GCA_964368615.1. GTDB lineage: Bacteria > Pseudomonadota > Gammaproteobacteria > Pseudomonadales > Halomonadaceae > Marinospirillum. Next base: position 18,818 of record CAYJCB010000017.1, on the reverse strand, counting down.
GTAAATGTGCCTGAGCTTCATCAAAGGCATCACGTTCAACGGCTAAACGTGCTGCAAACAAATGGGCATAATCTGAATAAACGCTGCTGCTAAAGTTGCTAGTAATACGTTCTATAAGGGCATCGGCTTGCTGTTGACGCTGGTCGCCCGTGGTATTCATAACAATTTGATTTAATTCGACATATAGCTGTGAGGCTGTTTCAGCTTGGGTTAATTGATGGTTTTCCCAACCCTTCCAACCACCGACACCCGCAACGGCAACGACTGCACCAATAATCATCGACTTACCGTTTTTGCTCCACCACTGTTTGATGGATTCTAGTTGCTCTTCTTCGCTGTGCATAAACAAGCCTATAAAATGGTTTAATCTATAAAATGTGGGCTATCTTAACGTAGCTCAGTGGCTTTGCAAATGCTGGCGTATAAATCCGGCCAGTTCGCTTAACGCTATTTCACTTTGCAGTTTGTCTTCTCGTAAATACTTAACACTGGCAATGCCTTGGGAAATTTCATTTTCGCCCAACAAAATAGCCAGCTGTGCGCCCGACTTATCGGCACGTTTAATTTGTTGCTTAAAACTACCACCACCACAGTGAGTTAAAATTCTTAACGAAGGCTGTTCGCTGCGTAGTCGCTCGGCTAACAAAAGGGCGTAAGCATCTGCACCCTGCCCTGAAGCTGCTAAATACACGTCTAGCTGCTGTTGTAATTCAGCCGGAAAAACCTCCAGCGTTTCTAACAAAAGCACCAAGCGTTCCACACCCATCGCAAAACCCACTGCTGGTGTTGCCTTGCCGCCCAGCTGTTCAACCAGTGCGTCATACCTTCCACCTGCACAAACCGTGCCTTGTGAACCTAAAGCGGTGGTTGTCCACTCAAATACTGTTTTACTGTAGTAATCTAGCCCACGCACCAGCAAGGGGTTCAGCTTATAAGTAACACCAGCGGCATCTAAAAACTGGCAAAGACCGGCAAAATGCTGCCGACTTTCGTCATCTAAGTACTGGTCAAAAGCCGGTGCACCTTGCAGAATTTTTTGTGTGCTGTCTGATTTAGAATCTAAAATTCTTAACGGATTAGTGCTTAAACGGCGCTGGCTGTCTTCGTCTAATTCACTGTAAAAATCTTGTAAATAAGCTGTCAAAGCTTGGCGATAATCAGCCCTTGCTGCAGCGCTACCTAACGTATTCAACTCTAAAGTTAGGTGATCTAAAATACCTAATTCACGCCATAAGCGAACCGACAATAAAATTAATTCAGCATCAATATCAGGGCCGTTCAAGCCAAAGGTTTCAACACCAATTTGGTGAAACTGGCGGTAGCGGCCTTTTTGGGGACGTTCGTGGCGAAACATCGGGCCTTGGTACCAAAGGCGCTGCTGCTGGTTATATAACAAGCCATGTTCTTCAGCAGCACGTACACAACCTGCCGTACCTTCAGGACGCAAGGTTAAACTGTCGCCGTTACGGTCTTCAAAGGTGTACATTTCTTTTTCAACAATGTCGGTCACTTCACCGATAGAACGCTTAAAAAGGGCAGTTTGCTCAACAATCGGCATACGAATTTCTTGATAGCCATAACGGGCTAGCAAACTACGCACGACTTGTTCTAAATATTGCCAACGTGGACTGGCTTCTGGAAGTAAATCATTCATGCCACGTATCGCTTGGATTTTTTTTGCCACGGAATACTTTCCTGTTTTCTATTTTTTTACTGTCTATTCTTTTATTTTTAAACGCTAGCCACGCGCCAGCAGTTGATCTAAAGCGGCTTGTTTTATAGCGGCTTTTTCACGAATCATTTTTTCTAATTGATCGACAAGGTTATCGCTACCTAATTTGCTAGCAGGTTTACCGTCAACATAAATTAAGTGCTGCGGCTCGCCACCCGTTAAACCTAAATCGGCTTCACGCGCTTCACCTGGGCCATTGACGACACAACCAATAATGGCAACGTCTAGCGGTGTTAATAAATCTTCGACGCGCTGCTCCAACTCGTTCATGGTCGCAACCACATCAAAATTTTGTCTGGAACAACTAGGGCAGGCAATAAAGTTAATGCCCTTGTTGCGTAACCGTAAGCTTTTTAATAAATCAAAACCTACTTTTACTTCTTCAACAGGGTCAGCAGCAAGGGAGATACGCAGCGTATCGCCAATGCCTTCCATCAGTAAAATACCCAAACCTACTGAAGACTTTACCGTACCAGAACGCAGGCCACCGGCTTCAGTAATACCTAAATGCAAAGGCTGTTCAATGCGCTGCGACAGCTGGCGGTAGGCTTCAACAGCCATAAACACATCTGAAGCTTTAACACTGACTTTGTATTCTTGGAAATCTAAACGGTCTAAATAATCGACATGCCGCATGGCAGATTCAACCAAGGCGGCTGGGGTTGGTTCGCCGTATTTTTTCTGTAAATCTTTTTCTAACGAACCGGCATTAACGCCAATACGAATTGAAATGCCTTTATCACGCGCTGCTGCAACAACTTCGCGCACCCTATCTTCACGGCCTATATTGCCAGGGTTAATACGCAAACAATCCACACCTAATTCAGCGGTGCGTAAAGCAATTTTATAATCAAAATGAATATCGGCAATCAGCGGTGTATTCACTAATTTGCGAATTTCACCAAAAGCTTCCGCGGCTTCCATGCTAGGTACAGAAACACGTACCAGATCGACACCGGCTTGTTCCATTTTTTGAATTTGTGCAACAGTAGCAGCAACATCACAGGTTTCAGTATTGGTCATGCTTTGCACACTAATGGGCGCATCGCCACCTACCAACACATTACCAACACGAATTTGACGGGTTTGACGACGTTTAATAGGGGAAACATGTTGCATGGTCGGTATTAAAACCCTTAAAAGTTATTTAATTAGGCTATTGAATTTTAACGGACGCATAGCCGTTAGGGCGAATACTAGAGGAGAAATCAAAGGCTTTGCCGTTATAAAAAACCTTAGCAACCGTGCCATTTCCAAACACGGCTTGAAAAGGTGGCTGGCCTTCCAGTAAAACATTGTCGTTTGCCTGCATCAAAGAAGCATGCAACATACGACCAGTAGCATCACGCACTTCAACCCAACACTCATTACTAAAGGTTAAGGCAACTAAACGATCATTGCCTTCAGTAACAGCAGCAGGGTCACCAGTAATCTCTTTACTAGGCACTTTGGCTGGTGGTTTAGCAGCAGGTGTTACAGCTACGGGCTTTGGTTCTGCTTGAAGCGCAGGCTTAACGGCATCAGGTTTAGCAACAGCAACTGGCTTAGTAGCGTCAGGTTTAGTCTGCTGTTCTTCAACAGCAGGTGGCGCTTCAATATTTTCTACGTCTTTTTCAACGGTTTGAATAGAAGTAATGGCCTTAATTTGCACGGGCGCGGCAATCGTTTTGCCGTCTAAAGTATCGACCTGAACTTCTTGATTGCTAACATTGGGTAAAGGTTCAGCTGATCGGCTTTGCCACCAAACAATAATAACGGCAACTAAAGCAATCACGACGATAAAACTAAATAGCTTAAAAACTAGGCTGCTAGTAGTTTTTTCAGGCTTCATTACCTCAATAGGTTGCTGCACTTCCTGCTTAACTAATTCAGGGTGGTGCACTGCAAAACAGCGCAACACTTCATCGGCATCAATGTCTAAAAAACGCGCATAGGCACGTAAATAACCCTTAACAAAAGTAACACTGTGCAAGGGTTCAAACTTTTCGTCTTCTAGTGCAGGTATATAAAGTGGTAAAAAGTTAAGCTTCTTGGCAACTTCTTCTTGGCTTAGGCCTTTTGCTTCACGCGCTTTTTTTAACAACTCGCCGGGGCGACTACAGTCAGTTTTTTCAACTGTTAAAGTGGCTGCTAGGGATTGTTGCTCGTCTTTTTGCTGTTCTGTCATAGCCTTTGGAATCCTCGTTTACAGAATCTTCCTGAAATTTAATTAGCACTACTGGGTAGGCTATTGATTAAGTAAACTATTGATATAGCGTACTTCTTTTTGATTGTCGGTATTCTGCACCACAATCAACGCTTGCTTAAGTGTCGCTTCATCATTGACTTGCGCATCACGTAAAAAAAACCAGTGGCGCTCAGCTTGCTGCCATGCTTTTTGCTTACTGTGTAATTCTAATAGCTCCCGATGCGGCTGAATATAATCTGCATCTAAGGCCAAAGCCTGCTTAAAATAACTAACGGCTTTATCAGGTTCATTAAGCTTTATGGATACCAAGCCAAGATTGGTGAACACCAATACTCGTTCAGAATAATAAATATCTTTACTCGCCACCTCTAGCTGCTTACGGGCATCATCATAACGGCTTTGGCTGAATAAAAAAGCAGCGTAATTGTTTCTAACCGCTGTTTGATTACCCTTAACTTGTAACGCTTGTTTAAAATACCCTTCTGCTAGGCTAAATTCACCCTGCTGCTGTAATGCTAGGGCAGTACCATGCAAAGCTTCGGGGTAAGACGAGCGCACCTCTAAGGCTTTACGAAAGTCATTAAGTGCACGCCCTGTTTGACCTTGCTCTAAATAACCCATGCCAAGCTTAGTATAAGCTTCTGCCTGACGGTCGTAGTCAACTTTTTCCCAAGGTGCTTGAAAAGCGCAGCCTGATACTAATATGAACAATAGAGCCATTGCAAAGCGTTGCATCACCTTTAAAGCACCTGCTGCACTTCAATTAACGCATTTTCAGCCAAGGCACTTTCAGCATAACGCGCACTGCGGCGGGTTTTATCTTGCACACGCCCGACTAGCTGGCCGCAAGCAGCATCTATGTCTTCGCCACGTGTCATACGAATCGGTGCGGTATAGCCTTGCTCGTGTAAACAGGCTTGAAAGCGCATTAACTGATTGCGTGAAGGGCGCTGATAATCAGACCCTGGAAAAGGATTAAAAGGAATTAAATTAATTTTACAAGGCAGCTGTTTAAGCAAAGCACCTAACTGCTGCGCTTGTTCTAGCTGATCGTTAACACCAGCCATGAGGGTGTATTCCACGGTAATATCACGCGAATCACCACATTTTTTTAAATAACGCTTACAGGCATCTAGTAATTCTTGAATAGGGTATTTACGATTAATTGGCACTAATTCGTTACGCAATTCATCGGTGGGCGCATGTAGTGAAATGGCTAAAGACACATCTAACTCATCGCCTAACTGATCTATTTGTGGCACTAAACCTGAAGTCGATAAGGTAACACGCCTTTTAGATAAACCATAACCATTGTCATCAAGCATAATTTTCATCGCATCAACGGCAGGACGAAAATTCATTAATGGCTCGCCCATACCCATCATTACCACATTGGTAACGGGGCGATTTTTACTGTCTTTACGTGACCCAAAGGATTTTTGTGCCACCCAAACTTGCCCAATAATTTCAGCAGGGGTTAGGTTACGCTGAAAACCTTGCTTGCCCGTTGAACAAAACGAACAATCTAAAGAACAGCCCACTTGCGAAGAAACACACAAGGTACGGCGATTAGCGCCAGCCGGAATTAACACCGCTTCAACGTGACTACCCGCACTCACTTCTAGCACCCATTTACGTGTGCCATCGGCAGAAATTTCTTCCAACACCACTTTAGGGGGGCGAACTTCAGCACAAGCATTAAGCTTTTCACGCAACGCTTTGCTTAAATCGGTCATCTGCTCGAAGCTATCAACACTGTGATGGTGTATCCACTTCATTATCTGTGCAGCGCGAAATTTTTTCTCACCCAAATCATCAACAAAAAAACGTTCTAACTGTGGCAGCGTTTTACCCAGTAGGTTAACTTTTTCTGTGGCGGCTGGGGCTGCATTGCAAGATGTCATTATGGCTGACCTATCACTGGCGGTTAACATTGAACTACTGAAAGCGGCAAAGGGTAGACATTCATTATGCCTACCCTTTGCTTAGTTACGACTAGGAAAGACTAACAATTAACCGCGTGGGCAGATTTCGTTAGCTTCAAAGAAGTAAGCAATTTCGCGTGCAGCAGATTCAGCAGAGTCAGAACCGTGAGCAGCGTTAGCATCAATCGAAGTAGCAAAGTCAGCACGAATAGTGCCAGCAGCCGCTTCTTTAGGGTTAGTTGCGCCCATTAGGTCACGGTTAGTTAGAATAGCGTTTTCGCCTTCTAATACTTGTACAAAAACTGGGCCAGAAGTCATGAATGCAACTAGGTCTTTGTAGAAAGGACGCTCTTTGTGCTCAGCGTAAAAACCGCCAGCTTTTGCATCATCTAGCTGCATCATTTTTGCTGCAACGACTTGTAGGCCAGCTTTTTCAAAACGTGCAACAATTTCGCCAACAACGTTTTTAGCAACTGCATCAGGCTTGATAATAGATAATGTACGTTCAACAGCCATGGTATTCTCCCGTTAGATTTAAAAGTAAAAGTTAAAAAATAAAAATTTAGCTTGGCAGATTATACGCTGAAGCTCTCGCCACAACCACACTCGTCTTTAACGCGCGGGTTATTAAAGCGAAAAAAGCTGTTTAAACCTTCTTTCACGTAATCGACTTCCATACCGTCTAGCAAGGCAAGGTTTTCTTCACTTACAATCACTTTAGCGCCATGCGCTTCAAAAATAGCATCATTGGCTTCAACCGTATCGGCAAAATCTAGGGCATAAGCATAGCCTGAACAGCCGCTGGGTTTAACGTTAACTCGTAAACCTTCGCCTTCGCCACGGTCTTTTAAACAACGGGTAATGTGTTCGGCTGCTGCTGTTGTAATGGATATCGACATTTTGATCTCCTAACTGTTTTTTAAATAGAGCTAGCTTTTTAAACTTTCTAAAGCTTGGTTTAACTGCTGACCGGCAAGGGTGGCTTGCGCTAAGGTTAAGTAACGACCAAAACTAAAACGCACAGAACCCAGTGCTGTGGCGCGGTTTAAACCCAAAGCCACCAATACATAAGAAGGGTCAAGGCTGGCAGCATTACAAGCTGAACCCGTTGAAACGGCTAAATCTGGCAAAGCCATCATTAGGGTTTCTGCTTCAATATTAGGAAAAGCCAAATTTACAATGCCCTGCCAGTTGTTCGCATTAGCGGCGGTTTGCACGTATAAATCAGGATTCAGCTGCGCCAAAAAAGCAGCACGGCATTGGCTGATGTGCTGCTGGTCATCGGCCATTTGTGCTGCGGCCATTTCTGCTGCCAAACCTATTCCAACTAGCTGGTGGGTTGGCAAAGTACCCGAACGCATTCCGCGTTCATGCCCACCACCGTGAATAATCGCTTCTAAATGCACGGCTGGCTGACGACGAACATAAAGCGCACCAACCCCTTTAGGGCCATAAAACTTGTGGCCGCTAAGGGACAGCAAATCCACTTCTAACGCATTCACATCAATCGGCAATTTACCCACTGCTTGCGCTGCATCAACATGCAACAGTGCTGAGTGGTCTTTTAATAATTCGCCCACTTCGGCAAGAGGATTTACCGTGCCTAGCTCGTTGTTCACCAGCATTAACGACACCATTAAAGTATCTGGCGTTAGTGCAGCGGCAACTTGCGCAACGCTAATTTGCCCTTGGGCATTAGGTTTTAAGCGAGTGATTGAATAGCCGTCTTTTTCTAGCCAATGGCAAGTGTCTAATACGGCCTTGTGTTCAATCGCTGAAGTAATAATGTGCCGACCCTTATCAGGGTTAGCACGTGCAGCACCAATAATCGCTAGGTTATTGGCTTCGGTTGCGCCCGATGTCCAAACAATTTCGCGCACATCAGCGCCAATTAAACTGGCAACCTGCTGACGAGCTTTTTCAACCGCTTGTTCGGCTTGCCAACCTGCCATGTGCGAACGGGAAGCAGGGTTAGCAAAACAGCCATCTAAGGTTAAATGCTTTGCCATCAGCGCAGCGACTTCAGGCGCTGCTGGTGTGGTTGCAGCGTAATCTAAATAAATTAAGGTATTCATTAACAATTACACAGCCGCTAGTTGAATTTTATCGCCAGTAAATGCACCCGCTGGCTGTTGAAGCGTTTTTTCTGCACGTTTCTTGTATTCTTTAGCCACTAAATCAGCAAGGCTAATGCTGCTTAAAAACTGGTGTATTTGATCGGATAAATCGCACCAAAGGTTGTGGGTTAAACATTCACCACCTTGCAGGCAATCGCCTTTACCACCGCAACGGGTGGCATCTACCGATTCATTGACAGCATCAATGACTGCTGCAACACAAATGGCTTCAGGTTCACGCGCCAGCAGATAACCGCCGCCTGGGCCACGTACGCTGTTAACCAGTTCGTTACGGCGTAAGCGGGCAAACAGCTGTTCTAAATAAGAGAGGGATATTTCTTGGCGGCCAGATATATCGGCCAAAGACACTGGCCCTTCTTGTGCATTAAGCGCCAGGTCTAGCATAGCGGTGACCGCATAACGGCCTTTAGTGGTCAAACGCATAACAAATCACCCTGACAAAATTAGATGATTTGATTATGCAAAGACCACGTATTTTAGTCAAGTAATGACTGGCTGCGCAGATAATCCTCGTAAGTACCGTGAAAATCAACAATGCCTGTGGCGGTTAGTTCGATAATCCGCGTTGCCAAAGACGATACAAATTCACGGTCATGGCTAACAAACAGCAGCGTGCCAGGGTAGTTTTCTAACGCCAAGTTTAAGGATTCAATGGATTCCATATCCAAGTGGTTGGTGGGTTCGTCCATCACCATAATGTTGGGGCGTTGCAGCATAATCTTGCCAAACAGCATACGACCTTGTTCACCACCTGAAATTACGCCGACTTTTTTATCTATGTCTTTTTGCGAAAACAATAAGCGACCTAGCGTGCCACGAATTACCTGTTCGTCATCGCCTTCTTTACCGCAAGAAGCCATCCAATCGTACAGGGTTAAAGGTTCAGCAAATTCATGGGCATGGTCTTGCGCGTAATAACCTATCTCAGCATTTTCAGACCACTTAACCTTGCCTTTAGTGGGTTCTAAATCACCGACCAAACACTTCAGCAGCGTAGTTTTACCAATACCGTTCGGGCCAATAATTGCAACACGTTCGCCCACAGCCACTTGCAAGTTCAGGTCACGGAATAACTCTTCATCAAACGCTTGAGTTAAGCCTTCAACTTCTAGCGCGATGCGGTGCAGCTTTTTATCTTGTTCAAAACGAATAAAAGGGTTCTGGCGGCTAGAAGGTTTAATTTCATCGAGCTGAATTTTGTCGATTTGACGCGCACGTGAAGTTGCCTGCTTAGCCTTAGACGCATTGGCCGAAAAACGACTAACAAAAGCTTTTAAGTCAGCAATTTGTGCTTTTTTCTTAGCGTTACCTAACTGCATCTGCTCCCGCGCCATAGTGGAAGCCGTCATATATTCATCGTAGTTACCGTGATACAAGCGCAACTCGCCGTAGTCCATATCCGCCATGTGGGTACACACACTGTTTAAAAAGTGACGGTCATGCGAAATAATAATCATCGTGCAATTACGCTGATTTAAAATGCCTTCTAACCAACGAATGGTATTAATATCCAAGTTGTTGGTTGGCTCATCAAGCAACAGAATTTCAGGGTCAGAAAACAGCGCCTGCGCCAGCAATACGCGCAGTTTAAAACCGGGGGCAATGGCGCTCATTAAACCAAAATGTTGTTCAACAGGAATACCTACGCCAATCAGCAATTCACCAGCACGCGATTCAGCGGTATAACCGTCCATCTCAGCAAACTCGCCTTCCAACTCACCGGCACGAATACCATCGGCTTCGGTCATTTCGGGGTTGGAATAGATAGCATCGCGCTCTTGTTTCACGACCCAAAGCTCTTCATGGCCCATGATAACCGTGTCAATCACGCTAAATTCTTCGTAAGCAAACTGGTCTTGGCGCAGTTTACCTAAGCGTTCATTGGGGTCTTTAGAAACATTACCGCTGGAAGGCTCTAAATCGCCACCGAGGATTTTCATAAAAGTGGTTTTACCAGAGCCATTAGCACCAATAAGACCGTAACGATTGCCGTTACCAAATTTAACAGAAACGTTTTCAAACAGTGGCTTAGCGCCAAACTGCATGGTGATATTTGCAGTAGTCAGCAAGGGAATTTACTCAACATTAGATAAAAGAAAAAATAGAAAGGAATTCAGGCGGCGCATTATGCCACAGCGCCGCCCGTTACCAAAACAGACGCGATGATTTATAGCTAGCTTTACGAATCCTTTTTGGTTAAATCTAACTTCTTATGCATACCAATTTCTTCTAAACCGCATTGATCGCAAATATCACCATCATCAGGAAAATCACCCGACTGAATTTTTGGCAGGCGCTCAGGGTTAAAGTTATCGTCTAAACGGCGCAAGGCTTGGCAAATTTTTTCCATGCGTTCATCAACCAAGTACATGTGGTCAAGCATACCGCGAATCGACTTAGCCACTGGGTCGGGCATTTCTTGGCTCATGCCATAAGCATCAAAACCATAACGCTTTTGTGCAGCAGCACGTAACGCTGGGTCAACGGGTACTTCGTCTTCTGGTTCATCAGGCTGGCTGCGTAAAACAATGCGCCCCGGAATACCCACCACCGTAGCGCCAGCTGGCACGGCTTTATTCACCACCGCATTAGAACCAATTTTAGCGCCAGCGCCGACTGTAAAAGGGCCAAGAATTTTAGCGCCAGCACCCACAATTACGCCATCTTCTAGGGTTGGGTGGCGCTTGCCTTTATTCCAGCTAGTACCGCCCAAGGTTACGCCATGATAAAGCGTCACATCGTTGCCAATTTCAGCCGTTTCACCAATCACTACGCCCATGCCGTGGTCAATAAAAAAGCGCTGACCAATTTTAGCGCCCGGGTGAATTTCAATGCCCGTAAACCAACGCGCCAAGGTAGACAGCCAACGCGCCAACCACTTAAAGCCTTTTTTCCACAGCCAATGGTTGCAGCGGTGCATTAATAGCGCGTGTACGCCTGGGTAGGTGGTTAGCACTTCAAACCAATTACGTGCCGCTGGGTCGCGCTTAAACACGCTTCCTACATCTTCACGAATTTGTTTAAACATGACTTAATTACTCTCAGATGGCTTGTTTGCAGTAGCAGAATCTAGCACCTGCTTACTGGCTGCTCGTTGCGTTAAGGTTAAAATACCCCGCAGCATATTCACCTCCATCGTATCGGGTCTGGCACGTAAATACAGGCGACGCAAACGGCTCATTAACTGGCGCGGCTTGTCAGGGTTATGAAAATTAATATCCACCAAAGTATCTTCTAAGTGCTTAAAAAAATGTTCTAGGGTTTCAGCATTGGCAAAAGGCACGTCCCATTCTGTACCAAAGGGCTGCTCTTCTAAACCTTTCTGCACGGCTTCAGGTGTTTGTTGTTTGGCTTCGGCAGCCAACATTGCCATGCGTAATTCATAAGTTAATACTTGTACCGCTGCAGCAAGGTTTAACGAACTAAAATCTGGGTTGCAAGGAATATGTACGTGCAAGTGGCACAGGTGCAATTCTTCATTGCTTAAACCACGGTCTTCACGCCCAAACACTAACGCAACGCGGTGTTCAGAATGCGCGAGTTCTTCCTCTAAGCGCCCTGCGAGTTCACGCGGATTTAACAGCGGCCAAGGAATGTGGCGAGAACGCGCACTACTGCCAGCCACCAAAGTGCAGTCAGCAACCGCATCTTCTAAACGCTCATACACTTTAGCTTGGTCTAAAATATCTTCCGCGCCTGCGCTGCGAAAGTAGGCATCTTGGTGAGGAAATTTCCCCCTTGGCGCAACCAAACACAATTCAGCCAGCCCCATATTTTTCATCGCACGGGCCACGCCGCCAATATTGCCTGGGTGGGAAGTGCCAACCAATACAATTTTAATCGCCTCTAACTTAATCGCCTTTAACATAGATTTTCTCTGTCGATATGTATCGCGTCGCTTGTTATTACGCGAAAAGGGCTTATCATACTCCCCCAAAACGTTCCTTAACAATTATGACCGGTGAAGCATGCACCCGACAATCCAATTGGCCCTACGCGCTGTGCGTAGCGTCAGTGAACACTATGAATACGTTGCCGAGCGTTTAGACATTGCTCGTGTCGACAATACAATTGCTGAATTACTTGATACTTGTGGGCGGCGTGTCGAGCAGGCGTTAGAACGCCAGCTAGTTAGGGCACACCCTGACGCTTCCTTCAACGGTCGTAATACCCAGCTTAAAGGCAGCGGCGAAATGACTTGGGCAGTGAATCCGCTGCTAGGTTATGAAAACCTTGGCCGTGCCTACCCTTCTTACGGTATTTCTGTTGCGATTTTTTTGCGCGACAAACTAGAACACGTGATTATTTTCAACCCAGCCACTGAGCAAGAATTTATTGCCAGCCGTGGTCGTGGTGCAACGCTAAATGGCCGCCGTATTCGGGTTATTTCTGGCTGGAAAGCCGAACAAGCCACAATTGCCTTCCCATTACCGCCTAGCAATATGCGCGAACAGTTAATGGGTGTTTACGCAAACCTAGTGCCTAACTTGGGCGTACAAGACATGGTTGCCAGCGGTTGTGTTGCCTTAGATATTTGCGCGATTGCTGCAGGTCAGCTAGATGCTGGCATCTTCTTAGGTGCTGATGAAACAGAACTAGCGCCAGCCTTGTTAATTTTAAAAGAAGCAGGTGGTTTGTACGGTGATTTAACGGGCGCTCCTACGCTAGACCGCGAAGGCCGCTTGTTAATAACCAACCCTAAAGCCTTCCGCCAATTGGTAAACCAATTTAAACCACACTTGGTTTA
>CAYJCB010000017.1:0-5988 GCA_964368615.1 uncultured Halomonadaceae bacterium | reverse complement strand
AAGGATAGCCCCATGCGTAAAAGCATCTTTGCACCCCTAGCAATTATAGGCACGTTACTTGTAGCACCCGTTGTTTCTGCAACCACCTTAACGCTTTATTCAGGCCGTGGTGAATCTTTAGTACAACCTGTGCTGAAAGAGTTTGAAAAAGAAACTGGCATCAAAGTACAAGTACGTTATGGCGACACAGCTCAACTTGCGGTTCTGTTGCAAGAAGAAGGCAAGCGCAGCCCTGCCGATGTATTTTGGGGGCAAGATGCCGGTGCAATGGGTGCGGTAAGCAAGGCTGGTTTGCTGGCTAAATTACCTAGCGATATTTATGAAAAACTTCCCAACATTTACAAAAGCGTAACGGGCAACTGGATTGCCACCAGCGGTCGTGCACGTTTATTTGTTTACTCTTCAGAACGTGCGCCTAAAAAAGAACACCCAAAAAGCGTCTTCGATTTAACTAAAAAGAATTTTGAAGGCCGTGTTGGTTGGGCACCCACCAACGGTTCTTTCCAGTCATTCATTACCGCTATGCGGGTTGAACATGGCGATGAGCGCACGCTTGAATGGCTTAATGGCATGAAAGAGAACAAGGCTAAAACTTACCGCAACAACGGTACACAGCTTGAAGGCATTGCCGATGGCGAAATTGATTACGGTTTAGTGAACAACTACTACCTACCACGCTTTACTAAAGTCGATGCTAAATTCCCAGTTAAACAAGATTTTTTCAAAAATGGCGACATTGGCAACCTAATGAACGTAGCGGGTGCTGGTGTGCTTAAATCTAGCAGCAACCAAAAAAACGCCATTGCATTGCTGCGTTTCTTAACCTCTAAAGAAGCACAAGAATACTTTACTTTAGAAGTGAACGAGTATGCTGTTATCCAAGGTGTTACGCACAATACTCACGGCGCTACCTACGAAAAAGCAGTTAAAGCCAGCCCAAGTATTGACCTAGATAAACTAAACGACCTAGAAGGTACGCTAGCCTTGCTACGCCGTGCAGGTCTTATTTAAGCATTCATAAAAATCAGCAACACCTCTGCGGGTTAGTTAAATGCTGGCCCGCATTTTAATTAACGGACTGCCTTAATATGTATAAAAAACTTGCCAGCCTAAGTGCTGTGCTTGCTGCTATTTTTTTAGCTGCACCGCTGCAAGCTCAACCCGACACACCTGCCCGACAAGTTGAAACTTCAACCCAAAAAATGGCAGTCAATATTCAACAACAAATCGAAAAGCTAGACAGTAAACGCCAAGCCGATTTTCAAGAATGGCTACAAGTACAGCGTGAACTGCTTTTGCTAGAAGCCTACAACCAACAACAAGGGCAATGGAATAATCGCCTGCGTGAACAAATTACCAGCCTTGAAGAACAACTCGCCAGCCTAGATACCACGCGCGAACAACTTGAACCGCTGCTACAACAAATGGCGCAACGCCTTGGCGAATTTATTCAATACGACCTGCCTTTTAAGCAAGACGAACGCCTGTTTAAAGTAAAAAGCCTGCACAACCTACTTAGCCGTGTCGATGTTAGCCATGCTGAAAAACTGCGCCAACTGTTAACCACCTACCGTAACGAAGTGGAACAAGGCCGTTCTTTAGAAATCAGCCAAGAGTTTTTACAGTTATCTGCAACAGCAGACAAGCAGCGTTATACCCTGCTGCGCGTGGGTCGAATTGGTCTTTATTATTTGTCGGAAGATGAACAAAGCGGTGGCTATTGGTCTGCTGAACAAAATACTTGGCTAACATTAAACCGCAACGAACGCCAAGAAGTGCTGCGTGGTTTATCCCTAGCCGAAGAAAGGGGCTTGCCTGAATTTTTATCGTTACCCCTGTCAGTGCCTTTGCGTGAAGCGGCGATAACTGCTGTTGAGGCTAACCACTAATGAACAAGCTCATCACCTTATTAACCTGCTTATTTTTTACGCTTATTTTATCTAGCTACAGTTTTGCGGAATCGCCTTCTAAAAATGCTTTGCCCGAAGATTATTGGCAGCAGCTGCTTAAACAAACCCAGCACAAGGGTGTGGAACGTAAGCTAGAAGAAGAAGCGCGTTTGCAACTCAACAGCCAAGAAACCCAAGCACAAGCCAAGGCTTTAACAGCAGCCAAACAAGCGTTAAAACGTGCCGAACAAGCGCGTAAGCAATTAGAAATCGACCAAGAAAAACTAGAAGCCCAGCTACAAGAAACTCAGCAACGCTTACAGCTGCGTTCCACTGCCTTGGGTGAAGTGTTTGCTGTTTACCGTGAAGAAAAATCTAACCTTTTTGGCTTGCTAACCAATGCGCGTTACAGCCAGCAATACCCCGAATTATTGGCTTTTGCCAAACCTAGCCAAACCGAAGAACGCTTACCGCTGATTGCAGATTTTTATCAGCTTTGGCAAGCCTTGCAGCAGAGTTGGTTAGCCACTAGCCAAGTGGTTAATTATGCAGCGCCTTGGGTTAGTCCAACGGGTTTGGTAGAAACCTCTAAGCTAACCCGCTTGGGTGATTTACAGCTAATGAACCCACAAGGGGTGCTGCGCCTAGATGCTGAAGCCTTGCCTTCGTTATGGTTAAGGCAGCCAAACAGCCTAATCGCCACTAACCAAGCGTTTATTGAAGGCACTAGCCCCACAGTAACGCTAGACCCAGCGCGTGGGCTGACGTTAGAACTGCACAGCCGCCAACCTTCTTTACTAGAAAGGGTTAAGCAAGGTGGTTTTGTGGGCTATTTAATTATTGTGTTAGGCATCGCGGGTTTATTAGTGGCTTTTGTACAATCGCTGCGCTTGTGGCTTGAACAACGCCGTGTGGTTAAGCAGCTGGCAAAACCGCAAGATTTAAACTCAAAAAATGCCTTAGGCAGAATCCTTACAGGTATGAACATTGCCAGCATTCAACAAAAGCAATTAGCGCCTGAAGCACTCGAAGCTAACCTTGATGAATTGTTAGTAAGAGAATCCGCAGCGTTAGAAAGAGGCTTAGCACTGGTTAAATTACTGGCTGCTATGGCTCCTTTATTAGGCTTACTAGGTACGGTAACAGGCATGATTGCCACTTTCCAAGCGATTACTTTATTTGGAACAGGCGACCCAGCAATGATGGCTTCGGGCATTTCGCAAGCCTTAGTTACCACGGTTTTAGGTTTGTTAACTGCGGTACCGCTGCTGCTGGCTCACCTATTGTTGCAAGGTCGTTCACGCAAGTTAGCGCGAATTTTAGAAGCTGAAAGTTCTGCTTCGTTAGCTAAACTGCTTAGCCAGCCGAGCTTTAACCAATGACAGGGTTCTTAACCCTAATGGAGCAGGGCGGCCCTATTATGTGGCTGTTGTTTGTGGTTGCCCTGCTGCAAATCTACTTATTTATGCAACGCTGGTTAAGTTGGCCCAGTTTAACTTGGCTGCCAGCCAGCAGCAGCCAGCGCCCGTTATTGCAACGCCACGCTGAACATCTGCTTGCCATGAATCAGTTAGAAAAGGGTTTACCGCTGTTGAAAGCGTTAGTCGTTATTACGCCCTTGCTAGGTTTAACTGGCACAGTGACTGGCATGATGCTGGTATTTGATGGCCTTAGCCTTGGCGGAGCCGCTGACCCAAGGCGTTTGTCTTCTGGGATAGCCCGTGCCATTTTGCCAACGTTTGCCAGCATGGCGGTGGTTTTACTGGGTATGTTTTTTCTTAGCTTTTGGCAACGTAGGGCGCGTAAAACCCTGCAGGGTCATTAAAACAACGCTGTTATTAAATGCCTT
The DNA here is from genome assembly GCA_964368615.1 of uncultured Halomonadaceae bacterium. Lineage (GTDB taxonomy): Bacteria > Pseudomonadota > Gammaproteobacteria > Pseudomonadales > Halomonadaceae > Marinospirillum. The sequence continues at coordinate 2,250 of CAYJCB010000017.1, read as the reverse complement.
TTGGAGTCTAGTTGTGCGTAGAAGCAGCTTATTAAATCAAGAGCAGGACGATACCGAAGTTAACCTAACGCCCATGTTGGACGTGGTGTTTATTCTGCTCATCTTTTTTATTGTCACCACCAGTTTTGTACGCGAAAGCGGCATTGAAGTCGATCCGCCGCAAGCTTCCACTGCTGAAGTGCAATCTCAAGCCAGTATTTTAATTGCGATTACTAGCGAAGGTGAAGTTTGGGTCGATAAACAACCGCTGGCATTAACAGCGATTGGACCAGTGGTGGCGCGTTTGCAAGCCGAACGCCCACAATCTAGCGTCGTCATTCAAGCCGACAAGGCTTCAAAGTCGGGGCGTTTGGTGGAAGTCATGGATAAGCTGCGCCAAGCGGGTGTGGATAAAATCGCCCTCGCAGCACAGCCGTAATCTGCTGGAGAAAACGATGCAATCTGTCCTTGTACAACGCACCCTGCAAATTTTATTACTGCCACTAGCCTTGGGTTTGTCGCTGGCATTATTTGCAGGTTTAGGCTTTATTATTCAAGGGCCTAGCAACGGTTTAAGCGAAAAAAATTCACGCCTAGCTTTAAACTGGGTGCAAGTGGCGGGTGATGCTGAAATAGAAACGCTTAAACCACCACCGCCGCCACCCCCTCCACCACCGCCTGCCGATGTGCAACCCCAAGCAACCAGCAGCGCCAGCCGCAGTGATTTTGCCTTGGTAAATACCAGCGATGCCGCGTTAAATATGCCTTTGCCTTCGATTGATACCGGACTAGACACAGCCGCCATGCCCAGCCTACAAAACCTAGGCATAGACACCAGCGCCGATGTGCCTGTCTACCGTGAAGCGCCCAACTACCCACGCCGCGCTATGGCAAGACGGCAAGAAGGCTGGGTAGAACTGGTGTTTGAAGTGGACGCTAAAGGGCAGGTTATTCGTGACACAATACGGGTTGTAGATGCCGAGCCTCAACATTTATTTGAACGTGAAGCCATGCGTGCCATTGCGCGTTGGCGCTTTGCTGCTTTTGAACTCAGCAACGGCACTAACCGTCAACTTAAACAGCGTTTAGAGTTTCGCTTAGAAGGTGGAAGATGAAGCGTTTAGTTTTAGCTAGCTGCTTGTTGTTTAGCCTAATTCTTTGTGCAACAGCGCAAGCTGAAAGCGTGGCGCTAACGCCTGCACACTATCAGCAACTGCATAAAATGAGTGCCTTCTTAAACGAAGATTCAGAAACCGCCTCTAAACAAGCCGCCATTATTTTAGGCGAAGAAATTTTTCAACAAGATAAAGGTTCGCCTAAACAGCAAGCCTTTGTGCGTGCTTTTGTAGCGCGTGCTTTAGCGCAGATTTATCAACAGCAGAACGAAACTAAAAAAGCCCTAGCGCAACTTAAAGCAGTGATAAACAAAGATGCTGAATTTTTAGACACACCCAGCTTACAAGCCACCCGCTGGCTGTTGGTGCATTTGCTAACGGGCGAAGGCGAATACCAAGCAGCACTTAATCAGCTAGAAATTTGGTGGCAACAACAAGAACAGCAAAAAGAACCACCTAAAGCCGAAGCCCTGTATTTACGTGCGGCACTGCTGGCACAATTAGAACGCTGGCAAGCAGCAGAACCTTGGTTAGTTGCTGCCTTAAAAGTGCGCCAACCAGATTCTTGGCTAAGCCTTGGTGTGGCAATTTATCAACGCCAAGAAAAGTGGTTAAAAGCTGCCGAACTGCAACGCCAACGGCTGGCTTTAGCGCCTGAAAAAAGCCAACTTTGGCAGCAATTAGCGCAACTGCAATTATTGGCTGGAATGGATAAACAAGCCCTAGTTACCCTAGAATTGGCTTACGCTGGTCAGCACTTAAACCCTAAAGAAACGCTGCAACTAGCAAGGCGTTTATTAGCCGACCAACAGCCATTACGCGCTGCGGCTATTTTTGAACAGCTATTAACCGCTGCGCCTAAAAACTTAAAGCTGCACCAATACGCCAGCCAAGCTTGGCTGCAAACCAGCAATCAACCAGCCACCCAGCAAGCACTAGAACGCCTAGCCCAATTCACCCAAGCAACACATGATTGGCAGCGTTTAGGCGATTGGCATTTTAGCCAAGGCAATTGGCAAGCAGCAGTCACCGCTTGGCAAAAGATGGCAGATAAACTAGAAGGCAAAGAAAAAGCGCGATTAGAGTTGTTAATAGCCAATGCTTACATAGAAATGCGGGCTTACGACCTAGCTAAACCTGTGCTAGAAAACCTACT